>JAPLJY010000046.1 GCA_026388345.1 Deltaproteobacteria bacterium
CGCCCCTGCGCAGGTGCCCCAGAGTTTCACCCCCTCATGGAATTTCCGAATGATGACCTGATCAATGTTGAAGACGCGCAACAATCGGGCAAGACAGGTGCTCTCGCCGCCGGGCAGGATGAGGCCGGCCAGCCCTTCGAAGTCTTCGGCCTGCTTCACCGGCCGGCCAGCGACGCCAAGTCGCCCCAGGTGATCGAGGTGTTCGCACACGTCCCCCTGGAGATCCAGCACGCCGATCATCCTTCCTGCGGCGATGGGGAGCTTCAATTCAGCGCGGCTCATCGATTCCGTCCTGAGGACCTCCCCTACCAGCCGCGGCCGGCCAGGAGTTGTTCCTTGGGGATGGCAGAGATCTCCAGGCCGGGCATCGCCTCGCCAAGTCCCATGGAGGCTTCGAGGACCTTGGCCGGATCGTTGAAATAGGCCGTTGCCTTGACGATCGCCCGGGCGCGAACGGCGGGCGTCGCCGATTTGAAGATCCCGGAGCCGACGAAGACCCCGTCGCAACCGAGCTGCATCATGAGCGCCGCATCGGCGGGCGTCGCGATCCCGCCCGCGGCGAAGTTGACGACCGGCAGGCGGCCGAGTTCCTTGACCTTAAGGGCCAGTTCATAGGGAATGCCGTTGACCTTGGCGAAACCGGTCACCTCTTCCACCGGCATCGCCACGAGCTGGCGGATCTCGCGGTTCATCGTCCTCATGTGGCGGACGGCCTCGACAACGTTTCCCGTCCCGGCCTCGCCCTTGGTGCGGATCATCGCCGCACCTTCGGCGACCCTCCGTAGAGCCTCCCCGAGGTTCCGGGCGCCGCAGACGAAGGGGATGGCAAATTTTGTCTTGTCGATGTGGCACTCCTCGTCGGCGGGGGTCAGGACCTCGCTTTCATCGATGTAGTCGATCTTCAGGGCCTCGATGATCTGGGCCTCCACGAAGTGGCCGATCCGGGCCTTTGCCATGACGGGGATGGAAACGGCCTTCTTGATCTCCGCGATCATCGCCGGGTCGGACATCCGCGCCACCCCGCCGTCCCGCCGGATATCCGCCGGCACCCGCTCCAGGGCCATGACGGCCACGGCGCCCGCTTCTTCGGCGATTTTTGCCTGCTCCACATTGGTCACGTCCATGATGACGCCGCCTTTGAGCATCTGCGCCAACTGGACATTCAGTTCATATCTTTTTGCATCCACGATATTTACCTCCCTGAGGGATTGATCATCTGCGTCCTTTTTTATGGCATTAATATAATGCCGTCAAGGACAATTAGCAAGTGTGTCAGAAGCATCTTCTCAGGACGGGGAAGGTCACTTAAGATCGCCGTTTCCGCCAACAAGATCCCGGAAAAGATGAAGATCGAGGGGGCGGAAACCCTGGCCCTCATGGCTGCCCCTTGACGCTTCCCGGGGCCGAGCCCGCCACGGAAGTCAAATGAACTGGATTTTCCGCTGAAATCCTGATAAGAGGATCCCTCCGCTTCAAAAACCCGCTCAGGGCAGAGGCGGTGAATAAAACGGTTACGGAAAGACGAAAAGGAGAAAACGATGGCATCCGAAAGCAAGGAAACGAGGCTGAAACAGAAGGCCACCCTAGAGGCGAAATTGCAGAAGCGCCTGGCCCTTCTTGCCGAAAAGGGACTGGACGAGAAGAAGATCGCGCGGGACGTGCTCGTCAAGGAATTGAAGGCGAACCTCAAGCAGACGCAGGTTCGTCTGAGGGCGATCGCCGCCAATGTGAAGCGGACGGCGGACCTCGCCGCGATGAAGGCGGAACGCCTGGCGAAACCGAAAGAAGAGACCCCCAAGGCGAAGAAGGCCGCGCCGGAACCGCCCCCGGAGGCAAAGCCCAAGAAGAAAAAGAAGAAGGAAGAAGAGCCCCCGCAGGCTTAGCCTTTCCGCTTCGATTCCATCCCCAGTCGCCCCTGATCCGGAGGATGACGGCCGGTCCGTCATCCTTCAGCAAAAAAACTCGTTCAAGGAAACATCTTCCCGTTTAAAAAAGCGCCCCGGTCCGCATGGTGACCGCTTTTCACGAAGGCATCCAAGATCCGTGATCCCCTTTTCATCGGGTCATGCGGTCGAAGCCTCGCCGGAGAGGAAGGGGAGCAGCGGCGAATCGTACAGGTGAGAGGTGTCGTTGAGGAGGACGAGTCGCGGCCGGTGCCCCGGGTGGCACTCGAGCGCCGAGAGCGAACAGTTCGTCACGAAGAAACGGCTCCGGAAGGTCGGTTCGAGCCCGAGGGCGTGACAAAGGATCGCCCGGAGCGGCCCGCGGTGGGTGGAAATCAGGATGGTTTTCCCCTCCTTTGCCGCCGCGTCGAAGACTCGGCCGGCCCGCTTCTGCAGGGAGAGGAAATCCTCGCCGCCGGTGGGGCTCCCGATCCTGCCCCCCCGGAGCCACGCCTGCCAGTCTTCCGCAAAGCGTTCTACGATCTCCTCGCGGGTCAAGCCTTCCCAGAGGCCGTAATTGCATTCCCGGAGATCCGTCATCGGCAGGACCGGGACGGTCTGCGGCTGACGGGCGGCGATGATCCCGGTGGTTTCAAGCGCCCGGCCCAGGTCGCTCGTATAGATCCGTTCCAGGGGGACGGATGTTAGGCGCGCCGCCAGGGCCTCCGCCTGTTTCCTTCCCCGTTCATGGAGGGGGATGTCCGTCTGCCCCTGGATCCGCTTGTCCCGATTCCAAGCCGTTTCGCCGTGACGAATGAGATAGATGATGGAAATGGTTCACCTCCGTTTCGGGGAAAGTGTCGCCGTCGTCCGGCACCCCGATTTCTGAACAATGGAGGCAGAAGATAGATGGGAGAGGCTTTTATTGTCAAGCAACTTGTGATGGACGGACCCCTCCCGCCGGCAGATCTGCCGCGAAGCCGTCGCCCAATTCCCCTGCCGTTGCGCCTTTAAGAAACACACCTTTTCTTTTGAAATATTCCCCTGTCTGTTGTAGAACCGGTTCCGGCATGGATTTCCTCTCCCGTAGCGGGAGGAGCAATCCGATTTTATTCAAGGCGGTGGAATTTGAAGGTAAAAAAGATTATCCCCGATCCGCAGCGGATCCGCCGGGGGCTGACCCGATGGTACGACGACCACCGGCGACCTCTGCCCTGGCGGGAAACGCGGGATCCTTATGCGATCTGGATCTCCGAGATCATGCTCCAGCAGACGCGGGTCGAGACGGTCGTCCCCTATTACCGGAGGTTTATTGAGAGATTTCCGACAGTTGAGTCGCTGGCCCGCGCCCCGCTCGGCGACGTCCTCAAGACCTGGGAGAATTTAGGGTACTACGCCCGGGTAAGGAACCTCCATAAGGCGGCCGGGGAAATCGCCGCGCGTTTCGGGGGGCGGATCCCCGAACGGCTGGAGGAGATTATCCGGTTGCCGGGGATCGGGCGGTACACGGCGGGGGCGATCCTCAGCATCGCGTTCGGCCGGGCCGTTCCCGCCGTCGACGGCAATGTCCGCCGCGTGATCAGCCGCCTCCACGCGATCGAGGAATCGGTCGATGACGAGGAGGTTCGGGAAAGGATCGAAGAGCTGGTCCGGACCCTCGTGCCGACGCGGGATCCCGGCCGTTTCAACCAGGCCCTCATGGAACTGGGGGCGGTCTGCTGCACGCCAAAGTCCCCGGCCTGCCCCGCCTGCCCTCTTCAAAACGACTGCCGGGCTCGGTTGCAGGGTCTTGCGCACCGCCTGCCCGTCCGGGGGAAGAAAAAGACCATTCCCCACCGGGAGGTGGTCGCCGCCGTCATCCGCGATGGAGAAGGGCGGATTCTGATTGTCCAGCGGCCGTCCCGCGGTCTCCTCGGGTCGCTCTGGAAATTTCCCGGAGGGATCCTGAATCCACCAGAAGGGCGGGAAGAGGGTCTCATGCGTATCGTTCGGGACGAGTTGGGCCTCGGGATCGGCGTCGGCTCGCCGCTAGCTGCGGTAAAACACGCCTACACCCATTTCCGCATCACGCTTACCGCATTTTCCTGCACCCTGCGGGAGGGATCCCCCGCCGGTCCGCCGTGGCGGTGGGCCGGCGGGGACGAGATCGAAGGGTTGCCCTTTTCCAAGGCGGACCGTCGGATCGCCTGTTCCGTCACACCGGCCGGCTGATTCACCACATCCGCAGGGAATGCGTGGATTTTCCACAAACGGAACCGCGACGCATCCCGCTGCCGGCCATCCCCGGGGATGAAACCCCGCGTATCCCGAGGCTCAGCCGGAACCCCGGTAATCCCTGCGCGGCCTTCCCCTGTAAACCATTTCCGACAGGTCATTGACCTTCCGTGTTTTCATGGTTATACTACGGGTGTAAGAAAATCGGTCTCATTGAAAGGGGAAACATGGCCAAGGAGCGGATACCGGTCACCCCCGCCATCCTCTTCATGAAGAAAAACGGGATGGCATTCACGCTGCGCCCCTACCGCTACGAAGAGCACGGCGGCACACGGGTGTCGGCGCGGGAACTGGGGGTGGAAGAGCACCTCGTGATCAAGACCCTCGTCATGGAGGACGACCGGGGAGAGCCCCTCGTCATCCTGATGTACGGGGATCGGCAGGTCTCTACGAAATCCCTGGCCCGGCTCCTCGGGGTCAAGGCCGTGACCCCCTGCGATCCCCATGTCGCGGAGAAGCATACCGGCTATCATGTGGGAGGCACCTCCCCGTTCGGAACGAAAAAAATCCTCCGGATTTTCATGGAGGAGGGCATCGCCGATCTGCCCCGGATCCTGATCAACGCCGGCGGCCGGGGGCTGCTCGCCGAGATGTCGCCGGCGGAACTGATACGGGTTTTGAAACCCGTCGCCGTGAAGGTGGCTATATGAAAAACGAACAGATGGTGATTCGCTGCCTCAACTGCGGCACGAAAAACCGCATCCCGCAGAAAAGGCTCCACGACCGGCCCCTCTGCGGCAAATGCGGCGGCACGCTGGACGAAATGATCATCCGCTGTCTGCACTGCGGCACGAAGAACCGCATGCCCGAAAACCGCCTCAACGAAAAGCCCCTCTGCGGCAAGTGCGGCACCATTCTGGTCGTCACGAGCGATCAGGGGCGTCCCGTCGAGGTGACCGACGGCACCTTCAGCCGCGAGGTGCTCTCCGCCCCCGGTTCGGTCCTCGTCGACTGCTGGGCGCCCTGGTGCGGCCCCTGCCGCACGGTGGCGCCGATCCTCGACGAACTGGCCTCCAAGTACGCCGGCGGCGTCCGGATCGCCAAGCTCAACGTGGATGAAAATCCGCTGACGGCGTCACGTTACGACGTCCACAACATCCCGACGATGCTCCTGTTCAAGGACGGGAAACTGGTCAACAGCCTGGTCGGCGCACTGCCGAAGGAGACCATCGAACAGCACCTCGTCGCCATCATGAAGACCAATTGATTTAAGGGGAATTGCTGAAGAAAACCATCATGTCCGCAGGAGAGCTCAACCGTAAACTCATCTATCACTGCCGCGTCTTCGATGTCTATGAGGGAGACGTACGGCTTCCCGACGGCAGGATTTTCAAGCAGAGCTGGATCGACCACCGGCCCTGCATCGCTGTCGTCCCCGTGAATCCGGAAGGCAGGCTTGTCCTTATCCGCCAGTACCGTCAGGCGGCGGGAGGGATCATCGTGGAGATCCCCGCCGGGAACATGGACCGGGAGGGCGAAGAGGTCGAGGCGTGCGTCCAGCGGGAACTGGCCGAGGAGGTCGGTTTTCAGGCGGGACGCTTAATCAGGCTGTTCGAAGGGTATCTCGTCCCGGGATACTGCAACGAATACATGTATTTTTACCTCGCCCTCGATCTCCATCCGGCCTCGCTTCCGGCCGACGAGGACGAGTACATCCGGGTGATGACGGCCTCTTTCGCGGAGGCCCGGCAGATGATCCGCGAGAAACAGATCATCGACGCCAAGACGGCTCTGGGGATCCAGATGGCCCGGGAATACCTGACGGCTTCATAAAAAATCCGGATGCTGCGGGGCGACTGAAATCCCCGTAATCAGCGGAGCATCCGCTCCCGTTTTTCGAGCTCGATCTCAAGGGCCTTCAGCCGCTGGATGTCCTGTTTAAGCTGTTCATTCTCCTGCGCGAGCGCTGTTGTCTCCTTTTGGAGCCTCTCCGTCAGTTCCCGTACCGTCTTCCTGAGGGCTTCGTTTTCCTGCAGCGTCTTCGCCTTTTCCGCCTTGACCTTGTCCGTCAGGAGATGGTCCTGGCGGCTCGCCTCCCGGAAGGCATCCCTCTCGTCGATCAGACGGATGAAGGCCTCCGCCACCGGACGCCACCGGCTCTGCGGATAAAGCTGGATGAGGGAGATGAAGACCGAGCGGGCCTGTGACGGCTCCGGCCGATCCGGAAGGTTGAAAAGCTTAATCCCGTCCAGGAGAAGTTCGCGGTCCTCGAACAGGCGCGGTGGCTTTTCCGGCGCAGCCGGCGTCTCCTCCGCCGCTTTTACGGCCGGCGCCGCGACATCCTTTTTCTCAATCGTCCTCGGCGCCGCGGCACACCCCGCCAGGAGGAGCGCCGCAGCCAGCCAGAAGAAAATGCTTCGTTTCATGTCTTGCGCACGTCCTGTTCCGTCACATAGTTGCTGCCGGGGAGGGTTTTGGCATACTCCTTGAGCTCCGCCGCCGCCTCGGCCATCGCGAGAGGGTTCTGGAAACGGGCGCCGTCATCCGTAACGATCGCGATCGTCACGCTGATCAGCGGGAATTTCTGCGGGACCCCCTTCCGGTCCTTTCCGCTGAAAAACCCCTGCTCCCGGTCCTTTTCCGTGTAGAACTTCCGGATCCGCCCGTCGAAGCCGGCCACGATCCGGTGGCAGATCACCTCCGCCCGCGGCGGCACGGAGATGATCACGAAATCGTCGCCGCCGATATGGCCGACAAAATCCTCCTTCGCCCCCACCTCCTTCAGCTCGGCAATCAGAAGCAGGGCGACCTCCTTGATCACCTCGCTGCCCCAGGCATAACCATATTGATCGGCAAACGGCTTGAAATTGTCCAGGTCCACATGGCATAGTGAGACGGGGGTTTTCGCCTGAAGGCGCCGTCCGAGCTCCCGCTCGATCGCCAGGTTCCCCGGAAGCCCGGTGAGCGGGCTGGCGTCGAGGTTCCGCTCCTCCAGAACCTTGAGGCGCTGTGCCATCACGCTGAAGGCGTGGGCCAGGCTTCCGATTTCATCGTCGCGGTCCAGGCGGAAATCGTAGTCGAACTTTCCCTCCGCAATCACGGCGGTCGCCTTTTCGAGTCTCCGGAGCGGGCGGGAGATGTTGTAGGTAACCAGCATGACGAGCAGGACCCCCACCACGAGGCTGACCAGGCTCAACACGACGGTCAGGCGGGAAGCCCGGAGACCCTGTTCCTTGATCCGGTTCATCCGCGCATCAATATCCCCTTCCGCCTTCTTCTGGACGGCGCGGATGAGTTGGGCCATCTCGTCGATCGCCTTTCTCCCCGGCCCTTCAGAAAGAACATGGGCTTCTTCGGTCTGATTCCCCCGGACAAGACCGACCTCCCGGGAGAAGAGCGTTTCGTACTGGCCGTGGAGGAGGGCAAGCCGGGAAATCGTCGTTTCGATACCGGAAAACCGGCTCTTCTGCATCTGCGCGAGGATACGGCTGAATTCCCGGCTCCGCGACCAGTAGATCTCTTCAAGTGTGGGATCCCGGAGGATGAGGTAGCGCTTCTCGGCGCTCTCCCGGGCAATCAGGGCGTCCAGCAGGCTCTTGCCCTGATCGACCACGGCGAAATCCTCATTGATGATCCGGTAGGCGAGGTCGTTGAGCTGCTGGAGGCTGAAGATGGCGTAGGCGCTGGCGAGCACGGTCAGGAAGGCCATCGCGAGATAGCTCAACAACAGCTTGCGGTAGATCGTCAGCTTCATCCCAATTCCCCCGAGACGCCGGATCCTGTCGTGAATCCGTCCGCGAGCGCACCCCCCGCGGCTTTCCGCGGGGGGTGCGAGCAAAAACGAAAGGGTTTGTTCCGCTTAAGGATCGAAGATTCTCCGCAGCTTGCTGCGGAGCGATTCAATTGTTAAATTTAGTAGCATATCTGTTCCATTTCCGCAAAGGGCAATCATAAATCCTTTTCTTATCCGTCCCCGATCTGATAAGGAGATTCCATCAAGGCCGGAGGGTTCGGCCACCATGGACAATCTGCATGCGGAAGGAGGATATCGGGGGGAAAATGGTCGGGGAAAATGCATTCCGAACACGGCTGAAAGAGGGAACCATCGCCGGCCTGAAGAAGGGCTGGTACGGATTCGTCTGGATAATGAAGATCATCATCCCGATCTCGCTCTTCACGGCGATCCTCGACTGGAGCGGCCTCCTTCGCCACCTCGAATTCCTCCTCAAGCCCCTGATGGGGTGGCTCGACCTCCCGCCGGAAGCCGCCCTGCCGCTTATCATCGGCATGCTGAGTTCCGCCTACGGCGGAATTGCCGCGATGATCGTCTTCCCCTTCAGCGCGCCCCAGATGACGCTCATGGCCGTCTTCATCATGACGGCCCACGGCCTGATCCAGGAGGGGATCATCCAGGGGCAGTCGGGAATCCACCCCCTGAAGGCCACACTGGTGCGCATCGGGGCTGCCGTCGTCACGGTCCTGCTGATGGTTCCCTGGGTCGGAAGCTCCACGGTCATGCACGCCGCCGCCGATGGCGCCCTGCCGGTCAGCCCGGCCTTCCTGGAGATGATCCGGCACTGGGCGTGGACGACCTTCCGGCTCATGGCCAAGATCTTCTTCATCATCATGACCCTGCTCACCCTCCTCGAACTCCTCAAGGCCTTCGGAATGATCCACCCCTTCGTCCGTGCCCTCGGGCCGTTCCTCCGGGTCATGGGCCTCGATCAGAAGGTCGGATTCCTCTGGATGACCGCGGTCATCTTCGGCCTCTCCTACGGCGGGGCAATCATCGTGGCGGAGGCCAAAAGCGGCCACCTGAGCCGGGACGATCTGGAGCTCCTCCACCTCTCCATCGGGATGAACCACTCGATGATCGAAGACCCGCCCCTTTTTTTGCCGCTGGGAATCCACCCCTTCTGGCTCTACGTCCCCCGTCTCGTGATGGCCATTGTGATCGTCCGGCTGGTGCGCCTCTGGCAGAGCTACATCAGGCGCCCCCGCCCGGCCGCCTGATGTACAACTCGAGGCAAAAGCGTAAGGCCACCCGGAAACAAGTTCCTGACGGAGCCTTAAAAAGTCTCCTCGCCCGCGGAAAAACTCCTGCTATAATGTACGTTTCATTAGTGATATCTGATAACTAACGGATCTCGTAGAAGTCCTGCCGGTCTTCATGAGGAATGAAAAGAGCACGCGGGGTTCTGTAGTCGTCGTGATACTGACTTACCTGATCATCAGGAATTTTCATGAATCCTGAAGGAAAAGATGAAATGCAGTCAGGACCTGACGTGCAGGAAAAGGACTTTCCTCGCCTTTCTATGACTTGCGGACCAGGATATGGCTCCCTATCTCATTCAGGGACTGACAACCTGTAAGCAGCACCATGGCAAGACGGAGCTCTTTCGCCATCTCCACGAGGGTTTTCCCAACGGCTTCCGCTCCGCCTCCCGCTGCCGCAATGAGGAGGGGCGGCCAACGAGGACGGCATTCGCTCCCAAGGCAAGGTACTTTAGTACATCTTCCCCTGTTCTTACGCCCCCATCTGCGAAAACCGTCATGCATTCCGAAACCTTATAAATCCCGATCCAGAGCCGATACCGCCCATTCCCGGGACCTCTCCACGACAGGCCAAACCATTGCAAAAACTGTATAACGTAAAATATCTTTCGCTTTTATAAATAGCACGGCAGTGTTCTTTCGAGATAAGAACTGCGTCGCCAAACGTAGGTTCAAATTTTGAAAGGAGGACACTGCCGTGAGAAAGGATTGTACACCGGAGCGGGAAAAAGTCATCCAAATAAGAAGGTCTACGAGAAGATCGAGGAGTGGCGGAACCGGCCTATCGAAGAAGATGTTCCTTATGTTTATCTGGACGGGATTGTTCTGAAGAGGTCTTGGGCCGGTGAAGTCAGCAATGTTTCGGTACTGATGGCCATTGGAGTGAACCGTGAAGGATATCGTCGGATTCTGGGCGTCTGCGAGGGGGCCAAAGAGGACAAGACGGGCTGGTCGAACTTTTTGCATCATTTGAAGGAGCGCGGTCTCGAAGGCGTTCGGCTTTTCATTACCGACACCTGCATGGGTCTGGTAGAGTCACTGGGAGAGTTCTATCCCGAGGTGAAATGGCAACGCTGCATCGTTCATTTCTACCGGAACGTTTTGAGTGTTATGCCGACGAAGAGGATGTTGGAAATCGCGACGATGCTCAAGGCGATTCATGCCTCGGAGGATCGGGCGGCAGCGATTGAAAAATCGGAGGCAGTCTGCCTCAAACTGGAAGGATTGAAACTCAGAGAAGCAGCGAAAAAGATCCATCAATCCATCTTGGAGACGTTCACGTACTATGACTTCCCCCGCGAGCATCGGGTCAGGATCAGGACGAACAATGCCCTGGAGCGGATCATGCGGGAAATCCGTTGACGCACGAGGGTTGTGGGCGCTTTCCCCGACAGTCACTCGGCGCTGATGTTGTGCGCTGCTCGGCTCCGCCATGTGGCCGGGACGCGATGGGGTATGAAAAAATACCTGAACATGGAGCTACTGCGTGAACAGGATCTCGATAAGGCTCTAGAGATAGCGGAGGCTATTTAAACCACCTTGAAAGCGCACTGCCGAAATAAAAGCGAAAGACTCTTGACACTACCTGCAGACGCGACAGTAGCCACGTAGCCGTCCTTCGCGCATCATCGAAAGTCGACGTATCGGGTACCGTGGGACAGGTGATGTAGTCGAGTGGATCACCGATCACATCCGATACAGCCCAGTGACCTCGCCCGGGGTAGGGGTGCTTGTGGTTCACAAGGGCGAGTTCTGACATGAAGCTGCCCGAAATACCACCCATTTTGCAGACTAACCCTTCAAGAGCTTCTCCAGCTTGGGGAGCTCGCCCTCTACCATTTTGTACGTGTGCTCCGGCTTCGGGAATTCGCGGCTCCGGACATCCTGCACATACTCGGTGAAGGCCTTGACCGTCTTGTCCGCGATGTTCTCGTACTTCTTGACAAACTTCGGCGTGAAGGCCTGGAAGACCCCCAGAACGTCGCTGCAGATCATCAGCTGTCCGTCGGCGTCGATCCCCGCCCCGATGCTGTAGACCGGGATCTTCAGCTCATCGCGCATGATCCGGCAGACCTCGGGCGGCACCGCCTCGACCAGGAGCGAGAAGGCCCCCGCCGTCTGAATCGCCCGGGCGTCCTCGATCAGTTCCATCGCCGTCTCGGCCGTGCGTCCCTGCGCTTTGAACCCGCCAAGCTGGCCGGAACTCTGGGGGGTCAGGCCGATATGACCCATCACCAGCATCCCGGCATCCACGATCGCCCGGATCTGGGCGCACATCCTGCGGCCGCCCTCGAGCTTGATCGCATCGACGCGCGCCTCCTTGTAGAAGCGCCCGGCGTTGCGTACGGCCTCCTCCACGCTCACCTGGTAGGAGAGGAAGGGCATGTCGCTGATGATGAAGGTGTTTGGGGCGGCACGCTGGACCGCCTCGCTGTGGTAGATGCACTGGTCCATCGTCACCGGCACCGTCCCCTCGTAGCCGTAGACGCACATCCCAAGGGAATCCCCGACCAGGATCATGTCCATCCCGGCCTCTTCGGCGAACTTCGCCGTCCAGTAATCGTACGACGTCAGCCAGACGATGATTTCCTTCTCCTCTTTCATCTGCTGGAGATCGATCCGTGTCAGTTTCTTCTTGGCCATGATGTATTCCTCTCCTTCGTATTTGAAAGCGTTTTCGTATTGGGTATTGCGGGGCCCTCCTTTTCTGATTTTATTACTGATGAGGGCCGTAGCTTACGGGCAGACAAAAGACCTATGGCGTTCTGCCGAATTCTCGTTTCTACACAAGAAGCCTTGGAGGCACCTTATCCATACATGTCAAATCGTTCACTGTTTCTGGAACTCTAATGACGTCACATTGATCCCCATTTACCAATACCCCTCCAGGCCGCGGGAAACCATTGAAACTGTTCGACATGTTCTGTGCATAGGCACCAGCATCTAAGAAACCAATCAGATCGCCTCTTTTTACAGGAGGTAGAACCACATCGTATCCCGTATAATCATCACTCGCAAACCAGTCAATCCCCCAACATAGCGGACCAGCCAGCTTTACCGTTTCTGTGCATTCAGCATCGGCCTTATTCACAACTACAGGGTGATAATACCATTTTGTCGTTAAAATCCATAGGAGATTCATTGTAGACGCATTCAGAGATACCATGGTTTTTCCACTAAGGATTTTCTTAATATTACCCACTTCCGTCAACAGGATCCCCGTGTTTCCACTTATGTACCTACCCGGTTCAAGACCTAACTTGGGTAATCTGAGACCCCGCTCTTTTAGCTTCTTTATTAGAGTCCTCCCCATTGTCTTTGCATATTCCTCTATTGATGGAACTGTGGTAACTTTTTTGGGTCCGTAACCTTCATCACGGGCAATTGGATACCCTCCACCCAAATCAAGATATTCAAATTCAATCCCTGTTTTATCTTTCACAAGTACCATTAGGTTAACCATCTCGTCTATTTGTGATTTGAACATATAAATATCTTCATTTTGGCTCTTCATATGATTGTGGAGACCCTGTAGCCTTATACCTTTCATTTCTTTCGCTTTTTTAGATACTTCAACTATTTCTTTATAATCGATGCCGAATTTTCCAACCAATCTGTGGGATCGCAAATCTTTTTTATAATCAGCAAGATAGAATTTTGCCCATTCTTCAGGTGCTATGGCTATGCGGAGATTAACATTTGCTCTCTTATGCATGCTGATTGAAACTTCGTTTAGTAGTTCCAGTTCATCTATCGAATCGACATTAATTCCTATGCCTGTTTCAACGGCTACCCGGAGTTCGTCGGTTTGCTTATTGTTACCGTTGAAAACGATCTTTTCCGGAGAAATCCCTGCCAACAAGCCCTTGTGTAACTCCCCGGGCCCATTCACGTCTAATCCACTTCCTTCCCGTTGAAGGACTTTTATAAAGGCGAGAATATCATTGGTCTTACAGGCGAAATGTATTACTAC
Organism: Deltaproteobacteria bacterium; assembly: GCA_026388345.1. The sequence goes on from JAPLJY010000046.1 coordinate 13,126, forward strand.
ATCAGGGTACTCAGCCTCAAAAGCTTTCTTTATTCGCTGGTAGTTTTCTCGAATTGTATTTTCTGAATAGACGAATAACGGTGTTCCATATGTTTTTGCTATTTCGACCAAGTCACGCTTCTCTACCTGCAGATGACCACGATCATTTACCGTAAAATGCTTTCCGTAGCTCCTTGTCTTAGGTGTTTTGCTCATTAAAGCATCTCCTCATTTTACTGTTTTTATTTTCTATTATATTTTTATATTCAAATGAAATGACGCGCACACCAAGGTAAACCATAATAATAGAACGATGTAAGTTAACTAATGGGCCTTGAAAATTTACCTCTTATGGGTTTCGACATTTTTTCGTAGTCCATTTCTTTCATTTTAATGGATTTATTACGAAGTCCGGCGTTAAAAACCACCTGAGCATTTCTCTGAATTTCTGTATCCATATAGAGTGGTATGGAAAAATAGTGGCCAAACGGCGGTACAGCACCAATTGGCAACGATGTAACCTGTAAAACTTCCGCAGATGTCGCCATTCTCAAATCTTTAGCATTTATGAACTGTTTCAAGGCTTTGGTATCAATTTTTGTATTGCCGGGTACTACCACCATGATCGGCTTGCCGTCTGCGTACATTATGATTGACTTTGCACCCCATTCAAGAGGAGTATTTCGTACTTGAGCCGCTTGGATTGATGTCGCAACAGACTCATGTTCGTAAAGAGTAAATACAAACTGAAAATTTTCTAGTTCGGAAATGATTTTCCGATAAATATCAAACATCAATCTACTCCAACATTATTTATCACTATCGCTTGCCGAGCACATAGCATTCTCTTTTTTGACAAGATTCAGCAATCCCCCCTCAAGCACAATAGTCTTTTGCCGCGTGGACATGCTCGATTTTGCCGTTAATTCATATCCTTTGGTTATATTCTTGATGTTAAAAGAAGTTGTTTCAGGAGATACTTTCCTTATCCCCTCGAAAATTAAAACGTCCCCCTCCTCAGTTTTATCGTAGTCTTCACCATTCATTTGAAGAGGAAGAATTCCAAAATTGATTAAATTGCTAATGTGAATTCTGGCAAATGACTTCGCGAGCACCACTTGGATTCCCAGATATCGAGGACATAAGGCTGCGTGATCTCTTGCCGATCCTTGACCATAGTTATCACCGGCAACGATCACTCCCGCGTATGTTGTCAGTTTCTTGGCTCGCTTAGCAAACGCCGGATCAACACTTTCAAAAACAAGATTGGATAGCTCAGGGATATTGGATCTCAAAGGAACTCCCTTGGCGCCCGCAGCGATAATTTGATCCGTGGTAATGTCATTTCCTGCTTTTATTAGAACTTCCCCTTGAAAATTGTCCTTAATGGCGCAGGGAAGTTCTACATTACAGATATTGGGCCCCTTTATAATTTCTATTCCCTCGGGGCTTTCATCCGGCAATAAAATCATGTCTTCATACAAATCGACTGCTTCACCTATGTTTTCTGAAACTTGAATTTGATATTGCACTTTAAATGTTCTCGGGTCCGTAATTTCACCGGATAGAGCAGAAACTGCAGCCGTTTCAGGGCTGACTAAATATATTTTTGCATCAGGCGTTCCACAGCGACCCTTAAAATTTCTGTTATAGGTTCTTAACGTAACACCACCGGAGGGGGGAGTTTGACCTAAACCGATACAGGGACCGCAGGCCGGTTCCAGTACCCTAACACCTGATCTGATCATCTCGGCTATGACACCTGCTCTTTCTAAAAGATATAGAACCCGTCGTGAACCGGGCGATATTACCGTAGATACTGCTGGGGGAATCTTTTTCCCCTTCAGAATTTCAGCCACTACCGTTAGGTCACGAACTGAGGAATTTGCACACCCCCCAATTACCACCTGATCCACTTTTAATCCCTGCACCTCAGATACAGAGCAAACATTTCCCGGAGAGTCCGGTTTGGCTACCAAGGGTACGATAGCTGACAAATCTATCTCCATTGTTTCGTCATAATAAGCATCCACGTCTGCTTTCAATTCTTTCCAGACATCGCCCCGGCCATGTAATTTTAGAAACTTCAGGGTGTTTTGATCGCTTGGAAAGATTGACGAAACAGCACCTGCTTCGGTTCCTAAATTCGCTATCGTCGCTCTTTCCGGAACTGATAGGGTCTTTACCCCCGGGCCACCATACTCAATGATTTTGCCTCCACCGCCGCGAACCCCCAGACGTCGCATTACCTCAAGGGCGATATCTTTCGCCGATGTATAAGGTGGCAATTTTCCCTTGAGTCTAATAAGCATTACTTGCGGGATGTTAAGATAATATTGACTCCCGGCCATAATTGAAGCCATGTCAAGACCGCCTGCACCAATGGCCAACATTCCCAAGGCTCCAGCCGTTGGCGTATGGCTATCAGCACCTAACAAACTTTCACCTGGAACGGCAAATCGTTCAAGATGAACTTGATGACAAATTCCTGTTCCAGGTTTAGTGACATGCATGCCGTATTTGGCGCCGAAAGTCCTAAAAAAGGCTTGGTCGTTTGCACTCTCATGACCCATCTGCAGGGTATTATGATCCATGTAGCACACGGCAAGTTTTGTTTTGACCCGGGGAATCCCCATGGATTCAAATTGTAGAAAGGAGACAAGCACATCATCATCAGGTGCGATCACTTGGGTTATTTGTATCGGAACTTCCTTTCCTTGCTTTATAGGAAGAACAGCTGAGTGTCTTTCCAATAATTTGTTGGCCAAATTCTTTCCCATTTACCACCTCCCCAATTTGGCAAAAAGCCCTCCCCCAATATCCGCCCCGTTAAAATCTGAACAGATGTGGAGACAGAGCAATGCAAACCCCTGTGCGTCGTTCTATATGCCCGCACGCCCACCCGTGGGATAGGTGAAGGCATAGGAAGGACGCCTGTATATCTAATTCATATTCCTTATCTTTTGTGCAATAGCATCTCCAACTTCGTAGGTCTTGGCACTACCACCGAGATCGGGGGTCAAAACTTTTCCTTCAACTAAAAGTATTTCGACTGCCCTTTCGATCATTTTGGCTCCCTGTCTGGCTTTGTCGTCGTCATGTCGTTCGCCTAACCATTCCAACATCATCTGTCCCGATAGAATCTGACCTATAGGATTTGCAATACTTTTCCCTGCATATTTTGGCGAACTACCATGTATTGGCTCAAACATGGCATTATTCACCCCTATGTTCGCCGAAGAACCAAGCCCAACACTGCCAACGGTAGCGGCGCCAAGATCTGTTATAATATCTCCAAACATATTTTCAACAACGACAACATCAAACCATTCAGGCGTCCTGACCATCCATTGTGTCATGGCATCTATATAGGCGTAGTCTGTATGAATATCCGTATACTCCAAGGCTACGTCGTCAAATACTTTTCTAAAGAAAGCATAACTTTTTAGGACATTTGACTTATCTACGCATGTGACCCTTTTCTTGCCGTCAACTGGGGCTCCGTTTCTCTTGCGGGCCAACTCAAAGGCGTATCGAACAATTCGCTCAGTCCCCTTACGAGTGATTATAACATTGTCAACGGCCACTTCATCACGCAGAATTATCCCGCTTGCCTGTGCTCTTTTTGTTTTTGCGATGTCCCCAGCCCAAGACGCATAGATACCCTCAGAATTTTCTCTGACAACCACATAATCTATATCACCCGCTGTCCTGTCACGAAGCACTGAAGAGCTCCCGGGACGGAGTTTAATGGGCCTGATGTTCGCGTACATATCAAGCCCAAATCTAAGCATTATATCAACGTTTAATTCTGTTCCGTCGGGATATCTGACATCTAGAAGCCCGATAGGACCTTTATATATTGCATCTGCCTCTCTGCATGCATCAAATTCCTCTGGTGGGCATACAACACCGGTACGCCTATACAGATCCGAACTCATTTCCAGCTTATTAAATATAAATTTGAGATCCGGTATCACTTTTTGGACAGATTCAATAACTTTTATTCCCTGATCTACCAATTCTGGGCCAGTTCCATCTCCTGGGATGACAGCAATGATGTATGTTTCTTTTGCCATAGCGAAAGCTCCTTTCTGTCATTATATTTGCGTTAAAGGGAGGTTCACACTTTAAGGTTGGGGAAGAATCAAATCAGCAGGCCCCTGTGGCGATCTTTTCAATTTGGGCGCATGCTCATCCATAATTTCCAATACAATTGACGCCATTTTTACTTTCTGCCGCATGAATTCTTGATGCCAACTTTCAGTTACCCATGGTTTGTAAATATCTCCTTCTGAGGTTCCCGGTTCGAATTTGAAGTAACAGGGTGATGCCACACGTGCAATTTCCGGAGCCTCATAAGCCCTGAACATTCCACCAAAAGAATCAACGATCAATATATAGATATCCAGAGGCATCTTCACGGCCCTGCGTATAGCCGCTAAAATAGGCAGAGATACATCCGACAAAGGATTTAAGGTATTTGCTCCCATGGATTCAACGACCTTCGCCCCTGCTGCACTGCCGTAGGCACCGAATACGGAGAATTTAAAAACCGTTTCTCTGGGAATAAATCCCTCTTCTCTCATTTTATTTAAAATGAACAGCACCCCTTCGTCATAAACCAGAAAACCACGAAATCCTGCTTTGATATTTCTCATCATGTCAGCAATCCAGTAGGAAATATTGTCAGACCCCCTTAACCTATAACCTTGCATGCAACCTTCCTGGGTGGATGCCTCCTTCGAGCCGGCATCCCAACCCTTACGGGGACCAATCGTCACGATCACTTCTATTTGCTCATCCCGCGCCATTTGAGCCATATCTCGTAATTCTTCATAATCACAATAAGTGGCACCTCCCACTGTGGCAATTGCCCTGTGAATGGCTATTTTTCTTTTTTGTGCCTCATTGATCATCGCCTCCATCGTAGTCGCTCGTTCAACACCCGCAATTTCTATTCGATAATGCGCACCATCGGGAAATGTTTTTGTTGACGCCGGCAGTTCCCAAAGATCTCTCCCCGGGATTCCCATTTTATCCATAAATTCTCTAATTTCATTGATGGATTTATACATTTAGCTTGCCCCTTTCTGTCGTTTTATAGTACGCACAGCGCTGTCAAAGGATAAACCATGCTCACTTCAGCACTATTGTGACAGCGTTATCATCCTCTCCGATCCGACAAATTGATCTTTTAACGAATGGATGCATCTGCAATATATAAAACCTCATTTACAGTATCCAATCCCTCCATTAACTCAGCTTCAGTAATACATAACGGGGGTTCAATCGCAATAATATTGCGTCGCACAGACGGGAAAAGGCCACGCTTTAACATTTCATTCTTTAGAGTAGTCATTATCCCCTCTGCACTAATGAATTCTTTGGTAAACCAAGGAATAATCGGCTCTTTTGTTTTTTTATCCTTCACCAATTCCACCGCCGCGCATAGACCTAATCCGCGAGCGTCTCCAATACATGGATGATTATCCTTCATTGCCAACAATTTATTTATTAAAATTCCCCCCAATCTCTCTGAATTTCCAACAAGATCCTGATCTTTGTAGGCTTTAATCGTTCCTATCCCGGCCGCAGCCGCCAATGGGTGACCTGAAAAAGTTGAATCAACATATATGATTTTCTGATCGAAATAATCGGAAATCGCTTTGGATATGATGGTCAGAGCTAAAGGTAGATAGCCGGATGCAGTGCCCTTACCCGCCAATAAAATATCTGGTTCCAAATTCCAATGTTCACACGCGAACCACTTGCCCGTCCTGCCCCATCCAACCAATATCTCATCGCAAATAAGCAGCACACCATATTCTTTCAATATCTCAACTAATTTGGGGAAATATTCAGGAGGTGGAATTATAATTCCGTTGCTTCCGGTAATCGTTTCAACGATCATCGCCGCTACAGTATCTGGATTTTCATATAAAAGTACGTCTCTGACATTTTCCGCACATTCAAGATTACATTCCGGATATTGATGACCAAATGGACACCGATAGCAATATGGAAGAAATGCTCTAATAACACCTGGAATTCCGGGCTCAACCGGTGGTCGTCTGGCATCTCCCGTAAGCGAAACCGCGCCATATGTCAATCCATGATAGGAACGATAGCGGGCCATTATTTTCATCTTTTTCGAATATGTTCTGGCTATTTTAATGGAATTTTCAACTGCATCTGCCCCACTGCATACCATGAATGTTTTAACCAGGTTCTTCGGGGTTAATTCTGCTATCAATTTACAATATTCCGCTTTTACTCCTGTTGTAGCACTCTCCGTGACAAAAGGGAAAATATCCAGCTGTGCTTTAATCGCGTCGATAATCGTTTTATTCTTGAAGCCCGCATTGATAACCGCCGCCTGAGACCAAAAATCTAAATATTTTTTGTCTTTCGCATCCCAAAAATAGCAACCCTCCGCTCGTTTAATAACTATCGGCATCTGCTCAGCCTGAGCGGCACACGGTAATACAACATATTTTTTGGTTAACTCTCGAATTTCCTCTTCACCCATTTCAGCAAGCTTGTTCATATATGACATCATGATTCCTTCTCCTTAGGCTTTTCCCGGCAGTACTGCGGTAGCGTCGAAGCTGATCGTTCGCAGGACGCTTGGGGAAGGCACCGTTTATTCCCACTTCATCTCGAACGCCGGCAGATCCACCCACTTGAAGAACTTCGTCTGGCTTTCGGGGGTTCGCTGGGCCATCGAGCAGTGTTTTCAGGAGGCCAAATCGGATCTGGGGATGGATCACTACGAGGGGAGGAAGTTTCCCGGGTGGCGACACCATATGCTTACATGCATGCTGGCTCATTTTTTCCTCTGGCACATGAGACTCCGGCTGGGGGTGGGAAAAAGCACCAGCTGCTACGTTATCGCAGCTTAGGGTGCTCATCAGCGCCGTGTTACCCATAAAAAAGTCTGATGCTCCTGATCTCATTGACCTTGTCTCATGGATACAGATGAAGAACCATCGAGCTTATCTTCACAAGGATGCAAATATTTTTCACCAAAACTAAACAACTACGCTGACCAAAATCCTTAACCGCCTATGCAAATTCCTAACCGGACAGCGATGCTTTATAATAGCGACCCACGCCCCCGCTTACCAGAGGGGCGCTTAATTAAGGAGCACCTTTATTAAGTTACTCAGAAGTGAACCTATGTTTTGGCAATTGTTCAAGATCAGTTATACTCAATCTCATCGACGTACATTGGGTTACGTCACCAACGGAACATTAAGCTAGGCAGCCAGGTAGAAATAGGTTTGAAAATAATGAGAATAACGATGCCTACAAGCATCAAGTATAAGAAGGGCATCACTCCCTTCACCACCTCATCAAATTTAGCGTCCTTTACCACTCCTTGGAGAACGAAGATATTCATTCCAACAGGGGGAGCCACCAGACCGACTTCTAAGGTTACAAGAAAAACCACGGAGAACCAAATGGGATCAAAACCAAAACCCTTGACGAAAATGTAATAGAGGGTGGGCCAACAGATTAAGAGAATAGACACTTCATCCATCAATGCCCCTAAGATTAAAATGACAAAGAGAACTAACACGAGAATAATCATCGGAGAAATGGCAAGGTGACCTAAATATTCCAAAAGGTCATTCGGAAGTCTGAGCATCAGCACCACTTGTCCAAACAATAGGGATCCGATACAAATAAAAAGGATTATACAACTAAGTTTTCCTGAATCTAAGAGTATTTGCCAAAATTTCATTAAAGTGAGAGTTCTGTAAGCAAAAAGACAAACGCAGAGGCTATAAAGCACACCAACGGCTGCCGATTCGGTGGGAGTAAAAATGCCAGCATATATTCCACCCAAAATAACTACGGGTGCCATAAGCCCCCAAAAAGATCCTTTTACGGCGTTCCAACGCTCTTTCCATGAAGCAGCTTCAATTTTATTAACGCCCCTATCTTTCCAACTGTGGGCCACAATATAACCACTGAATAGAAGTCCCAATAGAATCCCTGGGAACACCCCAGCCAAATAGAGCGCTCCAACGGAATCACCGCTAATAGCTCCAATCAGAATCATTAGGATACTCGGTGGAATTAATGGATCAAGAACTGCTCCAGTTGCAACAATACCGTAAGAAAAGTTTTTATCATAACCTCTCCTAAGCAGTTCCGGAATAGCGACCAAGCTAAATGTTGCCACGGTGGAAGATGTTGAGCCCGAGATTGCAGAAAAGATGGCAATAGATGCCATTGTAGCTACTCCTATCCCTCCCGGGAAATGTCTCAAGAACGTGCTGGCTACTTCAAAAAGAAGAGCGCCTATTTTCCCAATATTGAGAATCATAGCCAGCATGACAAATAATGGTATAGCGGCAATGACGAAACTGTCTAAAAGACTTATAGCAATCACTGGAGCCTGGTTAACAATGGCCCCGCCGCCAAATGAAACATAAAAACCAATAAGACCTATAAGGCCCGTGGCGAAGACAATAGGCATACCTCCAAAGATAAAAAGAAATAGAAGCAAAACAACCCCTATCCAAGCCAATTCTCTGGATAAGAAAAACAGCAAACCTATAACTGTCAGAGCCAAGAAAATTAAAGCAGGTCCGCTTCTTCCTAACCAATTCCTAAGTTTTTCTTTTCCCATGCTAAAATTTCTGAATTCCGAAATCGTCTTCGTAATCTGACAGAACAACTCCAGCAGGAGCAATATCATTGCAATAGGAACAAGACTATAGGGGACGGCCATGGGTACATGCAATGTTGTAGCAGATACTTCTCTCATTCCGACGGATCGGATCAACATCATTATTCCTTTCCAGCCCATAATAAGACAAAAAATAAATGAAAAGCTGAGACAAATGATTTCAAGAAGACATTGATTGTGACGAGAAAAACGTCTGGTCACGACATCCACCATAATATGCATTTTTTCTTGCATTGCGAGGCTACTTGCAAAAATGATGCATGCGATGTTAAGATAAATACTTATTTCTAATACCCACGTTGTAGGAGACTTGAAGAGGTACCGCATGATCACTTCATATGTGACAACGAAACACATGATCATGATAAAAGCTCCGCTCATAGTCCCAGTAATTGTATTAATTTTCTGGACAACGTTGTATAGTCTTTCCATATACAATACCCCCCCCCGTCACAATCTTATTGATCTTTGAGGCCCCATAAGTGGAGCCGTGAAGTCCCGCGGTTGGACGCCGAAGTAAACCATAGAGGCAGCTTGGATGACGCTCTCTTAAATCGCCTCGTCTCCATTTAGGAGGTTCTCTTAAAAAGGCAGATCCAACGAATGTTTAGGGGAATCCTGAATGACCTTGTAGAAATCACTCAGGATTCCCCATGCCTGTGTATCCCCCGCCTACAATGCTTTCCTGCCCCGATCGTCTAAAACGATAGTGGGGTTTCATTTTAGATTTGAAAAAATCCTATCGAACTTTTTCAATTGCCTCCATTAACTTCGGCCCTAAATCGCCACATCTCTTAACGATATAATCCTCAACAGGTTTACTAGCTTTTTTCCATCTTGCCTGTTCATCCTTTGGCAAATTGTATACGTCCATACCTTTATCCTTCAGCAGCTGTTGGTAGTCTGTATCAATTTTTACTGCTTCCTGCCGAGCCCAAACTACTGTTTCCTTTCCAGCACTCTGTAATATTTGTTTCACGTCTGGTGGAAGACTATTCCATCTATCAAGGTTTATTAAGCATGCGTCCATTCCGTACTCCGCACCAACCCCGGAGAGATACTTAGTGACCTCATAGTATTTCCTTGTATAGAATGAGCTTACGGAGGACATACCCGCATCGACAGTGCCTCTCTGAAGAGCCATGTACACCTCTCCGCCTCCCATGAAGGTCGGTGCTCCCCCCAAAGCTGTAATGAGTACAGACCCAATTTCATTGACGGACCTAACTCTCACACCCTTGAAATCTTCGAGCTTCTTGAGGGGAACTTTTGAAGCAAACCCAAATGAGCCATCCTGCAACCAGTACAAAACCTTGACATTAGCCTTTTTTTCTAGCTCATTGGCTAAAATCATACCTGTTTCGGAGTCTAGGACCCTAAACATATGGGCCCAATCAGTAAAATGAAAAGCGAGATCAAAAATCATAACGGATGGAACAAGGCCGCTCCATTGGCCGATTACCACCTCGCACATATCCACCCCCCCTGATGGTAATACTCTAGGGTAATCCCTAGCTGTAAATAGTTGCGACGCAGGATAGACTTCAATTTTAACACGACCATTAGACTTCTCATCCACGAGTTTTGCAAATAACTCCATCCCCCTTGTTATGTGGTTTCCCATAGGATAGTCACCAGCATAACGTAAAGTAAATTCGGGTTTCGCAGCGATGGAATAGTTAGGGGACATTCCCAATAGAATACAACCAACTAAAACAAAACACATCAGCCCGCTTTTCATTTTGATTCCCTCCTTGTTAAATTACATGTAACATACATACTGCGCCCCTTTTCTTTTTCCTGTTAAAAGCAACATCAAGACCGTCCTCGACTAACTTGATCAGTCCCCGCAGCTTGCTGCAGGGTCATTCATTAGCCAAGTATGGCAGTTAATTCATTGATATCAGAGACTTTTTCTAATATTTTCATTTTTTTGATGTAGTTATTTATTCTTACCTTGCTCAAGATGGGACCTACGAGGGAATTGAACTTATCCTCGATTTCCTGAACACTTGCTGGATTTTCCGGGTCTCCCTTGGGAAAGTCGACTTGGGATGTCATCTTTTGTCCATTCTTCAATTCCACGATGACCTGTGCAGGATATGCTTTAGGGTACAGGGCTTCCGCTTTGGGATCCACTTCCCATCGCACTTTTGCTGCCAGTTCCAGCACCACCGGATTATCCAGCATCTCCTTGTTATACTCTTCAACACCTATCCGGCCCTTTAGGATCCCGACGCTCAGCACATAGGGAATGCTAAATTGTCCCTCCACATGGTTTTTGGGTCGATATTTTACTTCCGGAGGGTTGCATAAAAAATCAATTATGAATTTGCTGACCTTTACAACGATGTTTTTTATGTCCTGCGGCCGTAGGCCCCGCTTGTACAGGTCGATGGAGCAATCTGCCACCGAAGCGGCAAAACGGCAACCTGCATGCACCTTGATGCTCGTGTCCATCATCTCCCACTTTTTACCCAATCGATTCGTTACAACGGCAAGATCGTACTGACCTTGGTAGGAAAATGCCCGTAAAAAACCGTCGTGTCCCTCGATGATGCTTCTTGTGCCAACAAAACCTTTTTCAGCCATAAGGGCAGCCAATACACCGCTCATCGCTGCGTGTCCTGGATTCAAAGGTTTTTGCCAGGAGCCTTCCGCCTTCCATTCCCAAGTACCCGAAGCCAAGCTCCCGGCCAATCCCAGTGCATATACGGTTCTCTGGGCGTCAAGATCCAACATAATGCTTCCCGCTAAAGCAGCTCCAAAAACCCCGCAGGTGCTTGTAGGATGAAATCCCTGAAGGAACCCCTTTCCCAGAAATGCCTCCCCCAAGCGAATATCCATTTCTGAACCCAAAACGAAACCCTTGATCAGATTTTTGCCGGACACCTTTCGGTACTCACCCAGAGCTAAAACTGCGGGAAAAATAACTACCGAAGGGTGAAGCGTCCCTTCCCGATGGTCATCGTCATAGTCAAAGACATGTCCCATCAATCCGTTAGCCAATGCAGCATTCATAGCCGAAACTTTGAACCCATGGCCCAGAACGCTACTCTGGGACAGACCGCTCTGTGAATGAGCCACCTCCGCAATCACCTTTCCCTGTACTGTCTTCGCTGCACCAATGATGCACCCGCTAATGTCGAGCATCAGTTCTTTTGCCTTGATAACAGCTTCCGAAGGTAGATCTTCAAACTGTTGCATGACGGCGAGAGCTGAAAATTGCTCTGCAACCATGGAACTACCGGATTCGACCAACACGGGAAGCCTCCCCCTACGATAGTTACATCAATCACTTAAGAAATGGTTTTCTCTATCGGTAATGAACATTTTTCACACTTTTACCGCCACATTAACAAGATTCATAAGTTCGCCCACATCCTTCATCTTTTCCAAGTCATGAATGCAGTCAATGACCTTATCTGCACGTTTTTCATCCTTGTAAACCCTGCTCACCAGATCTTTGAATTTCTCTTTCATCTCATCATAAGTTATGGGATTTCTCTTATCACCCCTGGGGTTGTCCACGACAGCAGTATACTCATGACCATCATCCATTGTGATCGTAACAGCTGATGAATACCGCTCTGGGTACCGACGCTCAAATTCGGGATCCAATACCACTTCTACCTTTTTCATCAATTCCCTGGCCTGAGGATTATTGAGGCTCTCTTCGGTAAATTCATCAATTCCGACTTTTCCTCTGACAAATGCAATAGCTGCCTGGTATGGCATGCTGAACTGACCATCCACAACCGTTTTTGGATTCCATTTATTTTCCCTAGGATCGGTAAGCAAAACCATGGTGTATTTAGAGGAACGGATCAATACTTTTTTGATTTTATTCGGATCTGGTTTATACTTACTAACAATTTCAAGACATGCATCGATATGGCCGCCGGAATATCGGCAGCATGGGTAGGCTTTTATGCTGGATGTAGCAAAGATCCACTCTTTACCGAGACCCTCCGTAATATATTTTGTGTCATATTGTCTATTGAACGAATACGCATTTAAAAAAGCCTCTTTCCCTTCATAAATATCACTTGGGCCATTAAACCCTTTCTGCGCCATTTTGGCTGCTATAATACCACTCATAGCGGGATGCCCGGCTTGGAGCCTTTTTGTAAATGATCCCTCGGAATTCCAAGCCATCAAACCGGCCACCATACTACCAGCAATTCCCTGGCCATAGATGGTCTGTTGGCGATTCAACTTCATTAATTTGGAAGCCGAAATAGCTGCCCCAAATGTTCCACAGGTGCTGGTGGGGTGAAAGCATTGATAATACATTTGCCCTAAAAATGCGGCTCCGACTCGGCATACAACTTCATTACCCAAAGCTATTGCAACAATGAGATCCCTGCCATTTCTTTTTAAAGCCTCTGCCATCGCCATACTGGTGGGAATGGTAGCCGCGCTGGGATGTGCATTTGATTCATTGTGGTCATCAATGTAGTCAAACCCGTAACATTGAACAGCATTAGCAAATGCCGCATTCATCGCCGGAACTTTTTTGGGCCAGCCAACGACTGTGCACTCTTCAACCCCCCCCATTTCCTGGACCATTTCAGTGACTATGCGGCTTGATAACAGATCTCTGGACCCGATCATGGACCCCAAAACGTCCATAACCAATTTCTTTGCATAATCGGTTGCATAAGAAGGTAAATCTTCATATTTCAGACCAACCGACATTTCAGCTATTGACTCTGCAATCTTTTTATTACTCATTTCTAATTCCTCCTTATCAAAATAGTATGTTGTTTTTTACGAATCAATGTCGATGCTCTCGTCAAAAGTCAGAATCCGCCATTTTGTTGTTCGTAAGCAGATGAATTCATTGACTGCAAGTTTAAAAAATGGGCGTTAGGCGACTTTTGTCGAGTCCATCAATGTTACATTCCTATTAATTTACCCTGTAGCTAACAGGTACCTTTGAGCGTTAAGATCATTTTCCTTACTGGCAATTATGTGTTTATAAAGTTTTTTTTTCGCGAGTGAGATATTTTTTAAAACGATCGCCTCATAGATTGCAAGATGCTCTCTCTTTGAAAAAAGACCTCTATGTTTTGATAAATTTTCTATTTTTATGTTCAGGTATATTTTACTGAACACCAACTGTAAGAGTTCGTAAATAGTTTTATTTTCACTCATTTCTGCGATAGCCAAATGAACGTTTGTGTCCCTAATCAATCTTCCCATTGTAACCGGCTTGACCACATCATCGGCATGTATATCAATTGTTTCACGCAATTTTCTTAGTTTTACTGAATTCTGATGTTCGATTGCATTTTTGACTGCGGCCAATTCAAGTGCAATCCTGACTTCATATAATTCTTCTAATTCTTTAGGTTTTATTTCAGCTACATAAAAGCCCTTTTGGGGTCTTAGCTCAAGATAGCCCTCTTTGGACATCATCTGAAACGCTTCTTTCACGGGTGTTCTGCTGACATCACATATATCTGCAATATCTTGATATTGAAGTTTTTGGCCTGGGACAATATCCCTATTGAATAACATCTCCCTCAATTTTAAGTAAACTTTATCAGAAATATTCTTAGGTGAAACATCGATATTGACGTAATTTGACATGATCAATGTCCTTTTCAAGGTATTTAATGAACGACCCTAAAGCAAGCGGCAATGAATCAACACACATTATGGAAATGCAAAGGATCTAGCTTCTAAGGATACTGAAGTGAGGTCGGTCGTCAATAGTGGACACCAAACCTTTCATGCTGCCAGTCGTTTTTCATAGAACCATCGTTCAAAAGCGGCAGGAGACAAGAACCTGAGTCTGGCCTGCCTTCTTTGCCGGTTATAGAAAATCTCGAT
>JAPLJY010000345.1 GCA_026388345.1 Deltaproteobacteria bacterium
GAAATCGACCGTCGCCCATGTGGTGGAGAACCTCAAGAAGCACGACGCCATGTCCTATACCTGCGTCGTCGCCGCCTGTGCAAGCGACCCCGCCACCCTCCAGTACATCGCCGCCTATGCCGGCTGCAGCATCGGCGAATACTTCCGGGACCGCGCCCAGGACGCCCTGATCATCTACGACGACCTCTCCAAACAGGCCGTGGCCTACCGCCAGATCTCCCTGCTCCTGCGGCGTCCACCTGGACGGGAGGCCTTCCCCGGCGACATCTTCTACAACCATTCCCGGCTCCTGGAGCGGGCCGCCCGGGTAAGCAAGGAGCTCGGCGGCGGATCGCTGACGGCGCTCCCCATCATCGAAACGCAGGCCGGAGACGTCTCCGCCTACATCCCGACGAACGTCATCTCGATCACCGACGGCCAGGTCTACCTGGAACCCTCCCTCTTCTTCTCGGGCATCCGCCCGGCGATCAACGTGGGGCTCTCCGTCTCCCGCGTCGGTGGCGCCGCGCAGGTAAAGGCAATGAAACAGGTCGCGGGCACACTGAAGCTCGATCTTGCCCAGTACCGCGAACTGGCCGCCTTCGCCCAGTTCGGCTCCGACCTGGACAAGGCCACGCAGGCCCAGCTCGACCGCGGCATCCGGCTTGTGGAAATCCTGAATCAGCCGCAGTTTTCACCCATGTCGCTCGCAAAGGAGGTCGTCATCCTCTATGCGGGCACCCGGGGCTTCCTCGACAAGTACGCCGTGGACAAGATCAAGAACTACGAACCGCAGCTTCTCTCCTTCATCGAGGGCAAGTATCCGGAGATCATGAAGGAGATCGACGAAAAGAAGATCATTGGCCCCGAACTCGACAAGAAGCTGCGGGAGGTGCTCACGGCGTTTGATTCGGTCTACGTCGCCGAGTAACATGCAGGTGGAACACAAAACGGGAAACCATGGAGCAGGTTTGAATGGCCGCACTCAAGGATATTAAACGGAAGATCAACGCCGTTCAGAAAACCAGGCAGATCACCCGGGCGATGAACATGGTGGCCGCCTCGAAGTTCAAGTCCGCCCAAATGCGTATGGAGAACTTCCGGCCCTACGCCGTGAAGTTCATGGAGGTATTGAACAGCCTCGCGCTCCGGGTGGATGCCAGGACCCATCCGCTGCTGGCGGTTCGGGAACCGAAGCGGATCCGGGTAATCTGCATGACCTCCGACCGGGGGCTTTGCGGGGGTTTTAACAGCAACCTGATCAAGGCGACCGAGCGGTTCCTCAGGGAGAAACAGCGCGAGGGCCTGGAGGTTGAGCTCATCCCCGTCGGCCGGAAGGGGCGGGACTTTTTCCGGAAGAAGACGAAGATCATCGACGCCCGGACCGACATCTTCGGAAAATTCGACATGAGCCTCGCCGTGAAGATTTCCGGGGATGTCATCCCGCCGTTCATCGGCGAGGAGTACGACGAACTCTACCTGCTCTACAACGAGTTCGTCAACGTGTCCGTTCAACGACCCACCGTAGTCCGGCTCTTCCCCCTCCCCTCCATCGGGCGCGAGGAGGAGTTCGAACCTGACAAACGGCTCGACTACATCTACGAACCCTCCGAGGAGGCCCTCCTGGAGAAGCTGCTGCCGATGTACGTCCATGTGCTGATTTATCGGGCGCTGGTCGAAACCTCCGCCGGGGAAAACGGCGCCCGGATGGCGGCGATGGACAACGCAACCCGGAACTGCGAGGATCTGGTCCAGAGCCTGACCCTCAAATACAACAAGGTGAGACAATCGGCGATCACGGCCGAACTGATGGACATCGTGGGCGGTACCGAGGCGCTGGCGAAAGGATAGCAGACAAGAGGCGGAAGGGTTCGCATCGGAAGCCGCTTCGATCATTTGAAGGAGATGGGTATGAACATTGGAAGGCTTGTACAGGTCATCGGGCCGGTCGTCGACGTGGCGTTCGAGGAGGGAAAACTCCCGAACATCATGAACGCCATCGCCATCACCAATCCCACGATCAACGACGTCGAGGACAACCTGATCGT
>JAPLJY010000294.1 GCA_026388345.1 Deltaproteobacteria bacterium
GCCTGGTGGCTGAAGGAGGCCTCCGGTCCCAGAAAGGAGACGGTCATCGGCGCCTGGAGCGCACAGGAGGCGGAGATGATCTCCCGGAAGATTTCCCGGAGGGCGCTGCCGGGCAGGATGCCCCCGTGGTTTTCCGCCAGATTCCGGTAGATTCTCTCCTCCCGGGAGGGATCGCAGACCTCCCACCCCGCTTCGCGCTTGATTCGGCCGATCTCGACGGAAACGGCCGCCCGCTCGTTGAGGAGCCGGATGATCCCGGAATCCAGTTGATCGATCTTTTCCCGCAGTTCCCGCAGCATTTCCTCGTTCATGGTTTCATTTCCTCCAGGGTCTCCAACAGGATCCCCTCCGGGACCCCCCCGTTCAGGAAGGGCATCCCCATTTTCTTGAGCAGGACATAGTGGGTCGTCCCTCCCTCTTTCTTCTTGTCCAGCTTAAGACGCGATCGTATCTCTTCCGGATCCATCCCCGCTGGAAGCCGGCCGGGGAGGCCGACCGCCCGGATGAGCGCTGCGATCCGGGAGGCGTCGGCAGCCGGCAGGCCGTGGAGCCTCTCGGAGAGGCGCGCCGCCGCCATCATGCCGATCGCCACGGATTCCCCGTGGGAGAGCCTGTAACCGGAGGACGCCTCGACGGCGTGGCCGATCGTATGGCCGAAATTAAGGATCCGCCGGACCCCCCGGTCCCGTTCGTCGCTCTCCACGAGCTGTTTCTTGATCCGGCAGGCGGCGGTGATGATCCGTTCCAGAAAGAGCGGTTCCCGCAGACCGTCCTGCGCTGCCGCCTCCTCCAGATCGCTTAGGAGCTCCGGTGAATCGATCACCCCGCACTTGATCACCTCGGCGAGGCCGCTGCGGAGCATCCTGTCGGGCAGCGTCTGCAGGAAGGCGACGTCGATGAAGACCGCCTTCGGCTGGTGGAAGGCGCCCAGCAGGTTCTTTCCGGCGGGGGTGTCCACCGCTGTTTTCCCGCCGATGCTGCTGTCCACCTGGGCCAGAAGGGTTGTCGGGACCTGGATCACCGGGATCCCCCGCATGTAGATCGAGGCGGCGAAACCGGCCAAGTCGCCGACGACGCCGCCGCCCAGGGCGATCAGCGCGGTCTGCCGGTCCGCCCCGAGGGCGGTCAACCGGTCGGTGAGGGTCAGGAGGGTGGGGACGCCCTTGGACGCCTCGCCCGGGGCCACCGCAATCCGGTCCACTTGGAGACCGGCCTTTTCCAGCGCGGCCTGGACCCGCTCGCCGTGAAGGGCGCCGACGTTCTCGTCCGTCACCAGGACGTACCGCTCCGCCCAGCGGTTCATCGCGATGATCATCCCCATGCGGTCCAGGATCTCCGTGCCGATGTGGATTTCATAGGAGCGGACGGTTTTCCCTTCGAGGTTCACCTTCATCGCTTTCATTGCAGCCCCCCGATCCGGCGGCGCATCGCGTCCTGGATGAGGTTGACCTCGTCCATGAGCCGGTAGAACTGTTCCGGCCGGAGCGACTGGGGACCGTCGCAGACGGCCTTCTCCGGCTCCGGATGGATCTCGACGATGACGCCGTCCGCCCCCACGGCCACGGCCGCCCGGGTGAGGGGGATGACATACTTCGCGTGGCCCGCGGCGTGGCTCGGGTCGATGATCACCGGCAGGTGTGTCAGCTCCCTGAGCACGGGGACCGCGCTGATGTCGAGCGTGTTGCGGGTCGCCGTCTCGAAGGTGCGGATCCCCCGCTCGCAGAGGATCACCTGCCCGTTCCCCTCGGAGAGGATGTATTCGGCCGACATGAGGAGCTCCTCGATCGTCGTCATCATCCCCCGTTTGAGGAGGACCGGCCTGCGGCTGCGGCCGACCTTCTTGAGCAGCGCGAAATTCTGGACGTTGCGCGCGCCGATCTGGAGGATGTCGCTGTACTCCTCGATCAGATCGACGTCCGCCGTGTTCATCACCTCGGTCACGACAGGCATCCCCGTCCTCTGTCCGACCTTCTTGAGGAGCTTGAGCCCCTCCTCCTCCATCCCCTGGAAGCTGTAGGGCGAGGTCCGCGGCTTGAAGGCGCCGCCGCGGAGGATCTTTGCTCCTCCCTTTTTGGCGATGTAGCCGGACTCCATCATCTGCTCCTCGCTTTCGACGGAGCAGGGGCCGGCGATGATGGTAAATTCCCCGCCGCCGATCTCGACATCCCCGACCCGGACGACCGTATCGTTTTCCTGGAACTCGCGGCCTGCCAGCTTGTAGGGTTTGAGGATCGGAACGATGTTCTCCACGCCGGGAAGGGAAACCGCCGATTTCAGATGGACCTTTCCCCGTTCGTCTCCGATCGCGCCGATGAGCGTCCGCTCTACACCGCAGGAGAGGTGGGGCTTGTAGCCGACGGAGGCGATCCATTCGGTCACATGGTCGATCTGTTCCTGCGTCGCATTTTTTTTCATCAGAATAATCATCTTTCGCCTCGTTCAAAATAAAAAGGGCCGCGGTCAGCTGATGCTGCCACGGCCCAAAAAATAGAAACAAAAAAGCCATGGTCAGCACGTTTACGGTCTGTCCATGGCTTGGTGAGTTACGGTTTCAGGTTTCCCTTACGTCCTCCTAAGCAGCGGACAGACCGGTGCATAAAAGTAATAAAACCAAAACCGATAGCTGGATCTCTTCATGTTTTCCATTTTCTTCTGCCCATGCCTGGTATTTTCCCGAAAGGGATGCGCAATAAAACACACGGCCCGACGGTTGTCAAGAAAAAAGTTTCGTTAGTATACATAGAGGACAGCCGCCCCGGCGGACAACCTCTCGGTATACCGCCCTTCCAGATTCAGACGGAATCCCTTTGCCAGCGGTACTTCGATCCCGGCATATCCTCCGAAACAGGTCTTGTTTTTCATGGTCGTCTCCCCCGATGCGAATGCAACGCCGGCGACGCCCGTGGATGGCGATACCTTGAATTCCGAATAATAGACATAGGGTCCGATATACATCTTCATGCCATAGGGAACGGTGACCTGAAAGCCCATGCCGAAATTCACATCCCATAAATTCTTAACCCCAAGTTCGACCGAAAAGGGTACGCCGTTTTGAGTTCCCGAAACGGTATCGGTGAAGTCACTGAAGTAATAGGTCCCCTGGACAAATGCGCCCATGCCGAATGTCTTGTTGAAAGGATAAAAACCCTTTGCCCCCACCGTGCTGAAAAATTTCCCGTGTTCTTCAAAATCCGTCTTGGACGTGACGGTCGAAGCCGTTCCGGAACTGAAGGCATCGATCAGCTTTAAATCCGACATTCCGACTCTAACGGTGATTTCCCAATCCTTTCGAGATCCGTAGCCCAACTCCGAATAGACCTGATTCTGGCGGATTACCTGTTCCGTGCCATTTTTATATGTATCCTCATGAAACCAATATCCGATGCCGGTATGGATTTCCCCTGCCTCTTTTACAATGGGTTGCGGCGGCCCGAAGGATCCGCCCGCGGCCGCTCTTCCCGGGGCAATCAGGAGGACGAATACGATCATCACGATAACCTTAAGACTTTTCATATCAACGCATTCCTTCTGATTCATTTTTTCGGCAATCCGGAATCTTCCGCGGGGGTGTTCCCGCCCTTCCGATTGACCTTCTTCAACCGATACTGGACATAGGCATCGCGGAGCGCCACGTAGGGATCGATGGCAGCCTCTTTGAGGGACTCATAGTCGCCGACCTTCAGGGAGGTGTCATTCACCCTGTCATACACCCTGGTTCCCGCGCCGGTATACCAGGGACTAAGATAGGCGGAGGGGGTAAGGAATGCATCCCCAACGAGCCCCACCGTATCGCGAGGGCTGGAAGGCCCGAACAGGGGCCAGTTGATGAAGAAACCCTGCCCGATTCCATAGGAGCCCAGGGTTTGACCAAAGTCCTCATCCTGTTTCGTGAGATCGATATCCTTACTCGATGCAGGATCCAGAAGCCCCCCGATACCCCATAGGGTGTTTACCATGAAGCGGCCAAGTTCCGCGGCCGCACCCTCGAAGTTCGCCTGGAGCAGGCAATTAACGAAACGGATCGGGAAGGCGAGGTTCGCAAAGAAATTGCTTACACTGACCCGTGCGGCCTCGGGAACAACCTTGCCATATCCCTGCGCGACCGGTTTGAGCAGCCAGAAGTAAAGCTTGTCGTTGAAGTGATACATGGCCCGGTTGAAGGGCTCCAGGGGGTCGGCAATTTCACCCTTTGCCTCCGCGCTCGCCTTCTCGGGAACTTCGATATCCCCATAATCATCGGCGTTCTCGGCTTCAGATTTAACCGGCATCTCCGGCGGGTTTGGAGGAATCTGCACTGGATCGGAGACAACCAGGACCTGCTCGGCCTGAGGAGGTGCAACCGGCGGTGCGAGAGAAGCGGCGGGATCGGGACTGTGAGCACAGCCGGCTGCGAAAAAAACGAACAGGAGAACGGGAAATGAGAAAAGTTTCATATTGGGATCCTATTGCCCCTTCACTTTCTTTCGCAGGATCTCAAGCAACTGTTCGGGCGTATTTTTTGCCAGGATGTCATTAAACTGGGTACGATAATTCAGAACCAGGCTCACGTTTTCTATAACGACGTCATATACTTTCCAGGTGCCGTCCTTCAGAAGCACTCTATAGGAGATCGGAATCTCCTTTGAGGAGGTAACGATTTTTGTTTGAACCTCGGCCTGGGTTTCCGAGACCATGGTTTCCTTGTCAAAAACAATCTTCTCATTGGAATAGTCCAGAATTTTATCTACGTAAGCCTTTTCCAATATCTGCCGGAAAAGCTTGACGTACTCCTGACGCTGCGCGGGGTTCAGGCTGTTCCAGTTCCTGGACAGGGTACGCTTCCCCAGTTCGACATCGTCGAACAGGCTATTATAGATCATACGGAGTTTTTCCTTTTTGATCTCCCTGGCCGATTCGGCTTTGAGCTTCGGATCGCGCAAAACTTCAAGACCCTTGTTGACGTTGAGCTGAACCGTGTCCAACGGCGGACCGGCATAGACCGGAAGAGAAAACAGCAGGAGGATGATGATGTTCAATGCGACAATCGGTCTTTTCATGGCTTACCTTTCTTAATTGAGCTTATGCGGCTACTGTTTCTTCACATCTCCGAAGGCATACTTGCTGACGAGATCTGCGATGTCCACCGCCGGTTGCGTTTCGGTAATGGTTCCACCCGGCTTGAGAAGCGTGCCTGCGCCGCCGGGGTCAATGCTGAGATGCATATCGCCGATCAGTCCCTCCGTTTTAATAGAGGCGATGGCATCATCAAAAATCTTGACGTCATTCCGAATGCGAATCTCCGCCACGGCCTTCTGGCTTTCCTGGTCCATGGTGAGTTTCTCCACCCGCCCGACCTCAATGCCGGAGATATAAACAAGGCTGCCGGTTCTCAGGCCGGTAACCGAGGTGAATCGGGCAACAAGAGAATAGGCGTTGTCGCCGAACAGGGAAACATGACCGAGTTTCACCGTCATATACCCAACGCAGAGGAGCCCGAAAACGAGAAAAATGCCAACCGTGGTTTCCATGGTGTACTTTTTCATCTGCCTACCTCCTCTAATCGCACCGAAGCCGGGCTATTTCTTTTTGTTGGGATTTTGCCTCATCGATGACGGAATCAATGTCGGCAACCGGTTGACCCTGGGCAATTCCGGCCAGGACCCTAAATTCGATACACCCCTCCGACCTTGTCTGACTGCGAGTTCCAGCCAAGACGTCATGAATACCCCGTTCCTGGAAATCCCCGACAAAATCCTTGAGGATGCTCTCCGCCTCCGTCAGATCCGAATAGGGGAGGACCGTAACGAATTCATTGCTGCGGCGGCGTGTGGAAAAGCCCCCTATGGCGCCGAAGTGTTGATCGATATAGATTCCCAGACCTCGAATGGCCACCTGTGCCTCATTATGGCCTGCGCTCGTTAGGATGGTATCCATATCCGCCAGGGAAAAAACCGCAACACAGTAGGTTGCCCCGCGTGTTTGCTGCGTCAACTGAACATGATGCATGACCTTGAATTTCCGTTTGGAATACAGACCCGTCAATTCATTCTGCAGCCCTTCCAGACTGCGAATGACCTCATCCTTGAACGGGTGGTCGAAATCTTCCAGTTCCTCCGGAGATCCTTGAAAAACGATGGATCGGTCATAGAGGGCAAGAATGCGGTTTGAGATAAAATAGACATCCGGTATCTCATGGCTGACCAGGATCGCCGTAAACCCGAATTTCCGCTGATACTGGGCAATCATGCCCAGGATGGCATTTTTCCGGACCGGGTCCTGGCCG
>JAPLJY010000353.1 GCA_026388345.1 Deltaproteobacteria bacterium
GACGATCACGGAAACCGATGTCATGCTGGCCTCGGCCTCCGATGCGGTGATCATCGGCTTCAACGTCCGTCCCGACGCCCGCGTGGTGGAGGTGGCCGAGCAGGAAGGGGTGGACATCAAACTCTATGATATCATCTACAATGTGATCGCCGATGTGCGGGCCGCCATGGAAGGCCTCCTGGATCCGATCTTCAAGGAGGTCGTCCAGGGACGCGCCGAGGTACGGGAGATCTTCCGGGTGCCCAAGATAGGGGCCATCGCCGGGAGTTATGTAACGGACGGCAAAATCACCCGGTCGGCCGGTCTTAGGCTGCTTCGGGACGGCGTGGTTGTCTATGAGGGCCGGATCGCCTCCCTGAGACGGTTCAAGGACGATGTAAAGGAGGTGGCCGCGGGTTTCGAGTGCGGCATCGGCATCGAAGGGTTCAACGATATCCGGGTGGCGGATGTGATCGAGGCCTACGTGAAGGAACAGATCGAACGAAAACTCTGACGGCTACGGAAAAAGTCCATATGCTGCGTTGCGCTTCCTCCCTCGTCACTGCGACGTACGGGAAAGTATGTCTCGTTCCTCGGGAGTCGCGCGACTTGCCTCTGGAGCTTTTTGCGAAGCCGTCCAAAAAAACAGTTTTTTCTATAGCTGGGAGTGAATCAATCTCAGCGGGTTGACATGGTCGTCGGAACGGGTCTCATCGATCTTCGGATTTCCGGGTGCGGCTCCCTGAAGGAGAAACGCGGCGTCCTGAGCCGCATCCTCCGGCGGACGCAGAATGAATTCAATGTCTCGATTGCGGAGGTCGGCGACAACGACCAATGGAAAAAGGCCAGGATCGGTTTTTGCGTTGTGGGGAATGACAAACCCTACATCAACGCCAAGGTAGATCATATCCTCCGTTTTGTCGATCAATTGGGGCTTGCGGAGGTGGTCCGGAGCCGGATCGAGATTACGAGCTTTTCCGATCTGATGGAAGGGGTGGAAGAACTCGAAGAGGGGAAATACGACTGACCCGGAACGAGTCGTTATGAAAGGTTATTGTAAAACTTGGAAATCTGATCCCGGAAGCGCGCATTGGAGATTTTCCGGGGTACCCTGTGCGCATAGAGGAGCGACCGCCGGGAAAACTGTCTGAGCGCGAAGCGCGAGTTTTTTCCCGGCAGCGCAGCGAGCAGCTACAGGGTCGGAAAATATCCAGCGCACGGAGGGATCACGAATTCCTGAATTGAGTACATTATGAATAGTTTCAAAAGGGCGGACCGTGTAGCCGACCTCATCCGAATGGAGATCTCCGACCTTCTGCTCAAGCAGGTTCGGGACCCGCGGATCGGCTCCGTGACGATCACCGGTGTGAAGGTCACCGATGATCTGCGGACGGCGCGGGTCTTTTTCGTTGAATTGGGCAAGGATCAATGCAGCGCAGAGGTCCAGGCCGGGCTCGGAAAGGCGGCGGGGTTCCTGAGACGGGAGCTGGGTCGCAGGCTTCAGCTTCGTTGCATTCCGGAGCTGTTGTTTTCCTATGATCCGTCCTTTGCGTACGGGAACCGGATCGAGAGGCTGATTTCGGAGATTCACCGGGAAGAGGAAGCGCATGCTCCGGAGGATTAGCGAACAGATCGGCCGACACCGTGTATTTCTGATCACGGCCCATGAGCGGCCCGACGGGGACGCCCTCGGTTCCGAACTGGCCCTCTGTCAAATGCTGAAGGGGTTGGGGAAAGAGGCCGTCGTTTACAATCAGGACCCGACGCCGGAGAAATACCTTTTTCTCCCGGG
The DNA here is from genome assembly GCA_026388345.1 of Deltaproteobacteria bacterium. Next base: position 1,772 of record JAPLJY010000353.1, read on the forward strand.
AAGCGACGGGATCGTCCATGAGCTTCCCCCGCTCGGGCCTTTCGAGGTTGCCTTTGTTCTGGATTGCAGCGAATTGGAGAGGGTCGGGAGAGAATCGGCCCGGATCGCGTCGATTCCGAATCTCATCAACATCGATCACCACGTCTCCAACGGGGGGTTCTGTGACGTCCGGCTGCTCGATCCTCAGGCGAGCTCGACGGGGGAGCTGATCTTCCGTCTCGTCCGGGATATGGGCCTTGCGGCGACCGGCGAGATGGCGACATGCCTCTATACAGCGATCCTGACGGATACGGGCGGTTTCCGCTACGGCAACACCCGCCGGGGCGCCCTTCTGACCGCGGCGGATCTGGTGGCCGTCGGCGCCGATCCCCAGTGGATCTCGGAAAATGTCTATGAAGCGGATTCGCCGGCCAGGATCCGTCTGCTTGCGGCGATTCTCCCCACGCTGACCCTCGAAGAGGGGGGTCGGGTCGGATCGCTGGTCGTCATGCAGAAGGCGCTTGCCGATGCCGGGGCGCTCCCGGAGCATACCGAAGGGTTCGTCGATCTGCCCCGGTCCATCCGGGGTGTCAAGATTTCCATCCTCTACGCGGAGTTGCCGGACGGGTGTTTCAAGCTGAGCCTGCGCTCGAAGGGGATCGTCAACGTGGAAGGCGTGGCGCGCGCCTTCGGCGGGGGAGGCCATATCAATGCCGCCGGCTGCCGGGTGGAGGGGGAACTGTCGGAGATCCGCAGGCGGGTAATCGAGGCGATCCGGACGTCCGCCGCAGGGGCATGAACGGGGTCATTGTCATCGATAAGCCGTCGGGGCCGACTTCCCGGGATGTCGTGGAGGAGGTCAAGCGGGCGCTTGGGGTCCGGAAGGCGGGCCATACGGGGACCCTCGATCCACTGGCGACCGGTGTCCTTCCCGTCTGCCTCGATGAGGCGACGAAGCTGGTCCAGTTCCTGGCGCTCGACAGCAAGGAGTATCGGGCGACACTTCTGCTGGGGGTCCGGACCGACACCCTCGATACCGAGGGCAGCGTCCTCACCCGGGAGGAGCCCCGCGTGACCCGGGAACAGGTGGAAGCGGTGCTCGGTGGTCTGACGGGGAAGCGGGAGCAGGTTCCACCCCGTTACTCGGCGGTGAAAGTCCGGGGAAAGGCCCTCTACGACTGGACGCGCCGGGGGATCGACGTCGAGGCGCCGTCGCGGGAAGTGGAGGTTTACGACATCCGGATCGAGCAGATCCGGCTCCCCGAGGTGACCTTTGCGGTCTCCTGTTCGAAGGGTACCTACATCCGCTCTCTCTGTGCGGAGGCGGGGGAGACACTCGGTTGCGGGGGCTGCATGTCGGCCCTGCGCCGGACGCGCAGCGGCAACTTCCGAGAGGAGGTGGCCGTAACGCTTACGGGTTTGACGGGAGAGGAAAAGCGGGAACGGCTGACGGCGCATCTGTTGCCGCCGGCGGAACTTCTGCCCGACCTTGCCGTCATTGATGTGGATCCGCCGCTGGCGGAAAGGTTGCGGAACGGCTATCAGCCGGAAGGCGAGGTTCTAACCCGTTATCATATTCCTTTTCTTGTAGCCGGAGATGTGATAAAGTTCACACTCCATGACAAACATCTGGTGGCCGTCGCCCGGATGCTCTGCGCATCGGACGAACTGGCTTCGCGGGGGGGGAAGGAACAGGCGGTCAGGATCTTACGGGTGTTGAACGATTGATGCGGAGCTAAAAGGCGCTGCGTCTTTCGCGATTGAATTAAGGGAGGATGAGAGCAGTGTTGGATGTAGAAAAGAGAAAGGGAATCATCGGAAGTTATCAGCTGCACGAAAAGGATACGGGATCACCGGAGGTCCAGATTGCCCTCCTCAGCGCCAGGATTGAGTATCTTACGGAACATTTCAAGGCCCATAAGAAGGACCATCACTCCCGGCGGGGGCTCCTGAAGCTGGTCGGCCAGCGGAGGAGGCTTCTGGATTACGTGAAGAACAAGGACGTGGAGCGCTACAGAGCGGTGATTCAACGTCTCGGGCTCAGGAAGTAACCTGGGCGCAGGGTGCGGGGTATCGATCTGGAGTAGGAAGTAAGGAGTAAGAAGTAGGCTTCGCCATGCCTACTCCCTACTGCCTACTGCCTACTCCTTTCATGCCTCGTACTGCAAATCAACCATTGAGAGGAAAATATGAGTAAACTATTCAGTACGGATTTTGCTGGGAGGAGCATCTCCCTCAAAACGGACTATGTCGCAGGGCAGGCGGACGGCGCCGTCCTGGCGACATACGGGGATACGGTGGTTCTGGTGACCGCCGTTTCCTTAAAGACGATCCGGGAGGGGGTCGATTTTCTCCCCCTGACCGTGGATTATCAGGAAATGACCTATGCGGCCGGGAAGATCCCGGGCGGCTTTTTCAAAAGGGAAGGACGACTGAACGAGAAGGAGATCCTGACTTCGCGGATCATCGACCGTTCCATCCGTCCGCTGTTCCCGAAACACTATTTCCACGAAAGCCAGATCATGGCGTCGGTCCTTTCCGTGGACAACGAGAACGACTCCGATGTGGCAGCAATGCTGGCCGCCTCCGCGGCGCTGGAGATCTCGGACATCCCTTTCAAGGGGCCCATTGCCGGGGTCCGGGTCGGCCGCGTGGAGGGCGCCTTCGTCTGCAATCCCTCGCAGGCGCTCCAAGAGAAGAGTGACTTGAATCTCTTCCTGGTGGGACGGAAGATCGTCCCCGGCACGGAAGGAAGGCCCTATGACGTCAACCTTGTTATGATGGAAGGCGGGGCGGAGGAGGTTGCGGAGGATGTCATTGTCGATGCCATCGACTTCGGTCTCGAGCAGATGCGTCCGGTGATCGACCTTCAGGACAAGATGCGTCAGGATAAAGGCAAGGCCAAGCGGGCCGTACCGGCGCGGGTGGTGGACGAGGCACTGGCGGCGAAGGTCTCCGCGGTGGCCCTGGCGGGGCTGCAGGAGGGCTACGGAATGGCGCGGAAGATGGAGCGCTATGCCAAGCTCGATGAGGTGCGAAAAAACGCCGTTGCCGTGTTGACGGCGGAGGATCCGTCGCTCAAGGCCAAGATCCTGGAGATCATCGAATCCATCGAGAGACGCATTCTCCGGGAGATGATCCTCAAGGAGAACCGGAGAATCGACGGCCGTTCCACCACGCAGATCCGGCCGATCAGCTCCGAGATCGGGCTCCTGCCGCGCGCGCACGGTTCGGCCCTGTTCAACCGGGGCGAGACGCAGGCGCTGGTGACCGTGACCCTGGGAACATCCCATGACGAGCAGCGGATGGATTATATCGCCGGGGAGGAAAGGCGCTCCTTCCTGCTCCACTATAATTTTCCGCCCTTCAGCGTCGGCGAGGCCAAACCGCTCCGGAGCCCGGGCAGGCGGGAGATCGGCCACGGCGGCCTGTCGCGCCGGGCGCTGATACCGGTTTTGCCGTCCAAGGAGGCGTTCCCCTATACGGTCCGGGTCGTCTCCGACATCCTCTCCTCTAACGGTTCCTCTTCGATGGCTACCGTCTGCGGCGGATGTCTGGCCCTGATGGACGCCGGGGTGCCGATCCGGGATACCGTTGCCGGGATCGCCATGGGGCTCCTGAAGGAGGGCGACCAGGTGGTCATTCTCTCCGATATCCTCGGCGATGAGGACCACGCCGGCGACATGGACTTCAAGGTTTGCGGGACCGAAAAGGGCGTGACCTCCCTGCAGATGGACATCAAGATCGACAACCTCACCGGGGATATCCTGCGCAAGGCGCTGAGCCAAGCCCGGGAGGGAAGGGTTTTCATCATTGGCAAGCTGCGCGAGACCCTCGCCGCGCCGAAGCCGGACATCTCGATCTACGCCCCGCGGATCACCACCGTCAAGGTACGTCCCGAGAAGGTACGCGATGTGATCGGTTCCGGCGGCAAGAACATCCGCCAGATCGTGGCGGAGACGGGCGTCGAGATCAACGTGGAGGATGACGGCACCGTAACCATCGCCTCCAGCGACGCGGAAGCCGCCGCACGCGCGGTGGCCATGGTGAAGTGGCTGACCGAGGACGCGGAGGTCGGCAAGATCTACAATGGGACGGTCAAGAAGATCGTCGATTTCGGCGCCTTTGTCGAGATCCTGCCGGGAACGGAAGGGCTCCTGCACATCTCGCAGCTTGCCAAGGAGAGGGTGAACAAGGTCACCGATATCCTCAAGGAGGGGGACGAGGTGAGGGTGAAGGTATTGGAGGTGGATAAGCAGGGAAAGATCCGCCTCAGCCGAAAGGAAGCGCTGGCTGAAAATGGTCAGTAAGACCATTTTGGACAACGACATCCGGGTTATTTCCGAGGAGATCGACCATGTCCGGTCGATCTCCATCGGGGCTTGGGTGGAAGGCGGCTCCCGCCGGGAAAACGATCTGACCAGCGGGACGGCCCATTTCATCGAGCACATGCTGTTCAAGGGGACCGAACGCCGCTCCGCTTTCGATATCGCCTCCGCCATCGATTCCGTCGGCGGGGTCATGAACGCCGCCACGGGGAAGGAACTCACCTCCGTCTACATCAAGATCCCGGATTACCACCTGGAGATGGCCGTCGATCTTCTGGCCGATATCTTCACCGGCTCGCGCTTCGCCGAGGAGGAGATCGTCCGGGAGCGGTCGGTGATCCTCCAGGAGATCCGGATGGTCGAGGACACCCCCGACGATCACATCCATGATTTCTTCGACGGGGTGTTCTGGAAAGGAGATCCCCTCGGTCTGCCCATTCTCGGGACGAAGAAGAGTGTCGAATCCTTCCGCCGCGACGATCTGTTTGATTCCTTCCGGAGCCGCTATGGGGGAAGCAATCTTGTTCTCACCGCGGCCGGGAATCTCCGGCACGGTCGTTTTGCGGAGCTGGTCCGAAAATCCTTCGGATCCCTTGCCGGGGCATCCCTCTGCGGACCGGCCGGACTCCCCGCGGCCATGCCGGGGAGGGCCGTTCTCCGGAAGGAGCTGGAACAGGTGCATCTCATCGTCGGTGCGCCGGCGCCCTCGGCGGTGAGCCCCGAGCGTCACGCGGCGTTTCTGCTGAACGCCGTTCTGGGGGGGAGCATGAGTTCCCGGTTGTTTCAGGAGATCCGGGAGAAGAGGGGCCTTGCCTACGATGTCGGCTCCTATCTGGCCCCCTATCGGGATGCCGGCATGTTCGGCGTCTATGCGGGAACGGACGGCGCCCGGGTTCGGGAAGTGCTGGGCCTCGTCCGGGAGGGGCTGGAGCGGTCCTGCGCCGAATTGCTGACGGATAAGGAACTGCAGTCGGCCAAGGAACTGCTCAAGGGAAACTTCCTCCTCGGCATGGAGAGCACGGACAACCGGATGACGGGGCTTGCCAAGAACGAGATCTATTTCGGAAGACAGATGACGCCCGAGGAGATCATCGAGCGGATCGATGCGGTCGAACGGGAGCAGATCCGCTCCCTGGCCGGCCGGATGTTCCGGCCCGAGGCCCTGACGGTCGCGGCGATCGGTCCGGTGTCCGACGAAGACTTAGTGTTTTGAGGCCTTTGAAAATCGTGATCCCTCCGCGCGCTGGACCTTTTTCGACCCTGCACCTCCGCGCTTCGCTGCAAAGACGAAACTCGCGCTTCGCGCTCAAACAGTCGTCTTTGCGGGCGCTCTGCTGCGGGGGCAGGGTACCCCGAAAAATATGAATTCCCGCCCAGGGCGGGAATTCCCGGCAAGGAGGCTGTCTGTTTTTTTATTGCACCCCTTACCCCCGCCTGAACGGCGGGGCTGCGGGATGCGCTCCCGGTCCAATGCGCGCTTCCGGGATCCGATTCCCAGGTTGTGCTAAGGTCTCGTTTTGACCATTTTCAAACAAACCATATTATGATAGAAGAGGTCCGCGTATCCATCCGAAGACTGCCGGGAACGGAAGATCTGCCGCTGCCCTCCTACATGACGGAGCAGGCGGCGGGGATGGATCTGTTCGCGGCGGTTGCAGGGCAGACGACGATCCTCCCCGGGGAAAGGAATCTGGTCCCGACGGGCGTTGTGGTGGCCCTTCCCGAAGGGTATGAGGCCGAGGTCCGGCCCCGGAGCGGGCTGGCCCTGAAATACGGCGTGACGCTGGTCAACGCGCCGGGTACGATCGACGCGGATTATCGCGGTGAGGTCGGGGTGATCCTGATCAATCACGGTCCGGCGCCCTTCATCGTCCGGCGGGGAGACCGCATCGCCCAGATGGTGGTGCACCGGGTCTGCCGCGTGGTCTGGGCCGCTTGCGGGGAGTTGTCCGCGACGGAGAGGGGCGATGGGGGGTTCGGCCATACTCGGTGAAAGGGGTGCCGCATGAAAAAATACCGGGTCAGCAAGACATTTCAGGAGATCAACGAGAAAATCCGGCAGGGGAAGGCCGTCGTGGTGACCGCCGAAGAGATGATCGACGTTGTGGAGCGGCACGGAGACGTGGAGGCGGCCCGGAAGGTCGATGTGGTGACCACGGGCACGTTCAGTCCGATGTGCTCCTCCGGCGCCTTTCTGAATTTCGGCCACACGGCCCCGAAGATCCGCGCCTCGAAGGTCTGGCTCAACGACGTGCCGGCCTATGGCGGGGTCGCTGCTGTGGACTGCTATCTCGGCGCCACGGAGGTAGTCGAGGAAGACCCCCTGAACAGCGTCTATCCCGGTGAGTTCAACTACGGCGGCGGTCATGTCCTTCAGGACCTGGTTGCCGGGAATGTGATCCGGCTGCGGGCAGAAAGCTACGGCACCGACTGTTATCCGGCAAGGCGGCACGAGCGGAACATCACCCTTCAGGACCTCCGTGACGCGATGCTCTTCAACCCCCGTAACGCCTATCAGAACTACAACTGCGCCGTGAACGTCTCGGACAAGACCATCTACACCTACATGGGAATGCTCCGGCCGCGAATGGCCAACGCCAATTATGCGACATCGGGTCAGTTGAGCCCCCTGTTCAACGATCCCTACTACAAAACGATCGGCATCGGGACCCGGATCTTCCTGGGCGGCGCCCAGGGGTTCGTGGCCTGGCCGGGGACACAGCACAATCCCAACGCCCGCCGGGGTAAAAACGGGGTCCCGCGGGAAGGTGCCGGGACGATCGCCACGATCGGCAACCTCAAGGAGATGAGCCCGGAGTGGCTGGCCGGCGCAAGCATTCTGGGCTACGGCGTTTCCCTCTACGTCGGGGTCGGCATTCCCATCCCCGTTCTGAACGAGGAGATGGCCCGCCACACAGCGGTGAAGGACGAGGAGATCTTCACGCAGGTCTATGACTACAGCATGGATTATCCGAAAGGGGTGGCCAAGAGTCTCGGCGAGGTCAGCTACGGGGAGCTCCGGAGCGGTGCGATTACGCTGAACGGACAGAAGATCTCCACCGCACCCCTGTCGAGTTACTTCAAGGCGCGGGAGATTGCAAACATCCTCAAAGAATGGATCGAGCGGGGGGATTTTCTGCTGGGCGAACCGCAGCAGGGTCTGCCCACCGTCTCGCCCTGAGGGGAAGACGAATTGGATATTCTCGTAAATCGGGCCATAAATTTTCAAAGTTCGTCTTGCACATCCCCGTTTTATTGTATATATTCACATCCGTATTTTGTTTTCCAGTGAGGTAGCAGCCTAATGGTTGGGGTATCGGGATGAAGGTAGGAAGATATCTCATCGTCTTTGTCTTGCTCATGGGCGCCCTGATCACATTCGGGGACAGGGGACTCATCGATAATTACCGGATGAAGGGAAAAATGATGGCCCTGAAGAAGATCAATCATGAGATGACCCTCGAAAACATCGCCCTGAAAAAAAATATCTCCCTTTTGAGAGAGGACCTCTCCTATGTCGAGATGATGGCGAGAAGCGAACTGGGTATGGTTAAGAAGGGGGATCTGGTTTACCGCAGCGCGCAATAGGGCCTCCGTTTCTGCCGCGGGAGGCGGGGTCCGTACCTTTTATCTTAAAGACGGTGAATGCATGTTCGATATCAAGGGCTTGTTTGCAGGGGGGAAACAACTGGCCGGACTGGACATCGGCTCCAGTTGCCTCAAGCTTGCGGAGATACAGGATACCCCCAAAGGCCTTATCCTCAGCCGCTTTTCCCGGATCCCGCTGGCAAAAGGCGTCATCGTCGACGGTGCCGTAGTGGAGCCGGAAGCCCTGACAGCAACCATCAAAGAACTTTACAAGGAGTCCGGCTGCAAACGGAAGAAGGTCGTCACCTCCCTCTCCGGACATGCCGTGATCGTGAAGAAGGCGACCTTTGCCCAGATGAGTGAGGAAGAGCTTCGGGGACTCATCCATGATGAGGCGGGGAAGTACCTGCCCTTCGACGACATGGCGGCGGTGGGCTATGATTTTCAGATCCTTGGAGAAAATCCATACAATCCCACTCAAATGGAAGTCCTCATCGTCGCGGCCAAGAAAGAGATCATCGAGGGCTATACGGAGGCCATCCAGGCGGCGGGTCTCGTCCCGACGATCATGGATGTCGATTCCTTCGCCCTTGAAACCATGTATGAGGAAAATTACGAATTCGATGAGAACGATGTGGCCGTTCTCATCAACATCGGGGCGAGCATTACCAACCTCAATGCGTTGAAGGGCGGGGCATCGATCTTCACGCGGGACTTTACCCTCGGCGGCAATTCCGTTACCGAGGCGCTGGCCGCAAATCTTGGCGTTCCTTTAGAAGAGGCGGAAAAGGCCAAGATCGAAGGGATCGGAGACGACGCACACGCCAGAACGGCATTCCGGGACGGACTGATTGCCTATGCCGATCCGATCTGTTCCGAAATCGAGCGGTCGGTCGAATACTTCCGTTCCACATTCGGTGCGGAAAACATCAGTAAAATTCTGCTGTCCGGCGGCGGAGCCCTGATTCCCGGCATGGTTGCCGACCTGGGCCATCGTCTTGGGATCGAAACAGAGATTATTAACCCATTCAAGAAAATCCAATTGAACAATAAGGTTCTCGAACCGGAGTCGGCGGAGGGCATCGGTCCCATTGCCGCCGTCGGTGTGGGGCTGGCCCTGCGCAAGATAGGTGATCAATGATGACGGCTACGTTCCTTTACTGATTTTTTGCGGGCACAACCATGATTCGAATCAACCTCCTTCCCTATCGGGAAAAGGCAAAGAAGGAAAATCTGCAGTACCAGATCATCGCCCTCTCGGGCGCCCTGGTGTTGTTTCTTCTGATCATCCTCTCCGTGCATCTCTATTTCAGCATGAGTATCAGC
>JAPLJY010000343.1 GCA_026388345.1 Deltaproteobacteria bacterium
CGCACAGGACGCCTCGCTGCTTGCGCTTCTGAAAGACATGGCCCTCCGGTGTTGGAAGCTCTTCGATCTGCGGGGATACGCCCGGGTCGATTTCCGTGTGGACAGAGAGGGACGGCCCTGGATCCTCGAGGTGAACGCGAATCCCTGCCTCTCGCCGGACGCGGGGTTCTCCGCGGCGGCCCTTCGGGCGGGCCTGACGTTCCCGGACGTCCTTGGCCGCATCATCAACAAGGGGGTAAAGTTCCATGCCTGAAAACCATCGGGAGCTGTCCCCCTTTTTCCGCGAGGAGGTTCGGCCGGAGGACCGGCAGGCGGTCGGCCGACTCGTCCGCGCGACGGGGTTCTTCTCGGAGGAGGAGGCGGACATTGCCGTGGAACTCGTCGCGGAGCGGCTGGCCAAGGGCGATGCGAGCGGCTACTTCTTCCTCCTTGCCGAGGAGGGAGATCGACTGCTGGGCTACGCCTGCTTCGGCCCGATCCCCGGCAGCGTTCACAGCTTCGACCTCTACTGGATCGCCGTAGATCCCGGGGAGCAGGGACGGGGGGTCGGACTGACGCTGATGGCCGCCGCGGAGCGGATCATGGCCGGGTGCGGGGCGCGCCTGATCTACGCGGACACCTCTTCCCGCCCCCAGTACGAGACGACCCGCGCCTTCTACCTCGCCTGCGGCTATCGGGAGGAGGCCTTCCTGACCGACTTCTACGCCCCGGGAGACGGCAAGGTGATCTTCGTAAAGACCCTTCCCTCCTGCATGCCCTGAAAATCCGCATGAATATTCTTGCTTCCTCCCATCCCAAATGGTAATGGATACCATTACCTTTGTTCATAAAATCATTGAGGGAGGAGAGATCGGCGCCATGAGATTCATTCCGAAGGAAGAAAAATTCTTCGACCTTTTTGAGGAACTCGCCGGCCGGATCGAGGCCGGGGGAAAACTCTTTTTGGAGATGGTCGAAAACGGCGCCTACAGCGAGGCGCAGACTGCCCGCCTCAAGGAAATCGAGCACGAGGCGGACATCATCACCCACCAGACCTACGAGAAGATGCACACGACCTTCCTTACGCCGCTCGACCGCGAGGATATCTGCGCCCTCATCAACAAGATGGACAGCATCCTCGACATGACGGAGGCGGCCGCCGCCCGGATCATCCTCTACCGGGTGAAGGAGCCGTCGCCGACGATCGTCGATCAGGCCCGGGTCCTCAACGAGACGATCGGCAAGCTCAAGACCATCATCCACGGCCTTCGGGATATGAAGCACGCCTCGATGATCCTTAAGACCTGCGTCGAGATCCACACCCTGGAAAACGCCGGCGATGTGATCCTGCGCACGACGATGGCCCATCTCTTCGAGCACGAGCCGGACGTCCGCGAGCTGATCAAGTGGAAGGAGATCCACGAGAGGATCGAAGAGGCGATCGATGTCTGCGAGGACGTCTCCAACATCGTGGAGGGGATCGTCCTGAAAAATGGCTGATACGTATCTCGTCATCTTCCTCGTTCTTACGGCGCTGGCGTTTGACTTCATCAACGGCTTCCACGACTCGGCAAACGCCATCTCGACCATCGTCTCCACGCGGGTCCTCTCTCCCAGCCAAGCGGTTCTCTGGGCGGCCTTCTTCAATTTCGTCGCCTTCTTCCTCGTCGGCGTTCCTGTCGCCAAGACAATCGGCACCGGGATCATCCGTCCCGATATCATCAGCGATGCGGTGATCTTCGCCGCGCTCGGCGGGGCGATCGCCTGGAACCTGATCACCTGGTACTTCGGCCTGCCGAGCAGCTCCTCGCATGCCCTGATCGGCGGCCTGATGGGCGTTGGATTCGTGAAGGGGGGGGTGAAGGTCCTCGTCTTCTCCGGGATCACGAAGGCGGCGATCTTCATCGTCCTCTCCCCCGCAATCGG
>JAPLJY010000243.1 GCA_026388345.1 Deltaproteobacteria bacterium
CTTACGTGTGGAAATTTTATCTCCCCAGCAAGTTCGCGCGGCAGAAAAAGCTGAGCGTCAGAAGATAATCAAACAGCAAAGAAAAGCTCTCGGAAAAGAAAAACAGAAACTTGAATCTCACTTTGCTCAAAAAAAGGAAAAACTTTCTGCTGTTGACAGCAAGATTTCAGGATATGCTGCTGATATAAAAGCGACGAAAAAAGGTATTCATCCTGGTGAGTCTCACGATTTCGCACGCGGGAGGGCACGGTCGGGCCGGGGCCCAGTGAGGCGGAATCGAATATCTGAAAGGGAGGAAGTAGGTATGGCGACAGCAAAGAAGGTTCCGGCAAAACCGGCGAAGGCCGCAGCAAAGGCCCCTGCCAAAACAAAGACCCCTGTGAAGGTTCCGGTAAAAGCGGCAGTGAAGCCGGCCAAAACCAAGGCAAAAGCGGTTGCAAAGGCGCCGGCAAAAGCAAAGGTAAAAGCCAAAGCGAAAGCGCCGGTCAAAGCAAAAGCGGTCGCCAAAAAACCGGCAGCCAAGAAACCGGCCAAAGCGAAGAAATGATTTTGACCCACCGCAGAAAAACGTCCGCCGGGAACCAAGACACACTGTCAGGTTCCCGGCGGATAAAACCCAAGCGGGTGGGGATAGGAAGGCGGAACAGAAATGACGCAGGCGGCCGGGTAGGTAAATGACATTCAGTTGTCAATAAGAAATCTCAGGCAGGGTAAGGAAGTGGTATCTGCAAATAGAAGTGTGCAATCAGCATAGTCCCTACGCACATCAATAACATACTGATATTACTTAAATAAGGAGGTGTGGCCATGATGGAGTATCCTATGTTGCTGAGAACGTTCCTTTTGAGGGCGGCGAAGTATTTCCCGAAGAAGGAAGTGGTTTCCGTCTATCCCAACAACGAAATCTTCCGTTACACCTATGCCGACTACTTCAAGAGGACCTGCCAGCTCGCCCATGCCCTGGAATCCCTCGGGGTGAAGCGCGGCGATCATGTGGCGAGCATGGCGCTCAACCACCACCGTCACCTGGAACTCTATTTCGGCGTCCCCTGCATAGGGGCCGCCCTCCACACCACGAATTTCCGCCTCCCCCTGCACCATCTGGTCCACATCATCAACCACGCCGAGGACAAGGTGATGTTCGTCGACGAGGAGCTGGCCTTCATCATCGATGCGATCAAGGATCAGTTGAAGACCGTCAAGCACTATGTCATCATGTCGCAGAGCGGCAAGATGCCCCAGACCGGGCTCTCCCCGGTCTGCCTCTACGACGAACTCATCGCTCAGTTCCCCGAGAGCTACGACTTCCCGGACAACCTGAGCGAATGGGACCCGGCGATCATATGCTACACCTCCGCCACGACGGGCGATCCCAAGGGCGTCGTCTACAGCCACCGGGCGCTCATTCTCCACAGCTATGCGGTAGGTTTCATGTTCCGGAGTTCGGAAAGCGACTGCGCCCTGCACATCGTCCCCATGTTTCACGCAAACGCATGGGGGCTGCCCTTCGTCAGCATCAGCGCCGGCTGCAAGCAGGTCCTGCCGGGACGCGAAACGATCAACATGGCCGCCATCTGCAAGGTGATCGCCGAGGAGAAGGTCAGCTTCATGGCCGGGGTCCCCACGATCTGGCTCATGCTCTACAACTATCTGGAGGCGGGCGGCAAGTACGACTTCTCCTCACTCAAGACAATCGTCTCCGGCGGGTCGGCCTGCCCGCGTTTTCTGATGGAGGCCTTGAACGAGAAATACGGCTTCCCCATCATGCAGGCCTATGGCATGACCGAAACGACGCCGCTGGCGCTCGCCGCCATTCCGAAAGGCTCCATGGAAGACTGGCCAAGGGATAAGCTCTACGACGTCAAATCCAGCGCGGGTCTCCTGCCCCCCGGCCTCGAGATGAAGATCATCAATGAAAAAGGTCAGGAGGTGAAGGCTGACGGGAAGGAGTGGGGCGAGCTCCTCTTCCGGGGACCCTGGATCGCCAAGGAATATTACAAGGATCCGGAGCGGTCGAAGCCCGTTTTCGAGGGGGGCTGGCTCCACACGGGCGACGTGGGGACAATCGACGAGGAGGGCTACGTCCGTCTCGTGGACCGGACGAAGGACCTCGTCAAGAGCGGCGGCGAGTGGATTTCCTCCGTCGACCTGGAGAATCTCATCATGGCCCACCCGGCCATTGCGGAGGCCGCCGTGATCGGCATCCCCCACAGCAAATGGGTGGAACGACCGCTCGGCTGCGTCGTTGTCAAACCGGGCGCGAAGGTCACAGAGGAGAAAAATCTCCGTGAAATGGTCGCCAGCGGAAAGATTCCGGTCCCTACGGAATGATGTCCTTGTAAAAAGTTGCAAAGGCAGCGGTTCCGGGAAGGAATAAGCGGATCTTTTTCTGGAAAGACGGCGGAAGTGATGGTAGAGTGATTTCCAAATTTTCTTAAAGAAAGGAGACGAACCGATGATAATATTACCGGAGTTGCCCTATGCCAAAGACGCCCTGGCGCCGGTCATCAGCGCCAACACCCTGGAGTTTCACCACGGCAAGCACCACAGGGCCTATGTTGACAACCTGAACAAGCTGGTCGCCGGAACCGATCTTGCCGAAGCCGACTTGGAGACCGTCATCAAAAAGGTCGCCGGCGATCCGGCCCGGGCGGGGATCTTCAACAACGCCGCCCAGGTCTGGAACCATTCCTTCTACTGGAAATGCCTCAAGGCAGGGGGCGGCGGTGCGCCGACCGGCGCTGTGGCGGCAAAAATCGCAGCCGCTTGGGGAGGCTATGAAAAATTCGCGGAAGAGTTGAAGAACGCCGGAGTGACGCAGTTCGGAAGCGGCTGGGCATGGCTGGTCGTCGACGGCGGTCAGTTGAAGATCACGAAAACCGCAAACGCCGACACACCCATCGCCCACGGCGTAAAACCGCTCCTCACCCTCGACGTGTGGGAACACGCCTACTATCTCGACTACCAGAACCGCCGGCCCGATTACCTGGGCGCGGTCATCGCCCGGCTGATCGACTGGGATTTCGTCAACGCCAATCTCGGCTGACCGTTTCAAGGGGGGGCGGGGAAATAGTCCCCCGCCCCCTTTGCCCGTACCGATCTTGTCATAACAGCATGAATTAAAGCGTATTCCGGAAGCGCGATTCGAGAATTCTTCGGGGTCCAATTTCAATCGGGAGGGTTTCTGATGAAATGCAACGTCGGGAAAACGGACCGCATCGTACGGGTCATCATCGGTCTGGCCATCATCTGGGCAGGTTTTTATTATGAGAACTGGTGGGGGGTCGTCGGCATCGTCCCGCTCGCCACCGCCATCATCGGCCACTGTCCGACCTACATACCCTTCAAATTTTCCACCTGCCGGAAGGACGATTAGCAGGGTGTTGAAAAACACCCCGCTGGATAGGCTGTTCAAAAATGCTCAGCTGCAAGGCGCGCAAAAAACTGAAGAGCGATGCGTATATGGAGATACGTCGAGCGATGAGGTTTGCAGCGCAACGCAGCAGATGAGCGTTTCAGCCTGTTAGGGATCTTTTATGCGTGCAGACACCGGGGACGACCGCAGGGGACACCGGAAGCGGCTGAAACAGAAATTCCTGACCGCGGGGATGGAGGCCTTCCTCGACCACGAGGTTCTGGAGTTTCTACTGATTTATGCGATCCCGCAACAGGACGTGAAACCCCTGGCGAAGGATCTCCTCCGGGAGTTCGGCTCGCTTAAGGGGATCGTAGATGCGGAGATCTCCGATCTGAAAAAGGTCCCGGGAATCGGCGAGCACACGGCGGTTCTGTTCAAGCTCATCAAGGAACTCGCCGTTCTCTACCTCAAGCAGAAGGCGAAGGAAAAGCCCCAGATCGCCTGCACGTCCGAGCTCTTCGATTTCTGCCGGACGGCGATGGGCGGGAAAAAAGACGAAGAGTTCTGCGTGATCTATCTCGACGCGCAGAACCAGATCATCGATTTTGAAACCGTTCAGAAGGGGGTCGCCAACCAGGCTGTGGTTTATCCGCGGCAGGTCCTGGAGAAGGCGCTCCGGAAGAAGGCCTCGGCGCTTATCCTCGCCCACAACCACCCCTCGGGCCATGTCCGCCCGTCGGACGCCGACATCCGCCTCACCAAGACAATCCAGGATGCGGCCCGGATGCTCGATATCCTCGTCCACGACCACATCATCATCGGCGAAAACCGCTTCTTCAGTTTCCGCGAAGAGGGGCTGATGCCCTGATCCCGGAAGGAAGGTTCTGTCGAGAACAGGATCACAAAAAGCGGGGATCAGGCATGACCCCCGCTTTTTGTGCTTAAGATGATTTTGACCTGAATATGATGCAGGAACGAGGGACTAAGGCTACCGCTTGCCGTCGACCCTCTCCTTGAGTTCCTTGCCTACCTTGAAGAAGGGCAGCTTCTTGGGCGAAACCTTGATGCTTTTTCCGGTCTTGGGGTTTCTTCCCGTATAGGCGTCGTACTTCCGCACGACAAAACTGCCAAACCCTCTGATCTCGATCCGGCCGTTTTCCCCCAGTTCATCGGTAAACCCCTTGAAAACCAGATTTACCACATCAATTGCCATTTTTTCCGTCAGGTTTTCTTTTCGACTTAACGCCTCAATGAGTCCAGATTTGTTCATGCCCTCCTCCTTATGATTTCCGATCACATCCATTTCCATGAACTTGTAAAAACCACGCTCGGTTTAAATAACGTGATAATATACCTTTATTTTCGGCGACTATTATTTATTTTCAAATGAATGTCAAGACAATTTTTTTTCGGTTTCCGGCTTATGGCCTGGGCAAGGAGCCGGTCCACCTCCTTCCGGGTCAGCATGCGCCATGCGCCTTCGCGGACGGCATCGAGTGTGACATCCCCGACGGCAATACGGACCAGGCGGCAGATGGGATAGCCCAGCGCCTCGAACGCCCGCCGGATCACGCGATTCCTCCCGTCCGTAATGGTCAGGCGGAGCCAGGTGCTTGCCCGGTTCGTCTTTTCAAGACACACGTCCGCGGGTGCGAATCTTCCGTCGGGCAGGTCGATGCCGCTTTCCAGCATCTGCATCTCCCTCTTTCCGGGATTTCCTTCCACCTTGACACGGTAGGTCTTCGGAATCCCGTAGCGGGGATGCTGGAGACGCTGGGAAAACTCACCATCGTTGGTCAGGATGAGCAGCCCCTCCGAATCATAGTCCAGACGTCCGACGGGAAACACCCGTTCCGTGACCCCGCTGAGGAGATCCGTCACGATCGGACGCCCCTGCGGGTCATGAAGGGTCGTCACAACCCCCTGCGGTTTGTGGAGGAGGATGTAGATCCGCTCCGTCTCGCAGGAGATCAGCCGGTCGTCCACACGGATCTCGTCCCGACCGGGATCCGCCTTCGTCCCCGGTTCGGTCACCATGACCCCGTTGACGCGGATCCGGCCCTCGGCGATCATCTTTTCCGCCGCACGGCGGGAGGCGACGCCAGCACCTGCGAGGATCTTCTGTAAGCGTTCTTCCATTCAACTACTCCTGTTGCTCCTGCAAATCCGGCAGCTCCGGCTGCACCTGCGGCCTCGGCAGATCCGGCTCATCCGGTTGATCCGGCAAGTCCTTCAACTCCCTGAGCGTCGGTAATTCGGAAAGGTCCTTCAGGTTGAAGACCTCAAGGAATTTTCGGGTGGTTCCGTAGATGATCGGTTTTCCGGGAACGTCCTTCCTTCCCACGATCCGCACGATTTTCTTTTCCAGAAGCCCCTTCAGCGCGCCGCTCGCGTCGACGCCGCGGATCCGGTCGATCTCGGATTTCACGAGCGGCTGGCGGTAGGCGACCACGGCCAGGGTCTCCATGGCGGCAGGGGAGAGCATCGCAGGCCGGCCGGCCTTCAATTTCCGGATCCAGGGGGCCAGATCCGTCCGGGTCCGGAACTGGAATCCGCCGGCCACCTCTTTAAGACAGATCCCGCCTCCCCGCGCCTCGTACTCCCGCACCAGCCCCTCCAGATGCGAGACGATCTCCTTTTTTTCCGTATCGGGAAGGATTTCCACCATCCGCTCCACCGTGAGCGGCGTTTCAGACGCAAAAAGGAGCGCCTCGATCACCGCAACCTTTTCTTCCATCATCCCTCCACTGCCAGAAACAGTCGGATCGTCCCGAAGGGTCCCGACTGGCAGGCCCGGATCATCCGGAGCTTCATGAGCTCCAGGATCGCCAGAAACGTATAGATGATCCGCCGCCGGTCCATCCGTTCTCCGAGAAGCTCGGCAAATGTGATCTGTCCCTCTTCCGACAGCCTCTCCATGATCTCATTGATTCGGTCGGTCAGGGACATCTTCTCGGCGTCGATCTCCAGATCTTCCTTCCGGTCAAGGCCGGCGATGATCCGGCGGAAGGCCGTAAAGAGTTCAAAGACATCGACCTCAACCATTGCCTCATCCTCTCCCTCCACCGCAGTCGGCTCCTCCACAGCCGCGCCCCGCGTAAAGACATCCCGATCGAGAAGGGACCGGCCGTCGAGACTAAGCGCCGCCTCCTTGAAGGCCTGGTATTCCAGGAGCTGTTGGACCAGTTCCGCGCGGGGGTCCTCCCCTTCATCCTCTTCATTCTCTCCCTCCGCCGGCGGCAGGAGCAGCTTCGACTTGATGTGGATGAGCGTCGAGGCCAGCACCAGATATTCCCCGGCGAGATCCAGGTTGAGAGAGCGCATCATATCGAGGTAGGAAAGATACTGCTCGGTGATCAGCGCAATGGGAATATTGTAGATATCGATCTCGTTTTTCCGGATAAGATAGAGCAGGAGGTCCAGCGGCCCCTCGAAGATGTCGAGTTTGATTTCATAGCTCATGGTGAATTTTCATGGTTTCCCTGACCTCGGCGAGCGTCGCCTTTGCGATCCGAGCGGCCCGGTCATTGCCGTCTTCGATGATCGCCCGGACCTCTTCGGGATGGCATACGTAGTGGTCCCGCCGCTCATGGATCGTTCCCATTCCCTCCGCGATCGCCCCGGCCAGGCGCCGCTTGCATTCAATACAGCCGATGGCCGCGCTCCGGCAGGCGGAGGCGATCTCCCCGACCGTCTCCGGTGCGGAATAGAGCCCGTGAAACGTGTAAACATTGCAGAGCTCGGGACGGCCCGGGTCACTTTTGCGCTGCCGCTGGGGATCGGTGAACATCGCCCCGACCTTCTTTTTCAGGTCGTCTCCCCAATCGCTCATGAAGATCGCGTTGTCGTAAGACTTGCTCATCTTCCGCCCGTCGATGCCCAGAAGTTTCGGGACCTCCGCAAGGAGCGGCTCCGGGATGGGAAAGATCTCTCCGTAGAGGAAATTGAAACGGCGGGCGATCTCGCGTGTCAGCTCGACATGGGGAAGCTGATCGACGCCGACCGGAACACCGTAGGCCTTGTACATGATGATGTCCGCCGCCTGGAGGACCGGATAGCCGAGAAAACCGAATGTCGATAGATCTTTCTGCGAGAGTTCCTCCTTCATCTCCTTGTAGGTCGGATTCCTCTCCAGCCAGGCAAGGGGGGTGATCATGCAGAGGAGAAGGAAGAGCTCGGCATGCTCCTTGACCGCCGACTGGATGAAGAGGGTGCTTTTGCCCGGATCCAGGCCGGCGGAGAGCCAGTCGATCACCATGTCGATCGTGTTCGCCCGGATCTCACCCGTGCCGGCGTAGTCGCTCGTCAGCGCATGCCAATCGGCAACGAAGTAAAAGCAGTCGTAATCGCCGTGATTCTGCAGCGCGATCCAGTTCGAAAGGGCGCCGTGCAGATTCCCCAGATGGAGCTTCCCGGTGGGTCTCATCCCGCTCAAAATTCTCTTTTTCGTCAAACGAACCTCCCGAAAACGGATTCCCCCATTTCGGCCTTTTCCTTCTGTGATTCAAACAGAGGAAGGCCCGAAGTCTGCCGTCCTATAACAGAAACCTCCAGGCGTGTCAATGCAACAGGCCCCGGATGTGAAGCTCCCCGCCCGCAGGGCGGAGCTTCCCGGCAAGGAAGCTGTTACAAGGCGGGGCTTGCGGGTTGCGCTCCCGGTCAAACCGGCCGGTCCAATCCCGTAAACCGGATAGAAAAAGGCCCCCATCATAAAGATGGAGGCCTTTCTTGGCTGATTCTTCAATACCCCTGTTATTTAACCTTGTCGGCCAGAGCCTTGCCTGCCTTGAATTTGACCACCTTTTTCGCCGCGATCTTGATGGTCTTTCCGGTCTGCGGGTTCCTGCCTTCGCGGGCCTTCCTCTTCACCACGGAAAAGGTCCCGAACCCCACCAGGCCGAGTTTGCCGCTCTTCCCTTTGAGTTCCTTGGCCACCGCTCCGGTAAAGGCCTCCAGCGCCTTCGCCGCCGCCGCCTTCGTTACGCACGCCCCTTCCGCCATCACCGCAATCAATTCTGCCTTTGTCATTCCCTCAAATCCCCCTTTCATCAATAGTTTAATGGAACATAACGCCGCCACCACCCAAGGGTGGTTTAATCCCTATCGGGTGCTGCCCGACCGATGGACACACCTTGCCGCCATCGCCGCATTCTGGTAAGCCCTCGGAACATCAGAGGTTGTCAACAATAGAGGCAAAAACCGAAAAAGCTTCATAAGGTTTAACTATGTTCATGATTTCGAAAGACAATCGGAACAACCAAGTTCACAAATGAACTTGGTGATATCCCTAACACAAAGAAAAACAACAATCAAGAGAAAATTCTAATATTTTTAATCAGGATGAATGATCAAAAGGCGGCGGCTCAGCATGGACGGCTGTTTGACAAGCGCCGTGCTTTGTGTTACTTAGCTGTTCAGTGATACAGAAGGAATGAGGTACAGCGGAGTGCCGGAAAAAGAAACGGACATCATGGCGAAGATCGAGGACTGGCTGGGAATGTCCCATCCGCCATTCCACAACCTCGGAATCATCCCGTTCTGTCTCGGGACGTTTCTGGCCTGGCGTCTGGATCGCGTGTTTAATGCTCCCGTCTTTGCCCTCGGCATCTTCGGCATCATCATGGTGATGTTCTCCGCCTGCCGTGCCGGAGAATATATAGCTCACGCGGTAGATGAACGATCCAGACGTCCCTCCCGAAACCCCTTCGCCGGGGGAGCCCATGTAATCCTTGATCGGATCTTCCGCCGTCCCGGCCCTCTTCGGACAAGCTTCACCGCCGTTGCTGCGGCTTTCCTGATCGGAATCATCCTGCAATTCGCGCTGAAGACAGGTCCCTTTACGCTCCTTCTGGGTTGTCTCGGCGCCCTGCCGGGTCTTTTTTACTCCACACGGCCCACCCATCCCGTCGATAACGGCTTCGGCGAGATTCTCATCGCTTCCTGCTACGGCTGGCTCCCCATCGCCGCCGCCTTCTATATCCAGCGGGGGTATATTGCACCCTGCATTCACTGGATGGCGCTGCCGATCGGCCTGTCCATCTTCAACGTGGTCTTGCTCAACGAATTCCTGGCACATGCCGCCAATCCGGCCGTCGGCAGCACGAACCTTCTCAACCGGCTGGGGGCGGCAAAAGGGATGGCCCTCTATTGCCTGACCTCCATCCTCTCCTGGTTTTCCATGTATTCTTCGCTCAACGAGGGGATCCCGCGGAAGGCCCTTTACATCTACCTCCCCGTGATGGCCCTGTCGGCAGTCATCTCGCTCATGATGGCCGGGAAAAGATATGAAAATCCGTTTGTGCTGGAGATCCTTTGCGGGCTCAATATCGCCGTCCATCTTGGAACGGCGGCCGCTTATTTCCTGGCGTTTCTCTGATCCGCGCCGCCGTCCGCCCGCTTCTTCACGAGAAAATAGAGTTCCCCCCGCTCCTTCAGGCTTCCGGCCAGCATCTCCGCCTCACGGCCGCTCCCGCAGAAGAGATCGACGCGCCCCGCTCCCTTGATCACCCCGCCGACATCCTGACTGACAACGAAACGGGAATAGGGGATCCAGGACTCGACGTTTCCTTCCTTGTCCAGGATCGGTTTCCGCGCCCGTATGAACGCGAGCGCCCCCTT
This sequence comes from Deltaproteobacteria bacterium, assembly GCA_026388345.1. Next base: position 9,977 of record JAPLJY010000243.1, read on the forward strand.
CGGAAAGAGATCCGGATCGGTGGCGATCGAACGTCCCGGCGTCAGGATCTCTTCGATTGCACCAACGGGACCATCCCTGACGATCCGGAAAAAAATAAAACTCTCATTGTACCCAAGGATCTCCGACAGTTCATCCGGATGTTCTTTGAGGTATTTCTTGATCTCCTTGTAGGAATTTTCCTGGGGGGTGATTTTTCCCATCTTCAGCAGATAAGGACTGACGCTCTGAATAGGACGACCGTTCTTCATCGCATAGCCGACCTGGAGAAGCCTGCCGTCAGTCATCTCGATCTTGCCTGATCCCTGGGTATGCATGAAATAGAGGTCAACCAGATCATCCACCCAGGCGAGCTCCAGGTCCCGCCCGGCCAGGGAGCCCTGATTTTCGATCTCACTCCGGCTGTAGTAGGGAACGAGTTCCCCATTCTTCACCCGGCCGATCAGTTGTTCATTTTTATACCTGTCCCCGAATTTGCCGAGATTGACGGTAATCGCATCCTCGGGGGCTTTGTAAACCGGATATCGGTATTCCCCGGTCTTCTTCAGCGACCCCTTCAAGATCGACTCGAAATAGCCGGTAAACAGAACGGCATTCTTCCCGTCACCGGTCGACTGGTAGACGTCAAAGGTCTCCCGGATCCGTGTCTGCCTGACCTCGGCCGTCTCACCGCTTCGGAGGATCTCCCGGAGGGCAATCAGGGAATCCTGCAGATCCTTTACACTGACCCAGGTATCGTCCATCCGCACAGGACCTTTTCCGGCGGCCCTCTTGTAATACTGGAGGCTTTTTTCGACGGCCGTCTCGAGCGACTCCAGGTCCATGTCATCGGCAAACAGCGGAAGCCGGCCATCGGGCACACGGGTGAGCGGGGAAACCGGTTGCGGAGCCGCGGGAGACGGCGGCGCCGGCTTCTCGGGAGGTGGAACCGGTTTCACGACGGCAGGTTGCGGCGACGGTCGCGGCGGCGGCCTCCGGGCCGGAGCGGCGCAACCTGCGAGAAAATAGAGGACGGCAACGAAAAAAACAAACCTTTTCAACATCTCTTGTCTCACAGCTCCAGGATCATGGAGACTTCGTCACAGAAATCGGGGTATTTGGAACAGCGGAAGCAATCGGACCAGATCTTCTCCGGGAGCGTCGAACGCTCGACATCCCGGAAGCTGAGTTTCCGGAAGAACTCCTGCTTGTAGGTCAACGTGAAAACCCGGAAGAGCTCCAGCGTGATCGCCTCGGAGATGCAGGCCTCCACCAGTTTCCGCCCGATCCCTTCCATCCGGTGCGCCTCATCGACATGGAGAGAGCGGATCTCGGCCAGATTCTCCCAGATGATGCTCATCGCGCAGATCCCGAGGATCTCATCCTGTCCCTCGTCCTGATAAACGAAGAAATCCCGCAGGCTGCCGTAGATGTCCATCAGCGAACGGGGCAGCATCTCCCCCCTCCCGGACGAGATATTGATCAGTCGGTGAATCGTTTTGACGTCCCCGATACGGGCTTTTCTCAGCATCGCTCACTCCTGCCGGCCGTTCCCCGGTTTTTTTATCGGAAGGGCTGAAAAACCACCCTCCCGGCCCCCTCCGGGCTATGCAGTACCTCATCCGCGCGCGGCCTGCAGCATCTCCCGCGCATGGTCCTTTGTCTTTTCCGTCAGCTCCACCCCGCCCAGCATGCGGGTGATCTCCGTCAGGCGCTCCTCCGCGGAGAGAAGGGAAACAGAGGTGTTCGTTCTCTCCCCGGCGACCCTCTTCACCACAAGGTAATGCCGGTCGCCACAGCAGGCGATCTGCGGCAGATGGGTGATGCAGAGGACCTGGTGGTGTTTCGCAACCTCCCGGAGCTTCTGTCCGACGATCTCCGCCGTGGCGCCGCCGATCCCGCTGTCCACCTCGTCGAATACGATGGTTCCGACGGAACCGGTCCGGGCCAGGACCTTCTTCAGGGCGAGCATGATGCGGGAAAGCTCGCCCCCGGAGGCGATCGCCCGGAGCGGTTTCCGTTCTTCGCCGACGGTCGCCGAGAGATAAAACTCCGGGGCATCCATCCCGTTTTCGTTCAGGACCGCGGACTCCCCGGAAAGATCGCGGAAGACCACTTCGAACTGCGCGTCTTCCATGCGGAGCGTCCGGATCTCCCCCTCGACCGCCGTTTTCAGCGCGGCGGCTGCCGCGCGCCGTTTTGCGGACAGCGCCTCCGCTGCCTCCATCAGCCGCCCCCTTTCGACGGCGATCTCCCGGATGAGCGCCCCCATCTGCTCTTCCAGGGAGGAGATCTCCCCGATCTCCATCTCCGCCTCGGCCTGTTTCCCGAGAACGGCCTCAAGCGTCCCCCCGTATTTTCGTTTCAGACGCCCAAGGAGCTCCAGCCGCTCCTCGACGGCCTCGAGGCGGGCCGGGTCGAACGAGAGGCGTTTCGCATAGTCGCGAAGCGTGAAGGACGCCTCCTCGATCCGGTAGTAGAGCTCCTCCATCTCCTGTTCGGAGAGCTTCAGACCCGTGTCGATCTTCCGGATCTCCTTCACGGCCGAAACCGCGCCGCGGAATTCGGCCAGCACGGAGCCGCCCTTCCCGTAGAGGGTCTCATAGGCCGCGTCCGCGAAATCCATCAGCTTCTGGACATTGGCAAGAATCCTCTTCTCTTCCGCCAGGGCGGCATCCTCCCCTGCCCGGAGATCCGCCCGGGCGATCTCGCCGATCTGAAAGCGCAGAAGATCTTCCCGTTCCTCTCTCTTTTTCCGGCGCTCCTGGAGCCCGCGGAGTTTCTCCTGAAGCGAACGGTAAAGGTCGTACTTCTCCCGGTAGGCCGTGCGGAGGGGCAGCAGCACTCCGAATTCGTCGAGGATATCCGTGTGATTCTCGGGATTCAGGATCATCTGGTGTTCGTGCTGACCGCAGATGTTGATCAGCGATTCGCCGATCGCGGCAAGCGACGCCAGGGATGCGAGATTCCCGTTGATATAGACCCGGTTCTTCCCGGAACGGGAGACCACGCGGCGGACGACAAGCTCCTCGCCGTCGCCGAATCCCATCTCCAGGACCTTCGCCCGCAATCCGTCCTGCCCGCGGATGTCAAAGAGCGCCTCCACAACGGCCGCATCCTCGAAGGAACGGATCATGTCCGCATTCGCCCGGTCTCCCAGAAGAAGACCCACGGCGCCGATGATGATCGATTTGCCGGCGCCGGTCTCTCCGGAGATCATGTTCAGACCCCCGTCGAAGGGCACCTTCAATTCATCGATGATGGCAAAATTACGGATGTTCAGTTCCGCGAGCATCCTGTCCCTTCCGGGCCGCTCCCGTCTGGGAGCCGCCCCATCCCAGTTTCGTCCGCAGAATCTCCAGATAGCCCCGGTGGGGGGAGGAGACCAGCGTGGTGATATACCGCGATTTCCGGATGGTGACGCTGTCCCCGAACTTCACGGTAAAGGATACCTGTCCGTCGAGGGTCACGGTCGCCCCCTGCTCCAGCGTGCAGAGCGAGACCCGGATCACCGCGCTTTCCGGCAGGATGACCGGCCGGTTCGTCAGGGTATGGGGGCAGATCGGGTTGATGAGGATCGAATTCAGCTCGGGAAATACAATGGGACCGCCTGCAGCCATCGAATAGGCCGTGGAGCCGGTCGGCGTCGCGATGATGAGGCCGTCGGCCTTGAAGGTCGTCAGATAGCGACCATCCACCGTCGTCTCCAACTCCACGATCCGGGAGAGATTCCCCCGATTGATCACGACGTCGTTCAGAACGGTCCCCTCCCGGAACGGCTCCCCGCCCCCCTGAATCTCCACATCGAGCATCATCCTCTTTTCGACCTGAAAATCCCCGGCGAGAATCAGCTCCATGGCGCTGTACATCTCGTCGAGGTTCACCTCGGTCAGATATCCGAATACGCCGAGATTGATCCCGACGATGGGCACATCCCGGTCGCGGACCAGGCGGGCCGTCCGCAGGATCGTGCCGTCGCCGCCGAAAACGACAATCAGATCCACCAGCGTCCAGAGCTTCCTTTTTTCAACGCCGGGAAGGCAGCCGATCTTCGCGGCGATCCCCTCCTCGAGATAGACCTCCAGGCCCCGTTTTAGCATCCACTCCCGAAGAGACGCGGTATATTCCGGCGACTTTTCCTTGGCGATATTGGCGACTATTCCAACTTTTTTGATAAGCATCTAAGCACCTTAGAACAGATTTACAGAGCCTTCCTATCACAAATTCATCCGGGTGTCTACGCGTATGATGCAGATCCGTTGTTCCGGGCTTGGGGACACCTTGCGGCAAGGTGTCCCCAAGCCCGGAACGCGTCCCCGGAACAACGCAACCGAGTTCACTTGGCCTTGACATCATCCGGACAAGTAGGTTAGTGTCGCCCGCAAAGGAGAGACCAATGGGATTGCTGAAGGGATCTGTCACATTTTCGCGTTATCGCATCGTCGGCGCCCTGCCGGACCATTTCCCCGAATTCTTCAACGAGCGGATCAGGCGCGACGCCTTCCAGACCGTCTGGCGCACAACGGACGAAAAGGCAGCGGGCTGGACCTCCGTGGAAAACGGCCTCGATACGGATTTTCCCTATGCCTCCTACGCCCAGGGGCGGTACATGCTCTTCTCCCTCCGCATCGACCGGAAGTCGGTCGCCCCTTCCCTCCTCCGGCTCCGGATCCTGGAAGCGGAACGCAAGCAGCTCGCCGAAAGCGGACAGAAGAAGCTCTACCGTGAACAGCGCGAAGCGATCCGGGAGTCGGTGCGCCTCGAACTGCTCGGCAAAACCCTCCCCGTCCCCTCCTTCCATGAGATCTGCTGGTCCGTCCCGGACCACGTCCTTACCTTCTGCTGCCTCCAAGACAAGGTGGTCGGGGAACTCCAGGAGCTTTTTCGGGAATCCTTTTCGCTCGGCCTCGTTCCCTATGCGCCGTGGGACATCGAAGGGGCGGGCGCAAACCCGCAGGGCGCGGCGACCGGGTCGAGTTCCCGTAATCTCTCTCTCCCGTCCCTCCCGCCCGGGATCGATCCCCTGACCGTCGGCCGGGAATTTCTCACCTGGCTGTGGTTCAAGAGTGAGGAGAGAAACGGGATGATCCGGATTCCGGGCGGCGGCGAAAGCGAGGTCTTTTTCGTGCGGCGCCTCGTCCTGGAAGCGGGCGAGGGGGAGTACGCCGAAACGATCGTCTGTCAGGGACTCCACGCCGATCTCAAGGAGGGCAAGGAGGCCCTGCGCCAAGGAAAGAAGATCAGCGCGGCACGTCTCCGGATGGCCCACGACAAGGCGGAATGGGAATTCACCTTCAAGGCGGACCGCTTCCATTTCCAGTCCATGAAACTGCCGACCGTCGCGGAAAGCGAGGGGGAAGAGGCCGACCGGGAGGGGCAGATCCTCGAGCGGATCTATCTGATCGAAAAGGCGGCGGGGATGATGGATCAACTGTTCCGGTCGTTCCTGGATCTACGCCTGACCGGGTGGGAAAACGAACTGGCGCGCATGCAGAGGTGGATTGCCCCGGTGAAGGCCGATTGATTTCGGACTCCGGGCAAGGCAGATGGGAAGGCTTTCCCGCTTCGCGGTTTACCGTTCCCCGGGGATGAATTTCCGGATCATGCGCAGCATCTTTTTATAGACGGGTATGGCCTCCCGGATCTCCCCGAGGGCGAGCCGTGCGGCGGTTTCTCCCTCCTGAATCAGACCTTTCGCACGGGAGAAATCGCTCCAGTGAAGGTCTCCGATCCGGGGCCGGATGACGACATCCGCCAGGAGCAGTTCCGCCTCTTCCAGTTTGTCGGAGGTGATGTCTCCGGCCCTGTAGATGATCTCCTGCGCCGTTTCGAATTCCCCTGAAACATTCTTCTCCCGGTCCACAACCACGGCGATGACCGCGTCCGCACCCGCTTGGCGGGCGGCCAGAACCGGAACGAGACTCGTGATCCCGCCGTCCGCCAGCAGCCAATCCCCCAGGCGGACCGGATCGACCGCACCGGGAACGGCGCTGCTGGCCAGCACGGCCTGCCGCAGGGAACCTTCCGAGATGACGATCTGCCTTCCGGTGATCAGATCCGTCGCCACAGCGTAAAACGGGATCTTTGTCTCCCGGATGTCGATATCGGGGATGAAGTAATCGATGAGGTCCTGAAAATCCTTCAGGCGAAGAATGGCCGGTTTGATAAAGGCGCTCAGCAGAAAGTATTTTTGCCGGATGGCGTTTCGGGTCTTTTCCCAGAAGGTCTGCTCCCCGTGGTTCATCGTCAGCCCGATCTCCCGAAGGGTGGAAGACAGAAATTGAGGGCTCAGGATGTAGGCGTCGACCTTGCGGTAGATCTCATGCGGCGAGGAGCCGCTCGCATAGGCGCCGCCGATCAGCGCCCCGGCGCTCGTGCCCGCGATCAGATCGATCGTGATCCCTTCCTGTTCAAGGACCTTCAAGACCCCAATGTGGCTAAAACCGCGAACCCCGCCGCCCCCGAGAGCCAGCCCCAGCTTCTTCCCCGTCCATCTCGTCATATTCGCAACCTTATGTAGAGAAAAGGAAACCTTCGCACCGCTTCATTCGGAATCATACAAAACCGACGCTCTTCCATCTCGCCAATCAAAACCCCTCAAAATGGACGCCTTCCCCTGGGGAAATGTTTTTGATTTTATGTGCGGTCCGACGTGGCAATATGGGGTTCGGGAAGCCATAAAGTCAAGCAATTTCGTTGAATGGGCCTCTCTGACCAGTTGATAATAACTGCTTCGATCATCAATTTACGTGATATCCGCCAGTCTTCCGGGGACCGATGAAGACGATCTTTCCCTGCCCCCTCACACGGGTGCAGGTGACGTTTTTCATGAAAAAGTGTCGAATTTGACAATGTCGCCCAAGCGTGTTACCAAGTCCATTATTGGATGAACTGTCCTTGGAACGCCCCATGCTGCGGGCAGATCCGGGATGCTTCAGCGGGGGTGAGGGGGACGGGATTCCCCGATCACCGTTTGGATGCCCCACGACGGGAACGGTGCGGGGTCATTCGTGGAAGGAGAAAAAGCTATGCAGAAACTCATCATTTTTGTCGTTTTGGCTCTGTTTACGGCCCCCTGCGTTTTCGCGGCAGGGACAGATGCGAAGGGTTCGGCAGCGCAGGCCCTGGTGGAAAAGGCAAAGGCGGAAGGAAAGGTGACGTTTTATGCCAACATCACCTCCGTGGAGCCGATCCTGGAGGATTTTGGAAAGCGGTACGGCGTCAAGGCGGAGTATACACGACTCTCCACCACCAAATTCATTGCGACCATCCTGACGGAACATGCGGCCGGCAAGCTCACTGCCGACGTTCTCCAGGCGCCTATGCCGGTCCTCGAATTTCTGATGGAAAAGGGCGTTCTGGCATCATACACCTCTCCCGCCGCGGCCGGATATCCGAAATGGGCAAACAAGGACGGCAAGATCCAGAGCTTCGGCATTGAATATGCCGCCCTGATCTACAACAAGGAACTGGTCAAACCGGCCGATGTCCCCAAGAAGTATGAAGACCTGACGGACCCGAAGTGGAAGGGGAAAATCGTCATGGCCGATCCCTCCTCCCATCCGACGACGATCTCCTGGCTCATCGGACTGAAGGAAAACGTGATCAAATCGGATGCGGAATGGATGAAGTTCCTCAAAGGACTGGCCGCCAACAAGCCGATGTTTGTGGCCTCTTTCGGCCCCACACCGGCCCCGATCGAGAGCGGTGAGAAGCTGATCGGCATCTCGATGCCGAAATACATCATCACCAAGGCGCCCGCGCCGCTGGATTGGGCAAGGGTTTCCCAGCCGATGATGGGGACTCCCCGGGGAATGGCCATTACGGCCGGCGCACCCCATCCCAACGCATCGAGGTTGTTCGTGGATTACTGGTTGTCCCAGGACGCCATGAAGATCATGGCCGAGAAGGTAGGCGAATATGTCCTCGCCCCGGGCATCTATCCCCCGATCGCCGGGATCGACAAGGCGAAGGTCATCCCTATCCGCTAACTGTCGGATGACGAGATCAAGAAGTGGGGAGACGAATTCAAGAAGATTTTTGCAACGCCGTAACCTTGAAATCATAGTGGCGCCGCCGGGAAATCAGGCGGTCACGGAGTGCGCAGCCCGGCGGACAGCTTATGGGCCGGGGGCTATGCGTGTTATGCGGAAACCATATACGACGCAGGAACTGAGCAACTGAAGATGTAACCATTCGGATTAATGTGATTTCAAAGAATTTGTGATTGGAGTGTTGTCTGGAAGGAAGACCAGAAAACGGGTTTATCCGGAAACCATCTAAACCGTAATTGGGCGCTGCGACACCGTCGTCTGTGCCGCCCTGGACAGGAGGAAGAACGATGACAAAGGAGACAGTAATCTCATTCCAGGGAGTGTCGCCGTTTGCGGGCATCCCCGGGTCCCTGCCGCTTTGTGCAACGGCCGCCGAACTTAGCGTGTACGCACCGGGGGGAGTCAGGTCCGCTGTTCAGGGCACCGCTGCTGCGTTCGAACGCCAGACCGGCCACACCATCAAGTTTACGTTCAGCACGGGTGGAGGAATCCAGAAACAGGTCGCCGCCGGGGCACCTGCCGATGTTACCGTGCTTCCGTCCGAAGGAATTTCCGAGCTCGAAAAGAATGGTCTGGTAGCACCAAACTCGCGGCTGGAAGTGGGTAGCGTTGGGGTGGGAGTAGGCATCAAGGCAGGAACGCCTCGACCCAAGATCGGCACACTGGAAGACTTCCGCGAAACGCTCCTCGCGGCAAAGTCGATCACTTATGCCGATCCGGCCCGCGGCGCGACGTCGGGCAAGTATTTTGCGGCGGTGGTGCTCCCGCGTCTCGGCATCGCAGAGCAGATGCAGGGCAAAACCGCTTTGACGGCCGTCGGTGAGGATGCAGTCCGCCGCGTGGCCAATGGGGAATCGGAGATCGTAATTGTCCAGTCGAGCGAGATCGTTGCTGTTCCCGGCGCGGAACTGGTTGGCCCTTTACCGGACGGAATTCAGAACGCGATTGCCTACGCTGCCGTGGTGCTCAAGTCAAGCAAGACACCTGATGTCGCTCAAGCGTTCGTAACTTTCATCGACTCCCCCTCCGGACGAGCGGCGTTCCAGGCCGCGGGATTTCAACGAAAATGATATGACCCCCAAACTTTCAGCCTCAAAGCATTCCAACGACCAGACAATCCGCGCACGCGTGCTCCATGCGATCGCCGGCAATCGCTTTCCCGGGCTGCATTTTCCCGGTCATTTTCTCGACATAAAATGGATAGACGTCACCGGCGGTACCGCGCGAGCAACGCTTGAGGACGGGCCGCACATCGGCAACCGTGTCGGCCATGTGCAGGGCGGAATCCTGTTAGGCCTCGCCGCGACCACCGCATGTGCGGCGGCACCGGCAGCAATGATGCTGTCGAACGTGTCAGCTTGGTACATCAGCCCTGGCCGTGGAGACAAGCTCAGGATCAGGTCGCGCATCTTGCACACCGGACGTACTACCGTCGTCGTGCGCACCGAAATCAAAGCCGCCGGCGGCGAGCGCGTGCTCGAGGCGGTCAGCCACCACGTCGCACGCAAGTGATGATCACTCCGGATTTATTATTTACAATGGAGGCAAAACATTTTTTATGGCGCAGGCGGCCACAAAAACAAAGACAGTGATGAGCGGAAAGTTAATTTGGGTCATCCCTCACCCGCCACTGATTTTAAAAGGAGGAGGTAAGTAATGACCAAATTTCACCAGTGGTACCAGGATTTGGCAGCGGAGAGGGCGATCAAAGCGCTCAAAAAGAATAACTTCGATGCCCGTTTTTTCCCCAAGGCCGCCGAGGCATTGGCTGAGTTCTGGAAGATGGTTCCCAACGGGGCCACGGTAGGCATCGGCGGGTCGCTGACTTTGGCG
>JAPLJY010000372.1 GCA_026388345.1 Deltaproteobacteria bacterium
ACGATTCCGCACAAGCGCATCTGCCCAAAAACTGACCGTAATTTTGGCAAGTTTTCTTCCGGGATGACCAGGATTGTGTTGAAGGAGGTCAGAAAAATCGGAAGCATAAATCGTTCAAAATTTTGGCACCGCTCGACTCAATCCGCCGCCAGGCATTGCATCAAGAAAGAATCTCTTCTGCTGATTGCGGCTTTTTTCGCGGGTCTGGTCATTGCAGTCCCGGTCATCACGGAGACAATCTTTCACTTCGATAAAGAGTTCCTGAAGAAAGCGGAAGAGAAGTGCGGCATAGAGGCGCCGGCACGGTTCACTGCCTGGGAAGAGCTGATCTACAAGGATAAAAGCCCATCGGATCTGGAAAAACTCCAAAAAGTCAACCATTTCTATAACAGCAGGATTCGATTTGTAAGCGACCTCGAGCTCTGGGGGGTGCAGGATTACTGGGCAACGCCTATTGAGTTTCTCTGTAAGAAGGCCGGTGATTGTGAGGATTTTGCAATTGCCAAATTTTTTACCCTGAAGGCGATGGGTGTAGCCGAAGAAAAGCTGAACATTGCGTATGTTAAAGCAATACAATATAATATAGCCCACATGGTCCTGACGTATTACAGCGAACCCGGAGCCGATCCACTGGTTCTCGATAACCTGATAGACTCCATCGATCCCGGATCGAAACGAACGGATTTAATGCCCGTATTCAGTTTTAACAGTTCCGGACTCTGGACGGCCAAACAGCGTGGGCAACAAGGCAAGATGGCCGGCAGCACCGACCGGCTCAAACCCTGGCAGGGTCTCTTGCAGAAGATGTCGCAGAACGCACTATAAATCGAGGGTTTATACAATGACACTTTATCGCCAACTAATCATTTTTACGCTGGTTCTTTTTTTCCTTCTCTTTGCCGGGACATGGTATGCAAAGCTCGACAGCACCCGTTCATTCTTGGTAGATCAGCTTGAATCACATGCCCAGGATACGGCAACCTCCCTTGGCCTTTCCGTCTCCCAACATGTCATTAAAAATGACATGCCGTCGGTTGAAAGCATGATCAACGCCGTATTCGATCGCGGGTATTATGAGATCATCAAATTGGTCGATGCCAAGCAAAAGGTTATGATCGAGCGCGTCCAGAGCGTGAAAATCGAAAATGTACCCCCGTGGTTCATCCGCTGGATCCCCCTGAAGACCCCCGAAGCCAGTGCAAATGTGATGTCCGGCTGGATTCAGGCCGGCTCGATTGTGGTGAAAAGCCATCCCGGCTATGCCTACAAGACGCTCTGGGAAGATATGGTCAGCACGACCCTGTGGTTCATCGCCTGCGGTCTTTTCGTGCTCATTGCCGGAGGCTTCGGGCTGCGCTTTCTGCTCAGGCCGCTGGTACTCGTGGAGCGGCAGGCGGACGCCATCTGCAGAAAGGAGTATGAGATCCAGCAGCGCGTACCGTGGACGAAGGAACTCAGGCGCGTGGTCGAGGCCATGAACCGCATGACCCATAAAGTGAAGGAGATGTTCGAAGAGCAGGTCACCCAGGCCGAAGGACTCCGGGAACGCTCTTACCACGACCCGGTGACAGGTTTGGGCAACCGTCGCTATTTCGATACCCAGATCACCGCGCGGCTTGATCGCCGCGACAGCGTCACCAAAGGCATTCTGCTGCTGATCAAGCTGAACGATCTGGACAAACTCAACCAGATGAAGGGTTTTCAGGCCGGCGACGAATTGCTCAAGAGGGTCACGGCACTCCTGCAGGAAGCCACCAAACAGTATGCGAGCTGCGCCCTTGCCCGTCTTACGGGCGGCGACTTCGGAATCTTCCTTCCCGATGCCCCGCCATGGGATGCGGAGACGATCGCCGGCGGCGTGGCCAATCAACTGAGCGGACTTGCCGCGGAGCAGCTCGCGGTTACGGACAACATCGGCTATGTGGGGGCCGCGACCTATGAAGCCACCACCACTCTCGGCCGCCTGCTCTCGGAAGCCGATCTGGCGCTGGGCGCCGCGCGTCAGATGGGACCCAACGGATGGAGTGTCCGCGCGATTACCGAAGAGACGGACAAGGCACCGCTGGGGCAGCAGCAGTGGAAGGATATGCTTGAAAAGGCCCTCAGGGAGCGCAGAATCAGCCTTGATGCCCAGCCGGTCGTGAAGACGACCGACAGGAACCATCTCCTGCATCTGGAGATTTTCTCCCGGATCATCCAGGAGGACGGCAAATTCCTGAGTGCCGGGGTATTCATGCCTCTTGCCGAGCGCCTGAAGCTGGTTTCATCCATCGACCGCATCGTCCTCGAAGAGGTGATGCAGCTCGACAGCAGCCGGCTCGATGTCGGGAACATCGCGGTGAACGTATCTCCCGCTTCGCTGCAGGATGACGCGTTCCGGCAATGGCTGCAATCCGCGTTGAAGAATCTGCCCAAGACCGCGCCCCGAATCATCTTTGAATTTTCCGAATTCAGCGCAGTTCAGAATCTGAACTTAGTAAAGGATTTCAGCATTTTCGTGCGTGAATACGGGCACGCCATGGGACTCGATCATTACGGCCAGAGCTTCTCCAATTTAGGATACCTCAAATCGATGCGTCCCGACTATGTCAAGATCGACCGGGCCTATACCGGGGAGCTGAAAGACGAGGAAAGCGACAGCCGGTTCTTCATCGGGTCGCTGTGCAGCGTGGCCCACAGCATCGATATCAAGGTTATCGCGGAAGGGGTGGAAACCGAACAGCAGGTTCAGATCCTCACGGAGCTGAACCTCGACGCGATTCAGGGATATATCGTTGACAAGCCGAAGCCGATCAAGGGTATGATGAAAAATGGCTGAGGGTATGAGTGAACTGCTGTAATTCAGGGATAATTTTTTGAAATGATCAGGGTAACATTCGATCACGCGGATTTCATACCGACTAAGGGTGATGTTCCCGTAAAAAGTCGTCATTTCCGCGTAGGCGGGAATCCAGAGAGCATGGAGCTAATTGAAATAACCGGATTCCCGTTTTCACGGGAATGACAGAATAGGGGGTTTTCAGACTTTTTACGGGGTCGTCAAGGATGATCACGGCAGGCGACGTTTCCGAATGGGTTTATAAAATATCGTCAACCATCAGGTCCTGGGAATCCATGGTTTCACGAATCCGCTTCCGCTCCGTGATTCTTTCCTGGGCCTGTTCCGGAAGCTCCGTAAAAAGAATAACGTTTTTTTGGATGAGAAGATCGATCAGGTCTTCCAGCAGGCGGATGATACCCATATCCGATAACGCCAGCAACAGTTTCCGGGAATCCGCGCTGACGGTTGTGTGAAGAAAATCGAGAATTTCTTCATCCATTATGGGCTTCTGTTCACCGGCATTTGGACGAGGGCTGCTATGCAATGCGGTGATTTTCCCATCCCGGGCCCGTTCTACATACAGCATGGCTTTGCTCCTAAATAATAATCGTTCTCAAGGTGAAAAATTTTTCAGCTCTTCTTTAACTAAAGGATAGCATTATTTTAAGATATAATATACAATTAAAATTATCGATGTTGAGAAACAGAGGCAAGGGATTTAACGGTTTCCCAATGTCTATTTTCTCCCAATTGAAAGAAAATATTTATGTCAGAAATTAATGTAGAAACCCCTCCGGGAGAATGGAATCTCGGAGAGGACGCGGATAGACATGATGACCCGCTTCTCGATTGCCTGATACAGCTTACGAAGCTGCATGGACGCCCTGCCTCCCGCAACGGCTTAAGTTCCGGCCTGCCGCTCGTCCATAATCGCCTCACGGTAGAGCTGTTTCCAAGGGCGGCCGCCCGGGCCGATCTGACAGCCCGCATTTTGAAGAAATCTCTTTCCAAAATTTCTTATATGCAACTTCCGGCAGTATTGCTTCTCAATGAACGGCAGGCATGTATTCTCGTTGAAAATATGTTCGGAGAAGGAAAATTAAAGATACTGATGCCTGAAACGGGCATGGGAGAAAAAATCATCTCCAGGGAGGAATTGGAAAAACTTTATTCGGGGTACGCCATTTTCGTTCGTCCGAAATTCCGGATGGAAAAGGGGTCTCTTGACGATCTCGGCCCCGGTTCGACAAAACACTGGTTTTGGGGAACCATATTTAAATCATGGCGCATCTATCGTGATGTTCTTCTTGCCTCCTTGCTGATCAACGTTTTTGGCCTGACCAGTCCATTTTTTGTTCTCATCGTCTATGACCGGGTCATTCCCAACAATGCCATGGAGACCCTTTGGGTCCTCTCCATCGGCATTATGGTTATCTATCTGTTTACCGTGGCAATGCGCGCATTGCGCGGTTATTTTGTGGATGAGGCAGGGAAGAGGGCCGACCTGAAAATGTCTGCCATGCTTCTCCAAAAAGTTCTGGGCCTGAGGCTGGAGGTCCGTCCTCAATCCATCGGCTCTTTTTCCAAGAACTTGCAGGAATTTGAAGGCATCCGCGATTTTGTCACCTCATTTTCCATTACCTCTCTGATCGATCTCCCCTTCATGGCATTGGGCCTGTTGGTTGTCTGGTATATCGGGGGCAGCATCGTCTACATATTCATTGCCGCTATCGCATTGATGTTGCTCTATGCCGTCCTGATCCAGTTTCCCCTGCAAAAAGCTGTTGGAAATACATTCAAGGCCTCCGCTCAGAAAAATTCCATTTTGATTGAAGGATTATCGGGCCTTGAGACCATCAAGATGCTTGGCGCGGAGAGCCAGGTCCAGCGTGCGTGGGAAGAATCGGTTGGCTACATCGCAAAATGGAGTTCCGTGTCGAGATTGCTCTCGTCATCTGTCAATCACTTTGCTTTTTTTGTACAAAGTGCGGTGGTGGTGGCCGCCGTCATTGCCGGCGTCTATATGATTTCAGAAGGCAAACTCACGCAGGGCGGTCTGATTGCGCTGGTCATCCTGTCGCGGCAGGTTATCGCACCCATGGGACAGGTCGTCAGTCTTGCCACCCGTTTCCAACGCGCCAAAGAAGCCCTTAAAACACTGAATGATATCATGGATCTTCCCGTGGAGAGACCTCCCGGCAAGTCGTTTTTACACAGAACCCGCTTTCAGGGCGCCATCGGGGTGAAGAATCTCACTTTTTCCTATCCGGGGCAGACCATAAAAGTCCTGAACAATATCACCGTGGAAATTTCCGCCGGTGAAAAGGTCGGCATCATCGGTCCTGTCGGTTCAGGAAAGACCACGCTGGGAAAACTGCTCCTGGGATTATATGAGCCGATCAGCGGCATGGTCACGATGGATGGAACCGATATCCGGCAGATTGATCCTGCGGAATTGCGTAGTTTTATAGGCCATGTCCCCCAGGATCTCATACTCTTTCGCGGGACCGTCCGCGACAATATCACCATGGGCACCCACGATGTGGATGACACCTCCATTATGCGCGCGGCGGAGCTTGCCGGCGTCGATGAATTTGTCAAGAAGCATTCCCTTGGTTTTGACATGGAAGTCGGAGAATTGGGCAGGGGCCTCTCCGGGGGACAAAGGCAATGCGTCGTCCTGGCAAGGGCCATGCTGCTTGATCCACCCGTGGTTGTCTTAGACGAGCCAACGAGCAATATGGATAACCGAACGGAAATCCGTTTGAAAGACAATTTATCCAAAGTCATCAAAGAGAAAACCCTGATATTGATCACGCACCGGGCCTCACTGCTGGAAATGGTTGATCGTCTTATCGTCATTGATAACGGTGTAATCGTTGCGGATGGACCCAAAGCTTCTGTTCTGGAGGCGCTGAAAAAGGGTCGAGTTAACGTGTAGGCAGGAGAAGACCATTGTCTGAGTCTGAGTCTGAGAAAAAACCGAAATCAAACGAGTTGTTCTACCGCATGCCGTCTGAGGATATCGACCTTGTCACGGATATCCGGTCGTCCGTCATGGCCCAGTCTCCCAGAGGGGGCAGGGCGATTCTATATGCAGTTCTGATTCTATCCGCCCTCGGCATTTACTGGGCCTCTGTTTCGGAGGTCGAGGAAGTGACCCGGGGACAGGGCAAGGTTGTTCCGGCGAGCCAGATACAGGTTATCCAGAATCTGGAGGGGGGGATTCTTGCGGAGATCCTGGTTAAAGTGGGCGATACGGTGAAAAAGGACCAATTGCTGTTGAAGATTGACCAGACCCGGTTTTCTTCATCGGTTCAGCAGAATCGGTCCAAATACCTTTCCAACAAGGCCAAGGCGGCCCGCCTGCAGGCGGAAACGAGCGGCACGCCCTTTAGAGTTCCCC
>JAPLJY010000133.1 GCA_026388345.1 Deltaproteobacteria bacterium
TGAACAGGTGAGGCTCGGTGCGATCGATATGTCCGTGCCCACCCAGGGTCAACTGGACAAGTATGTGAAGGCCTTCTCTGTGGTCATGCTTCCCTTCATGTATGACGATTATGATCACGCCTACCGAACCCTGGACGGGCCGTCGATGGATTGGTTTTCCCCCCTGGCCGACAAGGAAGGATTCGTCATCCTTTCCAACTGGGAATACGGATTTAGGAATCTCACCAACAGCAAGCGGCCCATCCTGAAACCCGAGGATGTGAAAGGTCTGAAAATTCGCACCCCGCCGGAGATTCAGCTTCAGGCGGCCATGGAAGCACTGGGAGGCGTGGTCACGAAGATCGCCTTCCCGGAAGTGTATATGGCCCTGGCGCAGGGAGTGGTGGATGGCCAGGAGAATCCCATCGCCGTCATCTATAACAACAAATTTTATGAGGTTCAGAAGCATCTGGCCATCACCCGGCATGTTTACAACAACATGATCCATGTGGTGAGCAAGAAATCCTGGGCCAAATTGACACCGGCCCAACAGCAGATCTTCAGGGAGGAGAGCAAGGCGGCGGGGGCCTACATGCGTAAGGCGATCGTCGCCGAAGAGGAGGATCAGATCGCCAAGATAGAAAAGGCCGGAACGGCGGTGACGCGGCCCAATCTCGCCCCCTTCCGTGCGGCCATGGGGCCGGCTTACGTAACGATCGGCAAGTATGCGGGTGAAGATAATGTCAAGAAATTCATGAAGTATGTCGAGGATGCCAGAAAGAAGTAACCTCGACCCTGTTGTGGCATGGGCATCGGGTTGCATCGACCCTGATGCCTCTGTGATCAGCGAAACGTGGTCGCTGCAATAGGATGAACAGGCGGGTGTAAGCAACTTCCCTTACACCTGCCTGTTTTTTGAGAATTTCTAAGAAGCAAAAATGATCATCGACCGGGATTGGAAAGGAAATGGTCATGATGACTGCTGCCATCTTTGGTGTGTTGATATTTCTTATCCTGATTGGGCTTCCGATCGCCTTCGCCATGGGGTTGACGGCGGTGATCTTTTTTGTCGTCTTGGGGGAGACAAGCGTTTTGTGCATGCTCCCGGCGAGGATGTACTCCAGCACGACAGGTTTCACCCTTCTGGCCATCCCTTTTTTCATCCTGACGGGCAACCTGATGAATTCCGGCGGCATCACGCAACGGTTGTTTCAATTTGCCCATAACCTGGTCGGACATCTCAAAGGGGGACTGGGCCATGTCGTGGTGGTCAGTGCGATGATCTTTGCGGGCATGACGGGGGCGGCCGTCGCCGAGGCGGCGGCCATCGGAACGGTCGGAATGGAAGGAATGACCAAGAAGGGCTTCGATCGTAAATTCTGCGCCGCGATCATCGCCTCCGCCTCAACCATCGGGCCGGTCATCCCTCCCAGCATCCCTCTGGTCATCTACGGCAGCATCACCGGAACGTCGGTGGGCCGGCTTTTTCTGGGCGGCTTTCTCCCCGGCTTTTTGATGGGTCTCGTCCTGATGGGAATTGTTTACATCTATGCCCGGAAGAGGAACTATCCGAAAGAGAAGCGGGCCACCCTCAGGGAGCTTCTGAAAAGCGCCGGGGGGGCCTCGACCGCCATACTTACGCCGGTCATCATCATCGGCGGGATGGTCTCCGGAATCTTCACGCCAACCGAGGCGTCGGTCATAGCCTCGGTCTATGCCCTGCTTTTGACCATGTTTATCTATGGTGAAGTCAGAGTAAAAGATCTTCCGAAAATCCTGCGGGAGACGATTGAAGGTTCGGTCCGTGTCCTGTTCATCATCGCTGCGGCCGGCATCTTCGGATGGCTCCTGATTCACCAGAGGGTTCCCGCGGCGGTCATTCACGGGCTCCTGTCCCTGAGCGGCAATCCCTGGGTGGTCCTGCTGGTCATCAACATCATCCTGCTCATTCTCGGCTGTTTCATGGAAG
>JAPLJY010000057.1 GCA_026388345.1 Deltaproteobacteria bacterium
ACCTCTTCCATCAACCCCGACTTCATCAACGCCGCACAGCCGCTCAACCGGAACACCTTCTGGAAGAGCCAGCAGTATTCGATTGAATTCAGAGGGATGGACATTGGCGATGTCAACGGGGACGGCCTCAACGAAACCATCATGATCGATTCATACAATATTTTCATCTACCAGAAAAAAGGAAATGAATTCAAGCTGATTCAGCAGATCCCCGGAAAATCTTATGACAATTATGTCAGTCTTGACGTCGCCGACATCAACGGAAACGGCATCAAGGAGATCATTGTCTCGAGTTACAACGGCCAGCAGGTCGATTCTTTCGTCCTGGAATTCCGGGACGGGAAGTTCGTGCTGCTCGCCTCCGGACTCCCATGGTTCCTGCGGGTGATCGACAACGGCTCGGGCACCCCTCTTCTGCTGGGCCAGAGAAGGGGCATGAACAAGCCCTTTGAAACCCCGATATACGAAATCGTCTGGCAGAACGGCGAATACCGGGAAGGACCGAAGATGAGAATTCCGCAGGGCCTCTCCGTTTATGGGATGACCCTGGACAAACTCGGTTCGGGCGGCGCCGATAAGGTCATCACCTTGAGCGACGACGATTACATCTGCGTCTATGAGCAGTCGGATAAACCCCTTTCCCGGATCGCCGTCTTCGGCGGAAGCAATGAATTCATCTGGAAAAGTGAAGATGTTTTCGGGGGAAGCAACACAGTCATCGAAAGCATGAAGGGCTCAAATGTAAACTCCGATGAACCTTATAGCTATATCAATCTGAGGATTCTAACCTACGATACAAACAAAGACGGAAAGCGCGAGATCATCATCGTGAAAAACCTATCCGCATCCGGTCGGACGTTTCAGCGAGTCAAGCTGTTCACCTCCGCGGAGGTTTATGATCTGGAATGGGACGGGATGGGAATGGTGGAGAACTGGCGGACAAAAAAAATCAACGGCTACGTTGCGGATTACCAGTTCAAGGATATCGATAACGATGGGGAAAACGAGGTGGTCCTCGCCCTGGTCCTCTCCGTGGGCGGCACCATCAAGGAAAAAAGCGTGATCGTCTCCTACAAGCTGAAAGCCGAATAGAAGGGGTTGACAACTTAATAAATCTATTATATGGGTGCGCGCCTTGATGAAAATGGAAGGCCATGGCAGACGGAAGGTTGTTTGGTCCGCGTTGTTAGGCGTTTCGATTGATCAGGCGGTGTAGCTCAGCCGGTTAGAGCATACGGCTCATATCCGTAGTGTCCGGGGTTCAATTCCCTGCACCGCCACCAATGAATGCAAAGGCCCGGTCTAAAGACCGGGCTTTTGTGCATCGTCTGGGAGAGAACATGGTACTTGAACCTTTTCTTCCCGCCTTCTGGGCCAGAAGCCCCCACGTGCAGACGATCTTCGGAAGTCTGGGACTCAGGGCGGCAGGGAAAAGCGAGATGACCGACGCCTCACGGGAAGTCATCACGGACGCCGGCAACGGCGGGCGTCTTTTGGGCTATCACTCCCGGCAACCGGTGCGGTCGCCGCGGGGTCTGATCATCCTGATTCACGGATGGGAAGGAAGCTCCGATTCCACCTATGTCCTCTCCACGGGACGGTTTCTTTTCCGGCGGGGATACGACATCTTCCGCCTCAATCTGCGGGACCACGGAAGAAGCCATCACCTGAACCGGGAACTCTTTCACGGCGCTTTGACGGATGAAACGGCACAGGCGGTCGGCAACATCGCCCGGCTTCTGCCGGATCGCCCGTGTTATCTCGTTGGTTTTTCACTGGGGGGAAATTTTGTACTCCGGATTGCGCTTCGTCAATCCGACTCTCCGATACCAAACCTCAGACGGGCCTTCTCCATCAGCCCCGCTCTTGATCCCTATCAATCCACATTGGCCATCGACGAAAGCCTTCCCATTTACCGCATCTATTTTCTGGCCAAGTGGAAGAGGTCTCTCCGGCGCAAACAACGCTGTTTCCCGGAGCTCTACCGCTTTGAAGAAATCCTTCATCACAAAACGTGCATGGCGTTGACCGAGGCCATCATGCCCTGGTATACGGAATTCGGAAATTATCGCGAATATTTCAGTCTTTATACGCTGACGGGAAACGTCCTCGCTTCTCTCGCCTTTCCCGTATCGATCATCACCTCCGCGGACGATCCCGTCGTTCCGGTGGAGGATTTTCGTCATCTGCCGCAGAACCGATATCTCGATGTTTCCATTCAACAACACGGGGGGCATTGCGGATTCCTGGATCCTTTCCCCTATGGGTGCTGGTATGAACGGAGAATCGCTGAAACACTCGAACAAGAGGAAAATGGATGACAGAACCCTTCTGGGAACCCGACACTGCGATTTTCAAGAAACCTTTCATCAGATCCATGTCGGCAGCAGGACGGATCGGCACGGTCGCGCAGCCGGGGTGCTCCTTCCCCTTCTCTATCGCGTGGCCTCTCCGGGGGGAAAGGGGCAATTCGTATTTCAGCTGATCAAACGTTCTTCCCTGGTCCCTCAACCGGGCGATCTGAGCTTTCCCGGAGGCATGCTGCACCCCCTTCTGGACCGACTGTTGAGGCCTCTCCTGATCCACGGACCTTTTCCCATTCTCGGGGGAAAGGCCAGGGGATATGCGCTTCAGAATAACGCACCAGCCTTCCCGTCGATCGCCCTTTTCCTGACCAACGCGCTGCGCGAATCCTGGGAGGAGATCCGCCTTTCCCCTGCCCGCGTCCGCTTCCTCGGCCCCCTGCCCGCTTACAACCTGACCCTTTTCCGGCGGACGATTTTTCCGCTCGCGGGCTTTGTGGAGAACCCTGTACTGCCGCGCCCGAACCGCGAGGTGGAAAAAATCGTGGAGATCCCCCTTTCATCCTTTTACGATGAGGAACATTTCGGCTGCTATCAGATCACTGCGCCCGATTCGGCAGGCCACAGACTGCTTCAATACCCTTGCCTGATCCATCGGGATTCCGACGGTGCAGACGAGGTGCTCTGGGGGGCTACCTTTCACATCATTATCAGCTTTCTTGGGATCGTCATGGATTATCGCCTTCCCGAGTGGAGGGATGGACCCGTCATCGCGAGAAACCTCCGTCCCGATTACCTGACAGGACGTTCCCGCTCCTGACCCACTTTCCCGCTTGACAAAGTGGCGCCTGTCAGAATAGCTTCGCTTCCACCGTCCGATTTGTGGAGCGAATCACGAAAAACGAGGTGATGGCGATGATTACCCAGAGAGCGGCGGACATCCGGCCCTTCATTGTCATGGACGTTCTGGAAGCCGCGCAGGCGATGGAGCGCAATGGCGAAAATATCATTCATCTCGAAGTGGGCGAACCCGACTTCGATACCCCGGAGTGCATCAAAGCGGCTGGATTCCGCGCCCTGAACGAAGGCAGGACCCACTACACCCACAGCCTGGGGCTCCTGGAGCTGAGGGAGGCAATCTCCGATCACTACCGGCAGCGTTACGGAGCAGCCGTTTCCCCGGATCAGGTCATCGTGACCTCCGGCACCTCACCGGCGATGATGATCCTTTTCTCGACGATTCTCGAACGGGATGATGAGGTCATCATCTCCGATCCCCATTACGCCTGCTATCCCAATTTCATCCGTTTCTTCGGCGGAAAGCCGGTCTGCGTCCCCGTCCATGAGGAGGAAGGATTCCAGTACACCCCGGCCGCCATCCGAAGGATGATCCATCCGCGCACCAAGGCCATTCTGATCAACTCCCCTTCCAACCCGACGGGCAATCTGCTGAGCCGGGAGAGAATGGAGGAAATCGCCTCATTTGGAGTTCCCGTCATCTCCGACGAAATCTATCACGGACTGGTCTATGGGGAGACGGAGCACAGCATTCTGGAGTTCACCGACAATGCCTTCGTGCTGAACGGCTTCTCCAAGGCCTATGCGATGACGGGATGGCGATTGGGTTACCTCATCGCCCCCCCCTCCTTCATCCGTCCGATGCAGAAGATCCAGCAAAATCTTTTCATCTCCGCCAATGCCTTCGTCCAATGGGCCGGTGTCGCCGCCCTCCGGGAGGCGGAACCGGACATGATCCGGATGAGGGGGCTCTACGATGAACGGAGAAGATTCATGATCCGTCGTCTGCGGGAACTGGGGATGGGCATCCGTGTCGAACCCACCGGCGCCTTCTATGTGCTCGGCAATATCAAGGCTTTGACCCGGAATTCTTACGAATTTGCCTTCGATATCCTCAAACGGGCCCGTGTCGGCGTCGCCCCGGGCATTGACTTTGGTATGAACTGCGAGGGCTACCTCCGTTTCTCGTATGCCAATTCCCTGGAAAACATCCGGGAGGGGATGAACCGGCTGGAGAGCTATCTGAAGGAAAGCCGGTGAATCCTAAATTGGATCCCTCTCTCATCAAGGCCATCGTTTTCGATTTTGACGGGACCCTCGCAAGGTTGAATATCAATTTCCCTGTCATGAGGTCCTCGATTCGAGGTCTCATGGCCGATTTTCAGATTCCCGAAGCCGCGGTCGTGGATCTACATATCCTTGAAATGATCGATGCCGGCGGGGCATATCTAGAAGAATTCCGACAGGCAGATGCCGGAATCTTTCGATTCCGCGCGCATGAACTGGTCACAAGAATGGAGATCGAGTCGGCTGATGAAGGCGCCCTTCTTGATGGTACGAGAATGTTGCTTACCGAACTTGCAGGTCGGTCCATTCGAACCGGCGTTGTCACCAGGAACTGCCGCATCGCCGTCCTCAAGGTCTTCCCGGATATCGCCCGTCACTGTCAGGCCTTTCTGACGCGCGAAGACACGGAGCACGTCAAGCCCCACCCCGATCACCTGCGGTCTGCACTAAGAGCCCTGGGAGTCGTTCCGGCCGAGGCCATCATGGTCGGCGATCATCCGCTGGACATCCTTCTCGGCCGAGAGACGGGAACCTATACGGTCGGCGTCCTGACAGGATATTCCGGACGTGAAGATCTGCGCTCGGCCAATGCCGATCTGATTATTGATAAAGCATCAGATATCATTAATATTTATTTCTGATTTCCCCTCCCTGTGGACCGACGGCGGGATCATTCTTTTCTTGACAGAAAACGGCCATAATGGTTAGTATGGCCGGCCTTTAAACAGGTATTTCCACGTTTATCCGAATCTCTCGGCAGGGGTACTCCTGATGAGTTTTGAAAACAATATGCACTCCCTGGATGACTGGAAAAAACTTTACCCCGAAAAATTCGCCGAGGAGGAGGTTGTTTTCAGCCACATCCGCCGGGGGGATCACATCTTTGTCGCCTCAGGCTGCGGCGAGCCTCAGTACCTTGTCCGGGCCATGGTGAATTATGTGGAATCCCATCCCAAGGCCTTCTTCGACACGGAAATCATCCATGTCTATTCTTTCGGCATCGCCCCCTATACCGACCCGAAATTCAAACGTAATTTCCGTCACAACTCCTTTTTCATCGGAAACAACACCCGGGGCCCCGTAAATCAGGGGCTTGCCGACTATACGCCCGTTTCCCTTTCCGACGTGCCCGCCCTGATCAGGAGCGGCTCCGTCCGGATCGATGTGGCGCTGGTGCAGACCTGTCTTCCCGATGAGCACGGTTATCTGAGCCTCGGTATCAGCGTGGACATGGTCAAGGCCGCCACGGACAAGGCGTCCATGATCATCGCTCAGGTCAACGCCAACATGCCCCGCGTGCACGGTGACGGCTTCATCCACATCAAGGATGTTGAGTTCATCATCCGTCACGACGAGCCCCTCCTGGAACTCCCGGGAATCGAACTCAATGAGACGACGCAGCGCATCGGCAACCATGTCTCCAGACTTGTCCAGGACGGCGACACGATCCAGGTGGGTTATGGAGGGCTTCCGAACGCTATTCTCGCCAACCTCTTCAACAAGAAACATCTCGGGGTGCATACCGAGCTCTTCAGCGATGGCCTGATGGATCTGATCAAGGCCGGGGTTATCGACAATTCCCAAAAAACGTTGAGCCCCGGGAAGACGGTCGCCGCCTTTTCCATGGGGAAGAGAGAAACCTATGAATTCCTCAACGACAACCCCTCCATTCTGTTCAGAACCATCGATTGGACAAACAATCCGCTCAACATCGCCCGGCAAGTCAACATGGTCGCCATCAACAGCGCATTGGAGATCGACCTTACAGGCCAGGCCACATCAGATTCTATCGGAGGTACATTCTACAGCGGCGTGGGAGGTCACCAGGACTTCATGCGGGGCGCATTGATGGCCAGGGGCGGACGGACCATCCTCGCGATGAAATCCACGGCCATGAACGACACCATCTCCCGGATCGTTCCCTCTCTGCGCGAATCTGCCGGCATCACGCTGAACCGGGGGGATGTCCGTTATGTGGTCACCGAATACGGTATCGCCTATCTCCACGGAAAAAACGTCCGGGAGAGGGCAATGTCGCTCATCTCCATTGCCCACCCGAAATTCAGGCCCTGGCTCATCGAAGAGGCGAAGAAGCGAGGAATCATTTACCGGGATCAGGCCTTCATCCCCGGGAAACGAGGCGAGTATCCGGAAAATCTCGAGACCCATCGGACCACCAAAATCGGCCTCCAGCTATTCCTGCGTCCCGTCAAAATCAGCGATGAACCGCTTCTGAAGGATTTTTTCTACTCCCTGTCCGACAGAAGCCTGAACCGTCGTTTTCTTTCCAAGCGCAAAGACATGCCGCACGAACGGCTCCAGGACTTTGTGATCATAGACTACACCCGGGAGGTGGTTATCCTGGGGGTTGTAGGATCTGCAGAAAGTGAACTCATCGTCGGGGTGGGGCAGTATGGCATCGATGAGGAATCGCATACGGCGGAGGTCGCCTTCGCAGTCCGCGATGACCACCACAACCGAGGCATCGGGCAGGAAATGCTCTCCTACCTGACCTATCTCGCCAAAAGAGAGGGCCTTCTGGGCTTTACGGCTGAGGTCCTGATCGACAACAAACCGATGTTGCACGTATTCGAAAAAGGTGGCTTCGATATCAAGAAAAAAAGCGATGCCGGGGTTTACGATTTGAAAATGGCTTTCCGGGGATAGGACTACATCAAGAGTTTTATCCTTTCGAGAGATAATAGAGGTGAGATCTGTGGACAAATATGTAGTGACATCCCTGCGTCAGGGTGCGGGCAAGACGAGCGTCATCATCGGCATCACGAAGGCCTTGAACCGGAAAATAGGCTATCTCAAACCTTTCGGCGAACGATTCCTTTATCGCAAGAAGAGACTCTGGGACTATGACGCCGCCCTGATCACGAACATCTTCGGTCTGGAGGAAAATCCGGAGGACATGAGCATCGGTTTTCACCACTCCAAGCTCCTCTATATGCTGAATGAAGAAACCACGCGCGAAAAGCTTCACGAACTCCTGGTCAGCGTCGGAGACGGCAAAGAGATCTTCTTCGCGGAGTGCGGAAAGGACATCACCTACGGCGTATCGGTCCACCTGGACGCCCTCTCGCTCGCCCGGGAACTCAAAGCCAAACTGATCGTGGTTGCCAGCGGCGATGATGATACCATTCTCGATGACGTCATCTTTTTTAAAAAATACATTCAAGCGGGAGAGGTCCGCTGCAAAGGAATCATCATCAACAAGGTGGCCAACGTAGCCGATTTCTGCGACACACGCCTGCCGAAGATTCAACAGCAAGGCGTCGAAGTCCTGGGCGTGATCCCCTATTACAAGGAACTTTCCTACTTCTCCGTCAGTTATCTGGCGGATCGCCTGTTCGCAAAGATCATCACCGGGGAAGAAAACTTGAACCGGACCGTCAAGAACATCTTCATCGGTTCGATGTCCGTCGGTGCGGCGCTGAAGAACCCCCTCTTTCAGGAGGAAAGCAAGGTGGTCATCACGAGCGGCGAACGGAGCGATATGATCGTTGCCGCGCTGGAAAGCAACGCCGCGGCGGTCATGCTGACCAACAATATTCTCCCCCCGCCCGATCTCATCTCGAAGGCCGCCAAGATGGAGATCCCCCTCCTGCTCGTATCGCCGGATACCTATGAGATCGCAAAACAGATCGAAGAGATGGAATCCCTTCCGACAAAGGATGACCTGGGAAAGATCGCGTTGATCGAACAGATGGTCCGCACCCATGTCAATCTTCAAGCCCTGATCCCGGCGTGAGGTAAACATGAATCCGGAGGTGTTTCGCGAGTATGACATCAGGGGTGTTGTGGACAAGGATCTGACCCCGGATTTTGTCTACCTTCTGGGCAGGGCGATCGGCGCCTATGCCGTCCGTCACAGCGTGCGGACCATGGTCCTGGGTCGGGATTGCCGACTCAGTTCGGATATGTACCAGGATGCCGTATGCCGGGGGATTCTGTCCGCAGGCATTGATGTGACCGACATCGGCCTCTGCGCCACCCCCATGCTCTACTTCGCAATCCGCCATTTCCGGATGGACGGCGGCGTAATGGTCACGGGAAGCCACAATCCTCCGAATTTCAACGGTTTCAAGATCTGCATTGGTCCGGATACGATCTACGGAGAACAGATTCAGGCACTCAGGAAGATCATCGAAGAAGGGGCCTATATCGACGGAACGGGAACATTCTCCCGCCAGGAAATCGCGGATATCTACCGGGACCATCTCTTTGCGAACGTGAAGGTCAAGCCCGGCCACCGAATCGTTATCGACGGCGGTAACGGCGTGGGCGGCTTCTTCGCCCTCCCCCTGCTGAAGCGGTACAACTGCCGCGTCACCCACATCTACTGCGATCCGGACGGCCGCTTCCCCAACCACCATCCTGATCCCACCATACCTGATAATTTGCGCGAATTAACCCGCCTGGTCCTGGAAGAGAAGGCCGAAGCCGGTATCGCCTACGACGGTGACGCCGACCGGATCGGCGTGATCACCGATCGCGGAGATGTGCTCTGGGGCGATGAGTTGCTGCTGCTCTTCTCCCGCTTCATCCTGAAGGCACATCCCGGTGCGGCCATTATCGGGGAGGTCAAATGCTCGCAGAAACTCTTTGACGACATCGCCAGGAACGGTGGGCGGGCGATCATGTGGAAGGCGGGGCATTCGCTGATCAAGGGAAAGATGAAAGAAGAGAATGCCCTCCTGGCCGGGGAGATGAGCGGTCACATCTTCTTCGCGGACCGCTATTTCGGTTTTGACGACGCAATTTACGCCTCCGTCCGTCTGCTGGAGATTCTCTCCGAATCCGGAAAGAGGCTGAGCGATCTCCTCTCCGATGTCCCCCGGACCTTCACCACCCCTGAGATCCGCGTTGATTGTCCCGACCGGATCAAAGTTGGCGTCGTGGCAGCCGTCCGGGAACACTACCGAAAAACACATAATATCATCGATATCGACGGCGTGCGGGTACCCTTCGGTGACGGTTGGGGTCTTCTCAGGGCGTCCAACACACAGCCCGTTCTGGTTCTGCGCTTCGAGGCGGCTACGCCGGAACGATTGGCGGCCATCCGCAGGGAGATTGAATCTGTCCTGAATAATGTTTTGAAATCGATGGTGTGATGTCGGTTGATGCTGGCTAATATCAAAATATATGGTCGGGGCGGAGTGATTTGAACACTCGACATCCTGCTCCCAAAAGAGCCATAAGGCTCTTCGTGTTTTGTAAGAAATTGATATTACTTTTGATTATTTTTCATCATGTCGATGTTTCCCTATGTTTTATGTCATTTGTTGGTCAAATGTTGGTCAAAATCCGGGTCACGCTTCCCCTAATTAGTCTGTGCCTTTTCTTCTTCTCGTTTCTGTTGCCCTCGATGCCATGCAGCGATCCCGACGGCTGCTCCAGGTATAGCGAGGAGAGTGGAGATCGCGATCGCAAGTTGAGGTAGAACATTCAATATCGTACTAACTGCTGCGGCCAATGACACCGTGACTAAGACCTTGTAGAACAGGTAACAGACGAACCAGACAGATGTGAGAGAACCCGCTGCGACAGCGAACCCGTTTGCCGGTCTCCATGCTTTTTGATACCATGCTTCTTTATCGCTGTTCGCGAGTTCAGCTTGCATGGTGGCGTTGACGGTCTGGAGTTGCGCTGTGGTGGCTTCAGTCGCAGTCTTGAACTCCTGGAACTCAATCTCGCGCATGTGCAGCTTGAAGTTATTCTCTGCGATCATGGCCTTCAATTTTATCTCTGGGTCCGCAGAAACAGCGTCCAAAATCTCTTCTGGTTTTGCATCGGATCCAAGACCGAACGCTTTAGCGATTGACCCGAGAGCAGCAACACCAGCCGCAGCCGGAATTCCTACTCCGGTAACGGCAAGAACCTTGGACAATCCTGGTGCATAGTCGGCAAACACATCACCTATCTTCTGAAAAATGCTTTTTTCTTCCATATCAGCCTCCTCACGCAAAAAATTCATGATGCCCAATGGTCTTGATCACTTTCATTCCAACCTTCAGCAATTTGTCCCTTTGACCTGGTCCCGCCGTTTTCGGATTCATGTATTGGCAGCAGTTCACTTTTGCAAGATCCGGATCGCGGGGAATCTCCCCCTGCAGCATCCCCGTGGCGATCGCACAACACTCTTGCAGGGCCTTACGTTTACGATATTCCTCGACCCAAGATGAGGCGATTTTCACCGATTCGTCGTAGTAACTGACTCCCGCCTCTGGCATCGTCCAGGAGAACTGCCAGCGCCACAGAACGACCTCTTTGATGGTCTTACCGTCCCAACTCCGGTGATCGACTCGTTCGAGGATCACGGTCCCGACAGCGATCTGTCCCTCTCTTGGCTCTCCTCCTGCTTCTCGTTCGATGCAGAGGCCCATGAGTTGCCAGTCCGTGAGCGAGTTAAATGTTTTTTTGTCTTCTGGTTTCATGACGGCCCCTCTGAAATGACGACCTGTCCGCACTCAGGCTTGCATCCGTCCTGATTACAGTTAATGATGTGGGAATGATGATTGACCCGGCGCCACATCTCGGCGTGGTCCTCCTTGTTGGTGTCGAGGTCTGTCTGGTCCGCCTTTCCCTTTATGTCGATGCACATTTCGTTCATCTTAGTCATTAAGAGTTTGAAACCCACCTTCAGGCCGACACCGAGCAAGATCCCGACAAGAGCGATCAGGGCCGCAAGAATTATCTGCATCAGGTCCACGTGCTCATACCATGAGGGTGCAGTGGCGGCTGTTGCCTGGATTACGGCGGCGGCGTCAATGACGGACCAGATCAGCATCAGGACCAACAAAAGAATTCCGCTCAATATTCTCATTCTGAATGGCGCCATTAGATCTTTTCCCCCTTTTCTTACGATTGAAATCACGTAAACGAATAATACCGATCTATCCTTTTCACCGTCGCAATAAACGGGATCTCCGCCTCATAAGACTTGCATTGATCCAGCAGGACCTGGCTGCCGGTGAATGCGACATGTTTTTCGTCTCCCATCATGAACTGGATCGTCAGGCATGATGTCGCGTTGTATTTGCTGTTCTTGACCCTGTACCCGGTGATCATAATCTCCTTGTTCAGGATATCGGCGATCTTTAATTTTGAACCATCCAGCGGCACGTGGTCCTTGGCGAAATCGCCGAATCGTTTAGGCGGCGGCTTCTGTAATTCCTCCATGTCTGGCCAGCTCCTCCATTCGCTTGAATTCAACGGCGAGACGGAAATTCTGTGCATTGGCCCACTTCATCCAGCCGTTGATGGATGCCACGGACCCGCGAAAACGATCGAGTGTGATTCTCCCAGCCGCCAGCAGTCCCGGCAGTTTACCCAAC
Organism: Deltaproteobacteria bacterium; assembly: GCA_026388345.1. The sequence continues at coordinate 11,732 of JAPLJY010000057.1, forward strand.
CGCCGCCGGATACGGATCGATGTTGATTTTCGCAGTAAGACATATCCTGGAAAATGCCGGTATCCCAGGAAATCAACGCCGCGGGATACCGGGAACAGATCGCACTTGCTCAGTGTCAACGTGAGGTGCTCAGACAGAAACCTCTCGATATCCTGGGCCGCGCGATTCAGCACGGACTTGTCATCACCAAACAGCAGGAAATCGTCGCAGTATCGGACGTAATCCTTGACCCGCAGCGTCTGTTTAACGAATATGTCCAGTTCGCTCAGGTAGAGATTCCCCATCCACTGGCTGGTATAATTGCCGATCGGAACGTTCTTCCCGTCGGGTGTGCTGTAGATGATCTTATGGAACAGATCCAGGGTGCCGGGACATTTGATCTTGTTTTTGATGATCTGAAACATGATCGCGTGATCGACGGACGGGTAGAACTTCGAGATATCCATTTTCAGGCAATAGCGATTCCGCCGGACAAACTCCATCGTGCGCCGGCTGCCCGCGTGAAGGCCGCGGCCGCGGATGCAGGCATAGGAATCGGAGATAAAGAGTTTGGTCCAGATCGGCTCCGCTACCTGCATCAGCGCATGATGAATAATTCTGTCCGGGGCAAACGGCAGAATGTAGATCATCCTTTTCTTCGGCTCATAAATCCACTTGGTCTTGTAGGGCGAAGGTTGAAACGTCTTATGGACCAGCAATTCCCGGATTCCGGCCAGGTTGTTTTCCGCGTCGAGCTCGAAACGGCGCACGGCGGCCTTGAAAGATTTTCCCTTCCGGGTTTCTTGCCAGGCAAGGTGAATATTCTCCGCAGTCGTCAGTTTCTCGTATAGATTCCCGTGTCGTTTCATCGTTTAATTTGTCGCGGGCGACGTTCGCTTTCACTACTGGCCGCCCGCGACCTCCGCTATGTGTTTTGCCTCCGGATCATCCGGAGACAAGGCCATGAAATCCAGCCAGGAGTTTCGCTCAAAATTGCAATCCTGTATCCGAGACGA
>JAPLJY010000210.1 GCA_026388345.1 Deltaproteobacteria bacterium
CCTCTTTTAACTGCCGTTCGACAACGTTTTGCATCCGGCCCTCTTCCCGTTCCTGCAGGGTTTCCCCGATGCAGAAGATCGGCTTCAGGCCCGCTGAAAGGGCGGCCCGGAGCTTCCGGTGGACGCGCTCATCTCCCTCGCTGAAAAGGGTGCGCCGCTCCGAGTGGCCGATGATCACATACGCGCAGCCGGCTTCGCGGATCATTTCTCCGGAGATCTCCCCGGTGAAGGCCCCCTTCTCCGCTTCATGGAGGTTCTGGGCGGCTAGACGGACGGGCGACCCCCGGAGGAGCTCCGCCACGGCGTGGAGCGCCGTGAAGGGCGGGGCGATGATGACCTCCGGCTCCGGCGGGGTGGTGAGGGCGTTCCGGAGGCGCGAGGCAAAATCGATCGCCTCGGCGACCGTCTTGTTCATCTTCCAGTTTCCTGCGATGACCGGACGGACCATTTTTCTATCCTCCAATTCATTTCCTTTCCACCGGGACCGTCCTTCGACCGTCCGCGACGACCGGGAGCGCAACCCGCAAGCCCCGCCTTGTAGGCGGGGATAAGGGACGCAATAATTACAGACAGCTTCCTTGCCGGGAAGCGCCGCCCTATGGGCGGGGAGCTTCACATTCCATCATCGATGGCGGTGAATCATAGCCAGCCGGCCGATATTCGTCAATGTTTTTTATTCACGTGTTGATGATTTGGAATTGCAATATTTGCCCATTCGCATTAATCTGAAGCCATGGATACCAAGGAGAAGACCCGGCACCTGACGGCCCTGGAAATCAATCTTGAAAGAACCAAAGCGGTTGTGGATATCCCTGAGAAATACAGGATACTCCTTGATGTCGTCAAAAACCATTTCGGGGTGTCGAAGCGAACGGAAGAAATGCTCGTCGAGTTTCATCACCCATTTGTGAACTGGGAATACCTGCTGGTACAGCTTAAAAACATTTCCATGGGTGATTTCTATGATTTCAACACCCACGAAGATGGTTTATCCGCACTGAAAATGTTTGCGGATATTTATCTTGCCATCATCTCTTCGGCCGGCGATGAAGAGGTCAAAGACAACGCCGTCCGGTATTGTTTCGAATTTCTCAATACCGTCCTTTCCAACAGCGGTAACCTTCTGGAGAGAAACACGGCCCTGTTTTTACCCGTCTTTCGATCTCTCGCCGATCTGTCGCGGTCTCAAGGCCATCTCTTGAAGAAGTCATCGAGTTATGTGAAGGAAATCGCCAGACTGTTGATGGAGAATTATAGGGACACGATGCGGCATCATGTCCCTATGACGGATGAGGTCAGCAGGCTCCTCTTCTTTGCCTTCAAATCGACGTATCGGTACTGGCTTACGCAACCCGATCCTTCCCAATGGTTTTCCACGGATGGCGAGACAAAGGAAGATCGCGTCGCCTATCGCGAGATGATTTCACCTCTTTCCCACGAACATATCCGCGGACTGCTCGCCCGCTTAAAAGACCCTGATCAACATGCGACGACCGATGCGGATCGGCTTGCCCCGTACCTGGATATGCCCGACCATGCGCAGATCGCAAACGGCTATCTCGTGATCGCCGACGCCCTTGAAAAATCAAGCGCCTTTGAAGGACGCCATTTTCTCGTCAAACTCAATTTTCTTTTCAATTTGATGAGTGTCGCCGGACTTTCGGACATACACAACGCGGGCCTGATGGAGATCAATCGATGCCTGGGAAGGGCGCTGAATGAAGAAAATCAGCAGAATGTAAATGATTTCATAAGAAAAATATTTCGTTTGTTAAAGAACACCCCCTCCCGGATTCAATACCGGAGTTCGATCATCGATTGCGTCACCACACTGGCAAGAGAGGTCTTTGAATCCAACAGCCACCCGCTTGTGGACACCTTCATCGAGGAGCTTGTGGCCTTCGGTTTTCAGCATCCCGACGTCAAGGGATCGACTACCGAATGGCAGATCCAGGTGAACCCGGCCCATATTCAAAACATCCGCTCCTGGCTGGAGATTATTTCCCGGAAGCCGAGATGGACCAAGAAACTTCTCTCGGCCCTGATCATCAATCTGAAAGTAAGAGGGGTTTTCGTTCGGGATACGGATCTTCTCCAGAAGGATATCTCCCGGCTCCTGAATGCCGATATCCTGCCTGCCTACAACCTG
>JAPLJY010000105.1 GCA_026388345.1 Deltaproteobacteria bacterium
CAGTCGCCTGACCTCCCGCATACTCATGACGATAATGTCCCTCCCGGCCATAATTACCCCCCTTCGTTAGGGAAAAATTACAGCCTTACATTAGGACATTTCTACTTTGGTGATTTAGGACATTCTCATTTTGGCGGGACAGAAAATTGAACCACAGAAAATTGAACCACAGGATATCCGGGTCGACATCAGGTGGCGCCGCCGGAAAGCCTGTGGTGAACGGGGAAAACAAACCCCCGTCCCGGCCGCAGCGGAAAAACCCGGTCCGCTCGACCCGTCAGGGGTTGACCGGATACTGCGGCCGCCGGCCTTCCAGGACATCCAGGACGCCCTGGGCGACCATGATTGCCATGTTGTGCAGGCTCTCCTCCGTCATGGCGCCCAGATGCGAGGTCACGATGACGTCTTCCATATGCAGCAGCGGATTGCCCGGACGGGGCGGTTCCGGATCATAGACATCGATGGCCGCACCGGCGATCCGTTTGTCCCGCAACGCTTCGATGAGTGCCTTTTCGTCCACGATCGTGCCGCGCGCGGTGTTGATCAGGTAGGCTGTGGGTTTCATAAGGGCCAGGGTCCGTTCATTGATCAAGTGCCTTGTCTCCGTGCCGCCGGAACAGTGCACATCCACAAAATCGCACTGGGGCAGCATCTCCTCCAGAGAAACCGCTTTCTGAACGCCGTAACCCGCAAGTGTTTCCGCATCCACGTAGGGGTCATAGCCCAGCACGCGCATGTTGAAGGCCGCAATCATTTTTTTCGATACGGAGGAACCGATCCTCCCCACCCCGATGACGCCCAGGGTTTTGCCCCAGATATCGGTGGTGATGAGCCCCTTCTGCCGCGCCATGATGGCCATGGTCACCGTGTCGCTGAGCAGTTCTTCCGACTGCATGGCGGCATTGGCCTGGACGAGTTTCCGGAGGAGGGCGAGGATGAATCCGACCGCAAGCTCCGCAACGCTCTCCGTGTTGGCCGCCGGGGTATAGACGACCGGGATCCCGAGATCGGCGGCGGCCTTGGTATCGACGGTATCGTAACCCACGCCGTGCCTGCCGATCACGGCGAGTTTCGGAGCGGCCTCCATGATCTGCCGTGTGATCTTCGTGTTTCGCACCACGAGGGCATTGCAATCGCCGATCACCGCGAGTATGCCTTCAAGGTTTTGCGGCTGCGGATAGACCAGTTGTGCCTTTTGCGCCAGCATGGCCTCGCCGGCTTGATGGATGTGTTCGACCAGAAGAATCTTGTTCATAACAAATCTCCCCATTTGAATTTTGTTCAAGCCTGAGCGGTTTACTGAAAGCCATATCCCATTTTACGTTCCGCGGCAAGGGCGCGAAGACCCGGAGATAATATTTTCTTGACAAGGCCGGGCAACTGATATATCACATATTGCATATCAATTACCGGCGGCAATCACACCCGCAGGGTTATCCAGAAGGTGAGAGGGCAAACCATTCGTTGCAACCGTCTATCGTTTCATTCAAAAAGCAGGCAGCACATCGTAACCGTGTCGATCCCGGACGGCTCCGGGCGACCCCAAGCAAGGAGGGTACTGACGATGAGAAGATGGAAATGGGCGTTTATCGTGGCTACGGCCTGTACAAGCATGCTCTGCGCACTGCCTATCGGCGCGCAGGATTTTCCCACCAAACCCATTGAAGTGGTTGTCGGCTATGCCCCTGGAGGCGGAACCGACATGGTTTCCCGCGCCATCGCCGACGTGGCCGCTAAGTATCTCGGGCAGCCCCTGGTCGTCAACAACAAGCCGGGCGCCACCGGCATCATCGGCTCGCAGTATGTTTACAACGCGAAGCCGGACGGCTATACGCTCCTCGTGGCGGGGGGAAGCGAGACGGTCTCCGTGCCCCATTTCAAGAGCCTGCCGTTTAGCCCTATCACCGATTTTGATCCCGTCATCCGTCTTATGGTCGAGCGTGTCGGGTTCTACGTGCGGACGGACAGCCCCTGGAAAACCATGAAGGATTTCATTGCTGATGCGAAGCAGAATCCCGAAAAATACACGTACGGCACTGCGGGTGTCGGCGGTATCCACCATGCCGCTGTGCTCGTGACGGAAAAAAGGACGGGTATCCGCCTGATCAATGTGCCTCAAAAGGGAGGGGCTGAAAACCTGACCGCCCTCGCCGGCGGCCATGTGAACGTGGCGATGGCCTCGCCGAACGAAGCCTATGCGCTGGTCCAGGGGGGGCGGGTGCGCTGCCTGGCCCTGACGGCGCTGGAACGCTCTCCCACGGAGCCGAACGCGCCGACCATGCGCGAGCTGGGATACGACGTCTACATCGACAACCAGAAGGGGTTTGTGCTCAGAAAAGGCGTTCCCATGCCGATCCGGCAGAAGCTCCACGATGCGGTCAAGAAGGCCTGGGACGATCCGCAGTTCAAGGCCAGTGCGGAAAAACTGCAGTTAGAGCTGTCCTACCTCAACGGGGAAGATTTCCGGAAGGCCCTGAAGATTATGTATGATCAGATCGGCGATTCGGTGAAGAAATAACCGATTGCATCGGGGGCATTGCACATGAAATTTGATCGCATTCTCGGCGTGGGAGCCGTGATCCTGGCGATTCCGGTCGGCATAGCCTCGTGGGGATTCGGGGTGGGAATCCCCAAATCCCCCGGCGCCGGCTTCTGGCCGCTGTTGATCGCCCTGGTGATGTTCGGTCTGGGCGTGTCGCTCATCCTGCGTCCGACGCCCGACGCAATGTCGGCGGCCGAGGAGTCGCGCTGGGGAAGATTTGTCATCTCGCTCGGGACGCTGGCCTTTTATGTGGTCGCTCTGGAACCTCTCGGCTACCTGCTGGCGACCGTCGTGATGCTCTTTGTCCAGCTTCGCTGGGTGGAGAGCCGCTCCTGGAAGTCGAGCGCCGTAATCGCGGTCCTGACGGCGGTCGTCTCGCTTGTCCTATTCAGGGTTCTGCTCAAGGTTTCCCTGCCTTTGGGCGTGATACCGCTGCCCAGGGGCTGGTAAGGGCGAGACAGAATTAAGGAGTGACTTTGGATACCATCGGCGCTTTGTTCCACGGTTTTGCCATCGCCCTGACGCCCGGGAACCTCCTGGCTGTGTTCCTGGGGGCCTTCATCGGCACGGTGATCGGCGTTCTGCCGGGCCTGGGGCCCACGGCCACCCTCGCCCTCCTGCTGCCGATCACTGTGGGCATGAACATGGTCACGGCCCTGATCATGATGGCCGGGATCTATTACGGGGCGATGTACGGGGGATCGACGACCTCCATCCTCGTCAACATCCCGGGCGAGGCCGCCTCGGTCGTCACCTGTATCGATGGCTACCAGATGGCCCGGCAGGGCCGCGCGGGTCCGGCGCTCGGGATGTCGGCCTTCGGTTCGTTCATCGGCGGCACGATCAGCGTCGTGGCAGTGATGCTGATCTCCCCGTTTCTGGCCGAGACGGCCTTGAAATTCGGGGCGCCGGAGATGTTCGCGCTGCTCTTTTTTGCCTTTACCTGCATCGGCGGGCTGACCGGGAAATCCAGAGCCCAGGGCCTCCTCATGGCCTGCGTCGGGCTGCTGCTGGGGGCGATCGGGACCGACGACATCCATGGCGTTGACCGCTTTGTCTTCGGGATCCTGTACCTCCAGGACGGCATCGGCCTGGTGCCTTTGGCCATGGGGATCTTCGGCCTCGGCGAGATTCTCTACAACATCGAGAAGCGGGAGGAGCAGGGGGCCATCCTCGAAACCCCCAAGAGCCTCCTGCCGACGCTCTCGGACTGGAAGAGATCGGCTTTTCCCATCGTGCGGGGCAGCTTCCTCGGGTTCGGAATCGGGATCATCCCGGGCGGCATGCCGGCCATAGCGTCGCTCATGAGCTATGCGCTCGAAAAAAGGGTTGCCAAGCACCCCGAGGAGTTCGGGCATGGGGCCATCGAGGGGGTGGCGGGCCCGGAGACGGCGAATAATGCCGCCACCGCCGGGGGCTTCGTGCCGCTTTTGACGCTCGGCATTCCCACCAACAGCGTGCTTGCCCTGATGCTGGCGGCGATGATGCTCCACGGGGTCACGCCGGGGCCGCTGCTGCTGCTGAAGTGGCCGGACGTCTTCTGGGGCGTGATCGCCAGCATGTACATCGGCAACGTCATGCTCATCATATTGAATGTGCCCCTGATCGGCCTCTTCGTGCAGCTTCTCAAGGTCCCCTACGGGATCCTCTCCCCCCTGATCATCATGTTCATTGTTCTCGGGGCGTACGCCCTGAATAACAGCGTCAACGATCTGCTGGCGACGATCCTGTTCGGCCTGATGGGATACCTGATGAAGCGTTTCGGAATCGATCCGGCGCCCCTGATTCTGGCCTTCGTGCTCGGACCGATGCTGGAGAACAATTTGAGCAAGGCCCTGATCATGTCCCATACGGGCAGCCCGCTCTACTTCTTTTCGCGGCCCATCGCGGGCACACTGCTTTCTTTGGCTCTGCTGGTTCTGGCCTATCCGATGGTTTTATGGGTCTGGCGACGGGCAACAGGTCGGCGGAAGGCGTTATGAAATACTCTATTGACGGAGGTCGTATGCCTCAGGGAAATTTGAATCTGGAAAAACTGCTTCCCGCCCCTTCTCTCAAAGAGATGGCCCTGTCGATCATCAAGGAGGCCGTGCTCTCGAAGAAACTGGAGCCGGAGAAGATGTATACGGAAGCCGCCCTGACGAATGAACTGGGGATCTCCAGAACCCCGGTCCGGGAAGCGCTCATCCATCTTGCCTCACGGGGGTTGATTGTCTACTACCCCCGGAAGGGCTTCCAAATCAAATCTATGACGGAAAAGGATGTCCGGGATCTTTTCGAATTGCGGCTGGCGCTGGAATTGACCGTCATCCGTCACATCACTCCCAATCTTACGGAGAAATCCCTGGAGGAAATCGAAAAGGTCTGGAATCAATACCTGAAGGTGGTGCAAACCGGAGACCCGGTTGAGTTTATTCACGCAAACCGGGATTTTCACATATACCTTGCACAACTGACGGAGAACTCTTACCTGATCAATGCCCTGGATGAAATCCGGGATCTGACCGACCTTGCCGGCGTCCGCAGCCTCGAGGTCGATTCCCGCACCCTTGAGGCCACCGCGGAACACGAGAGGATCTTTGTTGAACTGAAGCAGCGGTCGCTGGACGGGGCTTTACGGCAGATGGAGGCCCACATTCGCACCACGGAGGAAAGGGTTTTGACCAGGATTCGAAAAGCCAAGGCCCCTACATGAGGGAAAACATCAACGATCGAATGCGATCAATTCTATGGTAAATTCGGGAGGAATAAAGATGGAATTCAAGAAGAACAGACTGAGGGAAAAGATCAAGGGGGGTGAGATCGCCCTTGGAACGGCAATGTACAGCTTCAGTCCGGCGATCATGGAAGTGGCCGGGTATACGGGATTGGATTTTTGCCGGATTGATAACGAGCACGCCTGGCGTCAGGATGAAAGCGCGGAGAACGTGATTCGAGCGGCGCTCCTGTCGGGGATCGTCCCCCTGCTCCGGGTGGACCGGGACAACCCCTTTCTGGTCCGAAAGGCGCTCGAGGCGGGCGCCGGCGGTGTGATCGTTCCCCATGTCCATGACCGGAAGGATGCCGAGGCGATCGTCCAGGCGGCCAAATTCCCGCCGTTCGGCAAAAGGGGATACGGCGGGCTCTGCCTCTCCGGACAGTGGGGGGTCAACGGCGGAACGGAGTGGATGGAATGGAGCAACGCCGAGACCCTGGTTATTCCGATGATCGAGGATATCTCGGCGATGGACCATATCGATGCGATCCTGGCGACCGAGGGGGTGGATGCCGTCTTTTTCGGCCCGGCCGATTTCAGCGTATCCCTCGGCCTTCCGCTGCAGACGGGGCATGAGAAGGTGATCGGCAACCTGCGCAAAACGATCGAGGCGGCCGACAAACACGGAAAGTTCGTGATCTATCCCGGCGCGGGATTCCCGCAGTGGGAAACGGTCCACAAGGCGAAGGAGCTCGGGGTCAAGGCCATCGAACTCGGCCATGACGTCACGATCCTGAAGGCCGTCTGGGCCAAGACGATCCAGGCGATGAAGCAGGCCGGGTAAAGGGGGCTCTTGCCGGCCGCGGGGAATGCGCCGGTTTGATGAATATAGAAAGGATATCGCAATGGAAATGAAAGAGACACGGCTCATCCCGGTGCCGGCATTAAGGGAATTTTCAATAAAATCATTTGCAAAATCGGGACTTCCGAAGAAATATGCGGAATGGATGTCGGACACGCTCATCCAGTCCGAATTGAGGGGCGTCGGGTCCCACGGGATCATCCGGCTGCCTTTTTATTGCCAGCGGCTGCTCGTCAAAGGATCCAACCCGAAGCCGAAGGTGAAGGTCGTCAAGAGCAAGCCCTCCATGCTCCTGATCGACGGGGACAACGGTCTCGGCCAGATCATCGGCATCAAGGCGATGGAGATGGTCATCAAGCGGGCCAAAAGGCAGGGGGTCTGTTTTGCCGGGGTGCGCAACAGTTGCCATTTCGGCATGACCTCCTATTACCCGATGATGGCCCTCAAGGAGGGGATGATCGGCCTGGCCGGTTCCAACACGGCGACCGTCATGGCCCCCTGGGGCGGCGGCAAATCCGCCATCGGGAACAACCCTCTGGCCATCACCGTTCCGACGGGAAAACCCTACCCCCTCGTCCTGGACATGGCGATGAGCGTGGTTTCGGGGGGGAAGGTCCGCCTGGAGGCCCTCAAGGGGACCAAAATCCCCCTCGGCTGGATCCTCGATGAGAAGGGACGCCCGACGGACAATCCCGCGGACATGTTTCCCAACGGGACCCTGCTGCCCATGGGGTACAAGGGATTCGGCCTGGCGATCATGATTGAAATCCTCTCCGGGATCCTGACCCAGGCGGCCATCCTCAAGGAGATCAAACTCTGGTTCGACAAGCCCGACGAGCCCGTGAACCTCGGCCATTTCTTCATGGCCTTCGATATCGGGGCCTTCCTCTCCATAGATTCGTTCAAGCAGCGGGTGGACGGGCTGATCGACGAGCTGAAGGCTTCTCCGCCCATGGCGGGGTCTGCGGGCGTATTCATGCCCGGAGAGATGGAGTACATCAGCGAGCAGAAGATGCTGAAGAGCGGCATTCCGGTTTCCCGGGGGGTGATCAAGACCTTGGATGACTTCGCGGACAGGGTCGGCATTGCGCAGGTGCCGCGCTGATTTTCCGGTCCATAAAGGGGGAGGGCGACGTGAAAAAAAAATAGGCATGATCGGGATAGGGAGCATGGGCAAGCCCATGGCGATGAACCTGCTGAAGGCCGGGTATCCGCTGACGGTTTATGTCAGAAACCCGCTGGTGAAAAAAGAGGTTGCCGATGCCGGCGGGAAGTCCGCGGGAAGTATCGCCGAACTCGCAGCCGGGGCGGAGGTTTTGATCACCATCCTGCCGGCGGATCGGGAGATCATCGAGGTTTATACTTCTGAAAACGGCCTGATCGATCATCTGCCGGACGGCGCCGTCTGTCTGGAAATGACCTCGGCCCGGGGGGAGACCGTCCGGGAAATTGCGGTCTGTGCGCAAAAGAGGGGAAAGAAGATCGATTTCATCGACGCGCCCGTCAGCGGCGGGGTTCCCGGGGCGCAAAGCGGGACGCTGACCATCATGGCGGGCGGAGAGCGGGGGCTCATCGATGCCTTCATGCCCCTGCTGCAGACGCTGGGGAGCAAGATCATCTACACCGGCGCCCTGGGAAGCGGAAAATCCGTCAAGATGATCAATCAGTTCCTCAATGCGGCCAACACCTGCATCGCGGCGGAGGCCCTGCATCTGGCCGGAGACATGGGCCTGGACATGGACATCCTCTGCAGCGTGGTGAATGAGAGTTCCGGCGGATCGTGGATCTTCAAGAACAATGTGCCGAAGTTCATGATTCCCGGAAAGTTCGAGCAGGGGTTCCGCCTGGAACTGATGAAAAAGGACCTGAGCCTGTCGCTGGAACAGGCGTACAGGGACAACCTTTCCCTGCCGCTTCTGAACCTGATCTTCCAGATCTACCAGGCCATGTGCAACCAGGGACATGCAACCGAAAATTACAATGTGGTCAGCCGCTTTGTTCAGGGGCTCAATCGGAAAGCGGAATAATATGCCCGCCCCGCCCGGGACCGCGGGGCAGGGCGGCGCTTCACTAAAATAAAGGAGATGTTTGATGATTCGGGAAAACAAGATTAAAAAAGGCCTCAAGGAGGGGAAGAGCTATATCGGCACCTTTGCCAAGATCGCGGACCCTTGTGTCGTCGAGATTTTCTCTTATATCGGTTTTGACTTTTTCATCGTGGACAACGAACATACCCAGATGAACAAGGAATCCATGGTGAACCTGGTCCGGACCGCCGGCAACTCCGAGATCGTTCCCACCGTCCGGATCAAGAACAACGATCCGGTGGAGATCCTCCAGGCGCTCGATTGCGGATCTCTTGGCGTTCAGGTGCCGATGACCGATACCCGGGAAATCGTGCAGATGGTCGTGGACAGCGCCAAATACGCCCCCCTGGGGAACCGCGGCTACTCTGCAAGCCATCGGGCAGCGGCCTACGGCTTCATGGATGCGACGCAATACGCAAAGACGGCCAACGAAAACACGATGGTGGCCGTTTACTGCGAAACCCGGAAGGCCATGGACAACCTGGATGAAATCCTGAAGGTGGAACATGTGGACATCATCTTCATCGGTCCCTTCGATCTGACGCAGGCGCTCGGCGTGATCGGCCAGCCGCGCCATCCGGTGGTCATCGACGCCATTCGGGAGATCACGAAAAAGACCCGGGCGGCCGGCAAGGCCGTCGGCATCATCGCCTCGGATGCACCGATGACCAAGCAGTGGCTGGAGATGGGAATCCAGTACATCGCGCTCAGTTCCGATCAGGCGATGATCGGATACGCCGGCCGGCAGTTCATGAAGGAACTGGGAAGAAAGCCGTAGGAATCGGCGCCTCCTTTACGTCTTACGTCATATTTTTTACTTTTTCATGTGAATGGTGGATTTGAGATGAAAATTCCGATAATAGAAACTTCAAACACGAAACACCTTTGAATGAATTCAATCCCGCATTCACATGCCGGAGGGATCATGGCTGGCTGACCAATACCCCGTTTCTCAAATAAAGAGAGGGGTTTTTTGTTGCAACTGAGGCGAGCGAGGAGGTTTATTTATGAGATGTTACATAAGGTTACGGTGAGATTGTCAGGCCAGAATATTCAACAAATCACCACGAAATTTAATATCATTCTTGGCGGAGATTGGCGGGGGACTTCACTTACTCTTACAGAAGATTGACCTTCAGCTTAGGTAACTCACAGCCGCCTGTAGGTCGAGTCGAGTAACGCAAAAACTGACGTGATTGACCTGTCGCTCCACGCCGACCGCTTCGTAGCGTATGAGCTCATCGTTACGCTCTTTAAATCCAAAATCAATGGTCTTAAGGAAATCTCAACCTCACGCTTTGTAGGTGTAACAGCAACCGGCAAATTCCATTTTTTTCTACCCTCGCGCCTGAGCAGTACGGGTAGAAAGCCGCTATACAAGCGCACCAGCCGAAGATATTAACTTCAAAAAAATGATGACCGCTGGGTACAAACAAGTATCAATAGGGTGGGCGAGGTATTGCACCCCGTTTCTGACGCTCTGCTTTATCCAAGGGACCGAACCGACCTGATTTAAGAGGGCAATGTTATGCGTCACGATCATTGACCCCTGGAGCGATCCGGGGGTTTTTATTGGCGGGGCGGGTGTGAGAACATCCGTCTTTTATTATGGCCGGGATAGGCCAAAGGACCTTGAGCGATCCGGTTTTTTGTTGCTTAAGGTTAGCAATAGGTTAAATATGAATAGAAGAAGGGGTTAGGCTTGTCACCTAACCCCTTGATATTTTATGGTGGAGCTGGCGAGGATCGAACTCGCGGCCTCTTGAATGCCATTCAAGCGCTCTCCCAGCTGAGCTACAACCCCACACGTGTTTGGCCTTCGCGGAAGAAAGGTGCAACTAACACAGGATTTCGCGGCTTGTCAATACATTTTTCTTGACTTTTGGATGCCCCCCTCTTAATAATCGGCGCCGTGCCGGAGTGGTGAAACTGGTAGACGCAGGGGACTCAAAATCCCCCGGGGGCAACTTCATGTCGGTTCGATTCCGACCTCCGGCACCAAAATGAAATTAAGGGCTTATGGCTTCTCAGGCAACCGGAAGGCCCTTTTACTTTTTCTGCTATCGGTCATTTTGTCCCGCTCCTGTCCCGCTTTTTTCATTTCATCCACATAAAAACCCCGGATCGCTCCAGGGTCTTTCAGTTCCCGGCCACAAAAAAGGCGGATGCTCTCACACCCGCCCAGCCCGCCTACCGCTGTCGAAGCTGGGCTTGACATTCAATGCAAACCGGGGCATGTAAGCGCGACTGCCTTCAGGCTGTGTATGACGTCCGGTTGTACATCCCTTTCGGTAGAATCTATCTTGATCAAATATCCTTCGGCGGAATGAAGACGTGAAAATGTGGAGTCCGAAAGGCGCATCAACAAACGACGCTCAGATTTCCAGTTATCGTTGGGTCATCGTGGGGAGCCTATGGCTGGTTCACGTCCTGGCCTTCATGAACTTCTCCAGTTTTGGCATCCTGGCCCCGTTCATCAAAGATGACCTCCAGCTCTCGTCGTTTCAGATTGGATTCTTGATATCCGCTCTGTCGATCGGGTCCGGAGTCTGCCAGATGCCAGCGGGGCTCATCGTCGATTCCGCTGGTGTGCGCCGGATGTTGACCCTGGCGGTCATTGGAATTGGGCTTTTCCTCATTTTGTTTTCCTTTGCTCCCTCCTTTCCGGCCGCCTTGGCAATCCTTCTGCTCTATGGCGGCGCAAACAGCATCATCGGCCCTGGTGCGAGCAAGTGCATCATGGACTGGTTTCCCGCAGTGGGTCGGGCCACAGCCATGGGGATCAAACAGACGGGCGTCAACTTCGGCGGGATCTTTGCTGGGCTTCTTCTGCCGACCATTGTGGTCCTCTTTCCCTGGCGCCAAAGCCTTTTTGCGGTTGGGCTAATCGAAGTGGCCGCGGCAATCCCGATCTACTGGTTGCTTCGTGAATCGCCGGTTCGATCTAAAGTTCCCGTGACTTCCCTTGCCTGGGGGAAAATCCTGCGGATGGCGATGCGTCGGGATATGCTGATTCTGGGGGGCATCGCATTTTGCTTCATGGCCAGCCAGTTCTGTTTTTCCACTTACCTTATCTTATTTCTGATCCAAGAGATGAAATACCCTATTGTTCGGGCAGGGCAGTATTACGCCCTGTCTTTTTTCATCGGCGCCACCGCTCGCATCCTCTGGAGCCTGGCGAGTGATTATCTCCTATCCGGGCGACGAAAGGGGATACTGGTTTTGATTACCCTGATCCTCTTCCTTTCTTCGCTTGTGTTGGGCATGATCTCCTTCTTCCCCATCTTCTCGCCACTTCTGATATGTGCTATTTTCGCCTTTGGTATGAGTGGGATCGGCTGGAATGCTATCTATTTGACGATCGTGGGTGAGACTGTGGGTAAGGAATCGGCGGGGCTGGCAACCGGCATCGGCTATGGCTTCGGTTTTCTGGGGGGCCTGATAGCCCCCCCGCTTTTCGGTTTCTTGGTGGATCGAACGGACACGTATGGATGGTCCTGGCTTTTCTTGACCTTGTGCACGGGGGGCATCATGTTTCTTCTGAGCTTCTACCAAGAGAAGCCGCCGTCATAGGAAAAATCCGGCCTGTGCTTCTCGTCCCGTTCCCACACACCCATATCATCGGATTTAGGGCTGAACGTCCCCGCTCTCGGGTCGGCCATGATTTTCGGGGGTTCTTTTTCAGCCTTTTTCATCTTCCTGCCATCTGGTTTGAAAGGGCCGGGTTTCCCCGGCCCCCGGTCTGGGTCAACAACCCCGTTTCGCGTCAATCTGTTCCCGCAGCCATTTCTTCCCGTGCTGCTGAAAAGAAGATCCCGCCCCGGCGGCGGCGACCCTGGCACGGATCGGAGCCGAAAGAAACCCTGCGACCGGATCCGGGACCTTTTTAGCGGCCCTGGCCTGTTTTGGGCATCTCCAGCCTGCCTCTTTCGTCAAAGTTCAGGCCGTAGGAGGCGCCGGTCATGAGGCGGCCCTTGATGCGGTAGGAGAGCGCGTCGATGTTTCCGTGGGACAATCCCTGGATCTGGCGTATGAGGCCGGCGAATCCGGTTACCGCGGTGACGTCCAGCACCGCCTCGCCCATGCGCGGCACCGTGACCGCCTTGTCGCTCACGCCCTTTGCGAAAGGTTCCCCGTTGAGTTCCACCTCGAAACTCAGGCCGTTGATCGGAATCTCCACATTGTTCGGATTGAGCACCCGCAGCTTGATAGCCAGCCGCTGTTCGAACAGGCCCGCCTCGATCACTTCGATGCCGGCCACGGTGACCGATGGTGCCTGGATTCCCATCCCGGCGCATCCGCTAAGCAGCACGGCAAGCAGAATTGCTGCGATCAATGTGGGTCTTTTCATGGATTTCTCCAATGGGTTGTCGATGGATATGAAAATAACCGGAAGTCATCCGTAAGTCAAGGAGGGGTTTTGCCCGCAGGGGATTTGTGGCAGGGATATTTTTCGATGTTTTTCGATGTTGACACCGGAGAGATTGTGTCCGATGATCAGCTGCTTTCCACGGGTCCAATATCTCGATATGGAGGTTCGCATGAAACTGTACGATCTGTTCAGGTTGAGCGGCAAGGTTGCCCTCGTGACGGGCGGGGGCAGGGGCATCGGAAAGTTCATCGCCACGGGGCTGGCGGAGGCGGGGGCGGATCTGATTCTCACCTCCCGGAAGATAAAGAACCTCGAGGCCACGGCGCAGGTCCTCTCCGGGGAGTTCGGCGTGAAGGTTCTCCCCGTCGCCTGCGACGTGGCGAATCCGGAGGCGATCGACGCCATGCTCAGGACTGCAATGGCGCAATTTCCCCGGATCGACATCCTGGTGAACAACGCCGGGGCCACCTGGGGGGCGCCCACGCTGGAATTCCCGCTCGAAAAATGGGATCAACTGTTCAATGTGAACGTTCGCGGCGTCTGGATCCTCACCCAGAAAGTCGCCAACATCATGAAAAACCAGGGCGGCGGAAACATCATCAACATCTCGTCGGTCATGGGGTTCCGGGGCTCGGAGGAACTGGTCCACCCGGCCGTCCCATACAACTCGACGAAGGCCGCGATCAACCTGCTCACGATGAACCTCGCGGTCAAACTCGCCCCTTATAAAATCCGCGTCAATGCGATCGCCCCCGGCTTCTTCAGGACCGACATGATGGCCTACATCGAGAAGCCCGAATTCAAGGCCGCCTATGACCTGACGCTCGCCACTATCCCCCTCGGGCGGATCGGGGATGCCGACGACATGAAGGGGCTTGCCGTCTTTCTCGCCTCAGACGCCTCGGCCTACATGACGGGGCAGGTCGTGGTGAACGACGGCGGCCTGCTTGCCAAGTAATTGTGGAGAAATGCCGTTGGAGAAGGAAAGCTTTTTCACGAAAAGCGGAGGCAGAAACGGGGCGGACCGGACACCGCGGGATGCCGCAACGGTGATCCTTCTGCGCGACCGGGTGGAAGGGCCTTATGAGGTCTTCCTCATGCGGCGCGGTCGGAATCAGGTCTTCATGGGCGGGGCCTATGTCTTTCCCGGAGGCCGCCTGGACGAAGCCGATGCCGATCAGGAACTGGCGGCCTGCGTCGGCGGTCTCTGCGCGGCCGATGCGAAACGTCTTCTCCAGGAAACGGATCTTCCGGAGGCGGCCGCCCTTGGCCTCTTTGTGGCCGCCATCCGGGAGACCTTTGAGGAGGCGGGGGTTCTCCTCGCCCGCGATGTCCGCGGAGGTTTGGTCGATCTGTCCGCTCCGGAAACGGCCGCCCGCTTTGCCGCCTACCGTCTGGAACTCCATGATAATCGGATGACCCTGAGGGATCTGGCGCGGCGTGAAGGGCTCCTGTATGCCCCCGATCTTCTCACCCCCTATTCCCACTGGATCACGCCGGAGATCGAGACCCGGCGGTTCGACACCCGTTTCTTCCTGGCGAGGCTTCCGGAGGGGCAGGTCCCCGTCCACGACCGGATGGAGCTGACGGAGTCCCGTTGGCTGACCCCCGCCTTCGCGCTGACGGAGAATGCGGCGGGACGGATCGTTCTGATGCCGCCCACCCTCAAGACGATCGAAGAATTGCTGACCTTTTCCAATACCGGGCAGCTCTTTGCCGCCGCCCGATCGCAACGGATCCGGACGATCCTCCCCGATGCCTTTTGGACGGCGGACAGTTTCGGCATCCGCCTTCCTTGCGATTCGGAATACACCCTGACCGAGTACCGGCAGCCGCCCCGTCCCGGGGAGAGCACGCGGATCGTCATGGAGGGCGGGATCTGGAAGACCCGAGCGGTCTGAAAACAGGATCTCTCCCACGCTGCCAAAACGTGTGGCGCAACCGGCAATCAGGTCCGGCAATCCGGTCCGGTTGACTTGCCCTATAAAAAGGATTAACGTTTTGCGGTCGGAATGCCGGGAGAAAGACCGCGAGGGTCCTGAACTAACCGTGAGAGAAAAAGGAGGTCCGTTATGAAGATACTGGTCGTCTATTATTCACTGTATGGTCACATTCACCGGATGGCGCAGGCTGTGGCGGAAGGCGCAGGGGGCGTGGGGGGGGGCGACGTTGAGATGCGCCGCGTTCCGGAAACCCTTCCGGAAGACGTTCTGGAAAAGATGGGCGCCCTGGATGCGCAGAAGGCATTGGCCCATGTGTCGGTCTGCAAGGTGGAGGAGTTGGCGCTGGCGGATGCGATCATCTTCGGCGCCCCGACCCGTTTCGGCAACATGTGCGGCCAGATGCGCCA
The DNA here is from genome assembly GCA_026388345.1 of Deltaproteobacteria bacterium. The sequence continues at coordinate 14,909 of JAPLJY010000105.1, forward strand.
GTTTCTCGATGCGACCGGCGGGCTCTGGGCCAAAGGCGCCCTGGTCGGCAAGGTGGGGAGTGTTTTCACCAGCAGCGGCACCCAGCATGGCGGCCAGGAATCGACGATTCTCAGCTTCCATACGACCCTCCTGCACCATGGCATGATCATCGTCGGCCTTCCCTATTCGTTTCAGGGGCAGACGCGCATCGATGAGGTGACGGGGGGATCCCCCTATGGGGCCTCGACGATCGCCGGGGGGGATGGGAAGCGGATGCCCAGCCTGAATGAACTCGATGCGGCCCGGTTTCAGGGAAGGCATGTTGCGGAGATCGCGGCCAGGCTGTTCCGGAAGGTGTGATCAATAGCGTTTTTTCGTGAGAACTTTAATCCCCGCGGCGCCCTCGATGCCGCGGGGAGCTTTCGTTTGCTTCCTTAATCATTATGTCCTTGCTTCATGCGGGCCTTGATTGTTGCCTGGGCCGCTGCAAGGCGCGCGATCGGCACTCGGAACGGCGAGCAGCTCACGTAGGTCAGGCCGTTTTTGTAGCAGAAATCGACGGAGGCCGGATCGCCGGCCTGCTCGCCGCAGATGCCGATCTTGAGCTCCGGGCGGGTGGCGCGGCCCTTCTCGACGGCCATCGTGATGAGTTGGCCGACGCCGTCCTGGTCGATGGTCTGGAACGGGTCGGCGGGCAGGAGTTTCTGGTCGAGGTATTCGTTCATGAACCCGCCCATGTCGTCGCGGCTGAAGCCGTACGTCAACTGGGTCAGGTCATTGGTTCCGAAGGAGAAGAACATCGAGCTTTCGGCCATCCGATCGGCGAGAAGCGCGGCGCGCGGGATTTCGATCATCGTGCCGTACTTGTACTCGAGGCCGGCCAGGCCCGCGAGGCCGAACCGATTGAGAACCTCGATGTGGACGCGCTCCACGATTTTCCGGGTGAACTCCAGTTCGGAGACGTCGCAGGTCACCGGAACCATGATCTCGGGTGTGCACCTTTTCCCGGCCTTGATCAATTCGGCGGCGCACTCGAAGATCGCGCGGATCTGCATTTCGCTCACCTCCGGGTAGGTGATGCCCAGGCGGATGCCGCGGTGGCCCATCATCGGGTTGGTCTCGTGGAGGGCCTCGCCGCGCTCCTGGATCTCCTCCACCGCGATGCCCAGCGCCCGGGCCAACTCCGCCTGCTTGTCGGCGTGCTGGGGCACGAACTCGTGGAGCGGCGGATCGAGGAGGCGGATCGTCACCGGGAACCCCTCCATGGCCTCCATCGTCCCCTTCAGCGAGCTCTTGATAAACGGGAAGAGTTCGTCCAGGGCGGCCCTGCGCTCTTCGGTGGTCTTGCTCAAGATCATCTTGCGCAGGCAGAACAGGGGCTCGTCGGAGCCCTCGCCGTAGAACATGTGCTCGGTGCGGAACAGGCCGATCCCCTCGGCGCCGAAGTTGCGGGCGACCCTGGCGTCCTCCGCGGTGTCGGCGTTGGTGCGCACGCCCATCGTCCGGTATCGGTCAGCCATGGTCATGAAACGCTGGAAGCGAGGATTTTCGGAGGCGTCGATCATCGGGAGGCTGCCTTGGTAGACGTGGCCTTTGGTGCCGTTCAGCGTGACGGTGTCGCCCTCCTTCATGACGATCCCGGAACCGGCGATCGCGGCGGTCCTGGACGCGGCGTCCACATGCAGGCCGCCGGCGCCGACGATGCAGCATTTTCCCCAGCCGCGGGCGACGAGTGCCGCGTGGGAGGTCATGCCGCCGCGGGCGGTGAGGATGCCGACGGCCGCGCGCATCCCCTCGATGTCCTCGGGGTTGGTCTCCTCGCGCAGCAGGATGCAGTTCCTGCCGGCGCGGCAGGCGGCCACCGCGTCCTCGGCGGTGAAAACCAGCACGCCGCAGGCGGCGCCGGGACCGGCGGGCAGCCCCTTGACGATCGATACGGCCTCCTTTTCGGCATTCGGGTCGATGATCGGATGGAGGACCTCGTCTAACTGCCGGGGTTCAACGCGCATGATGGCGGTGATCTCATCGATGAGTCCCTCGTCGAGCATGTCGATCGCCATGTTCAGCGCGGCGGTACCGGTGCGCTTGCCGGCGCGGCACTGCAGCATCCAGAGCTTTCCCTCCTGGATGGTGAACTCGATATCGAGCATGTCGGTGAAGCGCCGCTCCAGAGTGGCGCGGATGGCGTTGAGTTCCCGGTAGATCTCCGGCATGGCGTGCTCCATGCTCACCAGATGCCGGTTTTGCTCGTTCCGCGTGTCGTCGTTGATCGGGGCCGGGGTACGGATGCCGGCCACGACATCTTCGCCCTGCGCATTCATCAGCCACTCTCCGTAAAAATGGTTTTCACCGGTGGCGGGATCGCGGGTGAAGGCGACGCCGGTGGCGGAGGTGTCGCCCATGTTGCCGAAGACCATCGCCTGGACGTTGACCGCGGTACCCCAGTCGTCCGGAATGCCTTCGATCCGGCGGTAGGAAACGGCCTTCTTACCGTTCCAGCTTTTGAACACGGCCGAAATAGAGCCCCACAACTGTTCAATCGGGTCGTCCGGGAAGGGCTTGCCGAGGTGCTTCCGAACCAGTTCCTGGAACGCTTCGGTGAGCGCCTGGAGGTCGTCGGCGTCGAGATCCGTATCGGATTTGCAGCCCTTGGTGCGCTTGACCTCGTCCAACTTCTCGTCGAGAATCTTGCGGATGCCTTTGCCCAGGGCCGGTTCGAGCCCCTCCGCCTTCTCCATCACCACATCGGCGTACATCATGATCAGGCGGCGGTAGGAATCCCAGACGAAGCGGGGGTTGACCGTCTTGGCGATCATACCCGGAATCGTGGCGGTGCAAAGACCGACGTTGAGAACGGTGTCCATCATGCCGGGCATCGACGAACGGGCGCCGGAGCGGCAGGAGATCAGGAGCGGGTTCGCGGCGTCGCCGTACTTCATGCCCATGATCGATTCGACCTTCCGGAGCGCCTCCAGAACCTGGCCGGTCAGTTCGGCGGGAAGTTTGCAGCCGCCGGCGTAATAGGCCGTGCAGCATTCGGTGCTGATGGTGAAACCCGCCGGCACGGGGATGTCCAGGGAACACATCTCCGCCAGGTTGGCCCCTTTGCCGCCCAGCAGGTTCCTGTCGCTTGCCGCCCCCTCGGCGGAACCGCCACCGAAGGTAAACACATACTTAGCCATGGATAATACTCCTTCTTGTTTTGTTGCCGTTTCCGGTCATTTCATAACTCAAAAAACCGGCGCCGCGCGGAAACCGGCGACGTCCGGATTTCGACACCCGAGGAACGGCCTTTTGTCTTCGAAGATTCCGTGCCCCTTACCCTTGTTTCGCAACGCCTCAGAACTTGACCTGCGGCGTCGCCTTGGCGGCCGCCGGGGCCTCGAAGAAGGCGGCCTTCCCGAAGCCGAACATCCCCGCGAAAAGATTTGCCGGGAAGCTCCGGATCGCCACGTTGTAGCCCTGGACGGCATCGTTGTAACGCTTTCTCTCCACGGAGATCCGATTCTCCGTTCCCGCCAGCTCGTCCTGGAGACGGAGGAAGTTCTGGTTTGACTTGAGGTCCGGATATTTCTCCACGACGACGAGGAGACGGCTCAGCGCGCCGGTCAGCTCGTTGTTGGCGTTGATCTTGTCCGGAACCGTCGCCGCCCCGCCCACGCGCGCCCGGGCGTTTGTCACCTCCACGAGGACGTCCTTTTCCTGTTTGGCATAGCCCTTGACCGTCTCCACGAGGTTCGGAATCAGGTCGTAGCGCCGCTGAAGTTGGTTTTCCACCTGCGCCCAGGCCGACTTGACCCCTTCATCAAGGGTAACGAACCGGTTGTAGGTCCCCTTGAAAAAAGAGAAGACCAAACCCGCCAGAACAACGATCACGACGACGGCGATGAGCAAAGTTTTTTTCCCGCTGGTCATGCTTTACCTCCTGTATGAATCGGGGGGCTTAAGCCCCTGTTTTCCTGAAATCAATAGGGGCTTAAGCCCCCCGATTTCCCTATTGAACGTCCATGCGGTCGATCATCTCGCAGAGGCGGCCGACCTCCCTGAGATAGTCCCTGAAGACCGCCTGCACCTCGGCCGACGAAAAACGATCCGTTCTCCCCCGGATCTCCTCGCATTTCAGGAAGACGGCGGTGTCGACGCCGAAAGCCCCGCTCCCGGCCGTGATGATATCACGTTTCCCCTTCGGGATTTCCAGATTTTTCAAATAGAGGAGGGCGCCAAAGAGCGACACGAAGGCGGTGAGCGAAGCGCCGATCAGTTCACGGATCTTTCTCGTTTTTCCTTCCGTCGCGAGGTATCCGCTCCGGAGGTGGAGGAGCTTTCCCCGGAGTTCCCGTTCAAGCTGGAGCCGGATGTTCCGTGGGTCGAAGGCGAGCGGCGCCAGAACGTCCTCGCCCATGACGACGATATAGATCCGCTTCATGTTCAGAAATTTGATGGGGTAGGCGTCCTGCGACCCGGCGAGATATTCCCGGGTCATGAAGAGCGGAATCGCGACGTTGCGTTTGCGCCACCTTCCGACCGTCTCCAGGACCCTGTCGAGTCCCTCCAGACCCCGGTCGGTCAGCGTGATCAGAAAATTGAGGTCCGACTTTCCGGGCATGTAATCCTCCCCGGCGCCGCTTCCGTACAGAATGATGGAAATCAGGTCTTCTCCGAAGATCTTCCGGTAATCACCGGTGATCTCTGCAAAGATCTCTTCCGGATTTTTTGGTATTTTCGCCATCTGTCTACCCCTTCTTAGAATCCGCGGCCCGCGCCGCCGCCGCCGCTCGAACCCCCGCCGAAGCCCCCGAATCCGCCGCCGCCGAACCCGCCGAATCCGTCTCCGCCGCGCCGGCCGCCCCCGCCGCTCATCATGAGGAGGAGAAGCCAGGGGAGCATCGCCCGGCCCTGGCGGGTGCCGAGCAGAAAACCGGCCGCCAGAATCAAAAGCACGATCTGGCCGATTCCCAGCCCCCTTTCAGCTCTGGTTTGCCTCCGCTGAGGCGGTTGCGCACCCGTGAGGGTCACCCCGGCTGCCTTTGCCACGACGGCGGAAACCGCGGCCATCGTCTCGGCGAGCCCCTTTCCGAAGTCGCCGTCCCGGAAGCGGGGGATCGCGTACCGGTCGAGGATCTCGCCGGCCAAGCCGTCGGGAAGGATACCCTCCACGCCGTAGCCCGTTTCGATCCGGACCCGCCGCTCCTTCACGGCGAGGAAGATCAGCACCCCTTTGTCCTCCCCCTTCTTCCCGATCCCCCAGGCCTGGTAGAGCCGGTTTGCGTAATCATTCGAATCGTTGTCGCCGATCGTCTCCACGGTGGCCACGACAACAGCGGTTCCCGTCTTCTCCAGAACCTCCCGCGCCAGGTTCTCCATCGGACCGGCGTACTGGGCGGGGATCACCCCGGCGAAGTCATTGACTGCACCTGCCGGCTTCGGGTAGGTTTCACCGGCCGCAAGCGCCGGGACCGGGGAAAAAAGAAGCGCTGCAGCGAGAAGCAGTGCGCAGACAAATTCGGGTGCAGATCTGATTCGCATGTTGCCATCATAATCATCTCCCTGAAAAATAGCAACCCCCGGCGATTGGGTATGTCCCCTTTCATCTTGACAGCCCCCCCGATTTTGTTTATGCTTTCTTACTTTCAAAAGTTCAGTGTCGCTTCATCCATGGTAAAAGGCCGGATTTATATTGGAGAGTCTGCCTTTGCATGGGAAACGAGCCATAACGCAACGGGAAGAAAGGAGATCGGGATTTATGAGGAGAAAAGGGCTTTGGAGTGTGGTTTGGGTGCTGTCGGCGCTGTTCGTCATGACCGCGACGTTTGCCGTCGCCGCCGAGAAGGTCTACATCAACGGGATCGATGCCAACTTTCCGCCTTTCGCCTATGTGGACAAATCCGGCAATCCGGACGGCTTTGACGTGAAGGCCTTGGACTGGATTGCCAAGGAGATGGGCTTCAAGGTGAAGCACCAGCCGATGGACTGGGACGGAATCATCCCCAGCCTGAAGGCCAAGAAGATCGACATTGTGGCCTCGGGGATGAGCATCACCGACGAACGAAAGAAACAGGTCAACTTTACGACCGCCTACTGGAAGATCAAGCAGATCCTGGTCGGCAAGAAGGATGCGAAGATCACCGCGGAGCAGGCCCTGGCCGACGGGAACAAGATCGGCGTCCAGCGCGGCACGACCGAGGCGAAGTGGATCGAGGAAAACCTGATCAAGAAGGGGGGGAAGAAGTTCGAGCTGGTTCAGTATGACTCCGCCCCTCTGGCGATCGAAGACGTGATCAACGGCCGGATCATCGCCGCCGCGATGGACGACGCACCGGCGCTTGACGCCGCGAAAAAGAAGCCCGTCAAGATCCTGGGCGGCTTCGGAATGGCGGATGAACAATTTGGATACGCCGTCCGCAAGGAGGACACCGAATTTCTGAAGAAGCTCAACGAGGGGCTTAAGAAGCTCATGAAGTCCCCCTACTGGGCCGAGTTGAAGAAGAACTACATCGACAAATGATGAAAAAAGTATCTTCATGGGGAAGCCCCGCCCTGTGGGCGGGGCTTCCATTCTCTCGCTTAGATGACGGGAAGGCCTCAGCTCATGAGGCCTTCCATGTTTTTGTGAGCCGTATAAGCAGATGCCGGAAAGCCTGATCGCCATAGGGGATGCCCTCCCGTACCTCCTTCGGGGATCGCTCGTAACCCTGATTGTTGTGGTCGGGGCGATGGGGCTGGGGCTCGTCCTCGGGGTTCCCCTTGCCGTGGGGCAGGTGTATGGCCACCCGGCGCTCCGGCGCGTCATCGCCGTATACGTCTGGTTCTTCCGGGGCATCCCGCTCCTCGTTCTTCTCTTTCTCTTCTATTTCGGCCTCTGTACGGCGCTCGACATCAACCTCTCCGCCTTCGCGGTGGCGATCATCGTGCTGGGGTTGATCAGCTCCGCCTACCAGTCCCAGATCTTCCGCGGGGCGATTCTGTCGCTTCCGGAGGGTCAGTTCAAGGCGGCCCGGGCGCTCGGGATGAGCGATCTCAAGGCGATCTCCGTCATCATCCTCCCCCAGGCGCTCCGGCTCTCCGTTCCCGGCTGGTCGAACGAGTACTCCATCCTGCTGAAGGATTCGGCGGTGACCTACGCCCTGGGCGTGGCCGAGATCATGGCGCGGGCGCACTTCGTGGCGACCCGGACCTACCAGCAGCTCCCCCTCTACTTCGCCGCGGGGGTGATCTTCCTCCTCCTCACCTGGGTGGGGACGAAGGGCCTCCGGATGCTGGAAGAGAAGGTCCGGATTCCGGGATATTCGACGCATGGATTGTAGGAACGCTATGGCAGCACCGATTTTGCGGATCGAAAACGTATCGAAGCGCTATGGGAAGAAGGACGTCCTCAAGGGGGCGTCGCTCGAGGTGAACAAAGGAG
>JAPLJY010000350.1 GCA_026388345.1 Deltaproteobacteria bacterium
CTTCGTGAACCCCAGTTCCTGCAGGGTTTTTCCCAGCATCACCTTCGTCGCCAGCTTCGCCAAGGGAACACCGATCGCCTTGCTGACGAAGGGGATGGTCCGCGAGGCGCGGGGGTTGACCTCAAGGACGTAGAGCTCGCCGTCCTTGATCGCGTACTGGATGTTCATCAGACCGATGACATGGAGTTCCTCAGCGATCAGCTTCGTCTGCCGTTCGATCGTCTCCAAGAGCTCCGGCGAAAAGGTGATCGTCGGCAGCACGCAGGCGCTGTCCCCGGAGTGGATCCCCGCTTCCTCGATGTGCTCCATGATCCCGGCGACGACGGTCGTCTTTCCGTCGCTGATCGCGTCCACGTCCACCTCGATCGCGTCCTCGAGGAACTTGTCGATCAGGATGGGGTGGCCGGGGGAGACCTCCAGCGCCCGGACCATGAAGAGCCGGAGACTCTCCGTGTCGTAGATGATCTCCATCGAGCGGCCTCCCAGCACGTAGGAGGGGCGGACCAGGACCGGATAGCCGATCCGCTCGGCCACGCTGATCGCCTCGTCCGTATCCATCGCCGTATCGTTGTCCGGCTGGAGGAGCTCAAGGCGGTTCACGATCTCCTGGAAACGCTTCCGGTCCTCGGCACGGTCGATCGCGTCGGGGGAGGTGCCGAGGATCGGCGCCCCCGCCGCCTCCAGACCGCGGGCGAGATTCAGCGGGGTCTGGCCGCCAAACTGGACAATGACGCCCATCGGTTTCTCCGCCTTCAGGATGTGGAGGACATCCTCGAGCGTCACCGGCTCGAAGAAGAGCTTATCGGAGGTGTCGTAGTCGGTGCTCACCGTCTCCGGATTGGAGTTGACCATGATGCTCTCATAGCCCTCCTCCCGAAGGGCGAAGGAGGCATGGACACAGCAGTAGTCAAATTCGATCCCCTGGCCGATCCGGTTGGGGCCCCCGCCGAGGATGACGACCTTCGGCTTCGTCGAGGGTCTCGTCTCGTCCTCCGTCTCGTAAGTCGAGTAGTAGTAGGGGGTGTAGGCCTCGAACTCCGCCGCACAGGTGTCCACCAGCTTGTAGACGGGGATGATCCCGGCGGCATAGCGGCGGTTGCGGATCTCCTCCTCCGGAAGGTTCCAGAGGCCGCCGAGATAGCGGTCGGAGAAGCCCAGCCGTTTCGCCTCGTAGAGGATCTCCGTCGAATACGGCGTCTTTTGGATCTCCTCCTCCGCCTCGACCAGCGACACGATCTGATGGAGAAACCAGGGATCGATCCGGGTGAGCCGCTGGATCTCCTCCAGGGACATTCCGTGGCGGAAGGCCGCAGCGATGTAGAAGAGGCGGAGTGAATTGGGCCTCGTGAGCTTCTGAACCAGGAACTCCCGGGGGCGGAGATCGTCCCCCGGCAGATCGATCATCAGGCCGAAGCGCTTGATCTCCAGGGAGCGGATCGCCTTCTGGAGGGCTTCCCGGAAGGTCCGGCCGATCGCCATCGTCTCGCCGACGGACTTCATTGAGGTGGTCAGAAAATCCTCCGTTTCGGGGAACTTCTCGAAGGTCCAGCGGGGGATCTTGACGACACAGTAATCGATCGTCGGCTCGAAGGAGGCCATCGTCTCGCGGGTGATGTCGTTGGGAATTTCATCAAGTGTATAACCGACCGCCAGCTTTGCCGCGATCTTGGCGATGGGGAAGCCCGTCGCCTTCGAGGCAAGCGCCGAGGAGCGGGAGACGCGGGGATTCATCTCGATCACGATCATCTCGCCGGTGTCGGGGTGGATTGCAAACTGGACGTTGGAGCCGCCCGTCTCGACGCCGATCTCCCGCATGATGGCGATCGCCGCATCCCGCATCCGCTGATACTCCACATCGGTCAGGGTCTGGGCCGGGGCGACGGTGATCGACTCGCCGGTGTGGACCCCCATCGGATCAAGATTTTCGATGGAGCAGATGATGACGACGTTGTCCGCCCGGTCGCGCATCACCTCGAGCTCGTACTCCTTCCAGCCGAGGGCCGACTGCTCCAACATGATCTCGTGGATCAGGCTGGCATCGAGGCCCCCCTTGGCGATCTCGGCGAGTTCCTCCCGGTTGTAGGCGACGCCGCTCCCCGTTCCCCCCAGCGTGAAGGAGGGGCGGATGATGATCGGAAAGCCGATCTCGGAGGCGACCGCGAAGACCTCCTCTATCGACCGGGCAAAGCCGCTTTTGGGGACCTTGAGCCCGATCTTCTCCATCGCCTGCCGGAAAAGCTGGCGGTCCTCCGCCTTGTGGATGACGGGGAGCGACGCCCCGATCATCTCGACGCCGTATTTTGTAAGAACGCCGGCCTCGGCGACGGAGACCGCGGTGTTCAGCCCCGTCTGGCCGCCCAGCGTAGGAAGGAGGGCGTCCGGCCTTTCCTTCGCGATGATCTTCTCGACCGCCTCCGGGGTGATCGGCTCCACATAGGTCCGGTCCGCCGTTTCGGGGTCGGTCATGATCGTCGCCGGGTTCGAGTTGACGAGGATGACCTCGTAGCCCTCTTCCTTGAGGGCCTTGCAGGCCTGGGTCCCGGAATAGTCGAACTCGCAGGCCTGGCTGATGATGATCGGCCCGGAGCCGATGATCAGGATTTTATGGATGTCCGTCCGTTTCGGCATGTTTCTTCCGTTATCCTTTTTTACCTACTCTACACTCCGGCCTGCGAATCTGGAAGGTGTCTTCGCAAAGGGCGCATTGGAGATTTTTCCGGGGCACCCTGCCGCCGCAGCGGAGCGCCCGCCGGGAAAACTGTTTGAGCGCGAAGCGCGAGTTTTTTCCCGGCAGCGAAGCGAGGATGTGCAGGGTCGGAAAAAGATTCTGAGCGGCGACGGGTCGTGCG
>JAPLJY010000173.1 GCA_026388345.1 Deltaproteobacteria bacterium
GATGTCCGGAGGCGGGATCACACCGGTCTGCTTCCGGTAGGTGATGGAAAAACCGTGTGAAAAATAAAGGGTTTTTCCTTTCGTCAGGTACGGTTTGAGCGTCGGCCACATCTGATTCTGGCCCGCGTCGGAAAGCAGGTATTCGATGATCGTCCCCCGCTTCGCCGCCTCTTCGACGGGGAAGATGGTCTTCCCGGGAACGAAGCCGTCCTCGACGGCCTTCTTCCACGTGGCGCCGCCCTCGCGCTGCCCCACGATCACCCGGATGCCGTTGTCCCGGAGGTTGAGCGCCTGCCCCGGTCCCTGTACGCCGTAGCCGAGAACGGCCACCGTCTCGCCCTTCAGGACCTCCTGGGCCCGGCTCAATGGAAATTCCTCCGAGGTCACGACCTCTTCCCACACTCCTCCGAAATTGATCTTTGCCATGTTTGTCTCCTTTGTTTATTGAAATAGTGCCATCCTGAGCTCGTCGAAGGATGACATGCACAATTATTTGGCCGTCATGGTTCGACAGGCTCACCATGACAGCATGAACGAAATGCGATGAAACTTCCCCGCTTGAAGCGCGGTACTTGCCCGATGCGTTCCGGTCATCCCTCCCGCTTCTGGCGGAAAACGGCGATCGCACCGGTCCGGTTCATCTCCTCCACGCCGAAAGGCTCAAAATACCTTAAGATCGCTGCCGTCTTGTCCTTGTTCGCGGTGATCTCCATAATCAGATAGTCCTCGCTCATCGCGACCACCCGGCAGCCGAAGAGGTCGATCGCCCGGAGGATCTCCTGGCGGTTCTCCACCGAGAGCCTAAGGCTGATGAGCATCAGCTCCCGCTGGACGGCGGGGGCGCCGGTGAAATCCGTGACGGAGATGATGTCCACGAGCTTGTCGAGCTGCTTTTTGATCTTCTCCGTAAAATCGCTCTCCGCCCGGCTGGTCAGCGTAATCCGGGAGACCTCCGGGTTGATCGTCTCGGCGACGCAGAGGCTCCGGATGTTGTACCCCCGGCTGCTGAAGACGCCGGCGATCCGCGAGAGGACCCCCGGCTGGTTGTTCACGAGCATCGAAATGGTGCGTTCTTCAATGGCCATGTTCCTTTTCCTTTCCTTCTTTCTCTATACCCTCTCGAATCCGCGCATGCGTCTTTGGAAGGGGCGATTCGGAGATTTTTTCGGGCACCATGCCACCGCAGCGTAGCGAGGATGATCATGGTCGAAAAAAGATCCTGAGCCCCGGAGAAGGCGCATGCGCGGATTCCCCTATTTCCCGCAGATCATCTCCATGTTGGAACAGCCCGGGGGGATGATCGGATAGACGTAGTTGTTCTGATCGACCATCGCCTCCACCATGTAGGGGCCTTCGGCGGCGCTCATCCGGGCAATAGCCTCCGCCGGGTCATCGTCCACGGCGACTCGCTCCGCGGGGATGCCGAAACCCTTTGCCACGGCCGTCAGATCGACCGTTTCTCCCAGTTGGCTCGTCGTGAAACGCGATTCGTAGAAGAGGTCCTGAATCTGCCGGATCATTCCGAGGTGGCCGTTGTTGATCACGACGATCTTGATCGGCAGGTGGTAGGTGCTGATCGTCGCCAGCTCCTGGATGTTCATGTAAAACCCGCCGTCGCCGCAGATGACGACCACGTCCCGGACCGGGGCGCCCACCTTGGCGCCGATCGCGGCCGGAACGGAGAAACCCATCGTCCCCATGCCGCCGCTCGTGAGCAGGCTGCGGGGAAAATGGCTCTGCCAGGTGCGGACCGTCCAGATCTGGTTCAGCCCCACATCCGGGACCACGATCGTCTCCCGGGGCATGGCGGCCTGGATCTTGCGGATCAGATTCCCCGCCTGGCCGCACCCCCCGTCCTTGAGCTTCGCCTCCTGGAGTTCACGCTCCGCATGGATCCGCCCCATCCAGTCCTCCCGTTCGCGGGGAACGATCAGCGGGATCAGCGCCGCCAGCGCGTCCTGGATTTCCCCCTCGTAGGGGAGATCCACCTTGATATTCTTTCCGATGGAGGTGGAATCGATGTCGATCTGGGCGACGGTGGCGAGCGGTGCGAATTCCTCGATGACGGAGGTGCTCCGCTCCGTGAAGCGGGTTCCCAGCGCGAGGATAAAGTCGGCCTGGTGGACCGACCGGTTGGCCAGTTCGTTGCCGTGCATGCCGATGAAACCGAGGTTGAAGCCGTTGGCGTAAGCGACAGAACCGATCCCCATCATGGTTGTGACGAACGGAACCCGAGCCGTCTGCACGAACTCCGTCACCAGGTCGCAGGCGTCGCCTAACTTGACCCCGCCGCCGATGATGATGACGGGCCGTTCGCTCCGGTTCAGGGTCTGGGCGATCCGTTCGAGCTGTTCCGGATTCTCGATCCGTTTGGGCGGGGCCGTCGGGATCTTCTTCGGCTGCTCGCCGCAGGAGGCGCTCAGAATGTCCCGCGGGATATCCACGAGGACGGGACCGGGCCGGCCGGTGCTGGCGAGCTGGAAGGCCTGCCGGAGCGAAGAGGCGAGCTGGTTCACGTCGCGCACCATGAAGCTGTGCTTCGTGATCGGCATCGTGATTCCGATGATGTCCGTCTCCTGGAAGGCGTCCCGGCCCCAGAGGTCGCTGTTGACCTGGGCGGTGATGGCGACCATGGGCGTCGAATCCATGTAGGCGGTGGCGATGCCCGTGACGAGGTTCGTGGCGCCGGGACCCGACGTCGCGAGGCAGACCCCCACCTTGCCCGTCGCGCGGGCGTAGCCGTCGGCGGCATGGGCCGCCGCCTGCTCGTGCCGCATCAGGTAGTGCCGGATGCGGCTGTCGGCAAGCCGGTCGTTGAGCGGCAGGGTGTTGGCCCCGGGGTAGCCGAAAATCACCTCCACCCCCTCCTCCGCCAGGGTTTTCAAAACAATGTCCGCACCGATGGTCCCCATGTAAAGCTCCTTTCCGTGAATAAAAAAGCCGCCGATTCTCCCGAACCGCGGCTTTTCTTAAAACAAAAAAGCCGCGGACCTGGCGGGGTTCGCGGCTCTCGTCTTTTATGTTATCCCATCAAAGACGCCGAGCAGCAGCCCCCGTGCGTACGAGTACTACGACGGAAAGTACGAGAAGCAGGCTGTTCGACGATGTATGGTTCACAAAAATTCCTTCCATTCCGAAAATCGAGGTCGCACCCTACCGGAAAGAAAAACCGTTGTCAAGGTGATTTTTCAGGAATGTTGTCAACAAAGATCTGTCAGGAAGGATAAGGGGTGCTGGTTCGATTGACCTGCATATCCATTTCTAAATTTATAGAATTCTATCAGCGATTTTCCAGTCCTCCTCGGAGAAATACGAAGCAATATCCGCAGTATTTATATGGCATGACTTTTGTTATGTATGGCAGCAGATCGCAACCAGGAGGATAACCGTCCAATGGCCGTTCAAAATCAATCGCATTCAGATGGCGCCTTAAAAGGCCTGAGGGTGGTGGACATGACCAGGGTCCTGGCCGGACCGTTTTGCACCATGTTCCTGGCGGATATGGGGGCGGAGGTCATCAAGGTGGAAGAGCCGGGCAAGGGGGATGACTCCAGAGGCTATCCTCCCTTCCTTCGGGGAACCAGTGCCTACTTTACCAATTTAAACCGGAACAAACAGAGCATCGTCCTGGATTTAAAAAAGCAGGAGGCCAAAGCCATTCTCCTGGGTCTTTTGAAAAAATCGGACATCCTGTTGGAGAATTTCAAGCCGGGAACGATGGATCGGCTTGGGTTAAGCTATGACGACGTCAGGGAGGTCAATCCCGGGATCATCTATGCTTCGATTTCCGGTTTCGGCCAGTATGGGCCTTACAAGGACAGGCCCGGGTACGACATCATCGGACAGGCGATGGGCGGGTTGATGAGCGTATCGGGTTGGCCCGACTCCCCGCCCACCAGGACGGGGACGGCGATGGCGGACATCGTGGCCGGACTCAATGCCTGCATCGGCATACTGGCGGCCCTCAAAGGCAGGGAACGCACCGGTCTCGGCGAGAGGATTGACGTGGCGCTGGTGGATTCCATGGTCAGTGCCATGGAGACGGTGATTCAGATCTATCTGGTGGAGGGCCGTGTCCCCCAGAGGGTCGGAAACCGCTATGAATTCATCGCACCTTACGACTCCTTTGCCGCGGAAGACGGCTGGGTCGTGATCGGGGTCGGGGGTCAGGAGGTCTGGAAACGGTTCTGCCGAGTTATCGGTCAGGAGGCGCTGGCGAAAGATCCAGCATTCCTGACCAACAGGGATCGGGTCAAAAACGTGGTTCGTCTGGAGGGGATCGTCACCCAATGGACATCCAGGCGAAAGGTCTCCGAGATAGTATCGCTGCTGATGGGGGCGAGCGTCCCCTGTTCCCCGATCCTGAGCGTGGATCAAATCTGCAACGACCCGCATATTGCAAAGGCCCGGGAGATGATCGTCGAGATGGACCACCCCCTCGGAGGGAGGATGAACGTAGTCTCCTGCCCGATCAAATTCACCCGTATGAAGCCGACCATCAGGACCACGGCGCCGCTTCACGGCGAACACACAGAGCAGATTTTAACCGATATCCTGGGGATATCCAAGGAGGAGTATGCACGCTTAAAGCAAAACGGCATCATGGGATGATTGGAGGTTGAATTGGCGGTTCGCCGCAGGATCACATCCAAAAAAGGAGGGGAACATATGCTGTCATTTTTAGGTTTTTTGACCATTTTTGCATTTTTAGCTCTCATCATGACCAAGAGGCTGTCCGTTCATGTCGCCCTGATCATGATCCCGGCCATCGCCGCGATTGCCGGGTCCTATGTAACCGGCCTGTACGCCCCGACGGCGATCGGCAAGATGATGATCGACGGGATCTTGAAGGTGGCCCCGGTCGGCGTCATGATTATGTTTGCCATTCTATTTTTTGGTCTGATGCTGGACGTGGGGCTCTTCGACCCGCTGATCAACGGGCTGGTCCGCCTCCTTAAAGGTGATCCGGTCAAGGTTTGTGTGGGCGCATTCATCCTGACAGTGCTCGTGGCCCTGGACGGGGACGGTGCCACCACGTTCATGATCACCTGCTCGGCGATGGTGCCGATCTTCAAGCGCCTGAACATGCGGATGCTGGCCCTTTCCGGGTGCGTCTGCCTGGGGGCGGGAGCCATGAACATCATTCCCTGGGGCGGACCCACGGCCAGGGCCATGGCCTCATTGCATGTCACTTCCGATCAGCTTTTTACGCCCGTTTTGATCCCCATGATCATCGGCGTCCTGTGGGGCTGTTTCTGTTCCTACCTGATCGGAAGGATGGAGCGCAAAAGGTTGGGGGTCAATGGTCCCGTATCTCTGGAGGGCGTCCAGTTGGAGGTTCAGCTCTCCGAAGAGGACAAGGCTCTCCGTAAACCAAAACTGTTCTGGATCAACCTTATCCTGGCCTTGATCGTGATCGTCGCGCTCATCCTCGCCTGGCTTCCCCTGGCCGTCATCTTCATGTTGGGCTGCGTTGTCGCACTGCCGTTGAATTATCGCACCGTTCAGGCTCAGCATGACCGGATCAATGCCTGGGCCAAAAACATGGCTTTTGTCGGCTCCATGATCTTTGCCGCGGGAATATTTACCGGAGTCCTGGGAGGCACGAAGATGATCCAGGCCATGTCCATGACGCTGGTTTCCCTCATCCCCAGTGCGTTCAGTTCCTTCATCCCCGTGATTGTGGCCGTCACGAGCATGCCCTTTAGTCTCATTTTAACACCGGATGCCTATTATTTCGGCGTCCTGCCGGTTATCAGCCAGACGGCCCAGGCATTCGGCATCGAACCGGCCATCATCGGACGGGCAGCGGTGCTGGGGCAGATGACGACGGGATTCCCCTTAAGCCCGCTGACCGCATCGACGTTCATTCTCATCGGCCTTTGCGGCGTGGAACTGGGAGATCATCAAAAATTCATCTTCTGGTGGGCTTTCTCGGTGACGATCGTGATGACCCTGGCCTGTCTGGTCCTGGGCGTCATTCCCTTCCCGCGTTTTTAGTCTGGAAAACCTTGCGCCTGTTCAAGAAAAAGGGCCCTGCGGGAAACGCAGGGCCCTTTTTCTTGAATCCCTGCCGGGGGTACCGGTCGGCAGGGATTTTCTCAAATATTGTGTTGCCGGATCTTATTATACAGCGTCGCCAGGGAAATGCCGAGATGACTAGCAGCCTTGCGCTTGCCTTCGACCGACCTTCCAAAGCTTTTCAACACCTCCGTAATCGTCTCTTTTTCCGAAGACCGGGTGGAATCGGACAACACGCGGCAATGTGCGGGCTGGGGTCTGATCTTGGAAAGAATCGGCAGATCGTTCGGCATGAGTTCCTGAGCATCGCAGGCGCTTGCGGCAAACTCGATGATATTGAACAGTTCACGGACATTGCCGGGATAATGGTACTGATTTAGGATATCGAGGGTTTTATCGGAGGCGGTGTATCTCTTTTTCCGCCGTGCGCTGAGCCGATCCAGGTAATATTCCACCAGGGGCGGTATATCCTGCAAGCGCACCCGTAGCGGCGGTATCTCTAAGGAAATCACATTCAGGCGATAAAAGAGATCTTCCCTGAACCTTGTTTCAAGAATCAACCTTTCGATCTCCCTGTTCGAGGCGGAGATAATCCTGACATCCACCTTGATGGGTTTTGTGCCCCCAATTCTCATGAACTCGCCCGTTTCCAGGACCCTCAGGAGTTTGGACTGGAGTTCATATTCCATGTCTCCAATTTCATCCAGGAAGAGCGTTCCCCCGTGGGCGATTTCAAAGAGGCCCAGCTTGCCCCCCTTCAATGCCCCCGTAAAGGCCCCTTCTTCATATCCGAACAGTTCGCTCGAAAGGAGCTGGGGAGAAAAAGCCGCGCAGTTAACCGGGACAAAGGGGCTGTTGCTCCGGAGACCTGCATTGTGGATCGCATGGGCAAAGAGCTCCTTTCCGGATCCGCTCTCTCCCAAGACAAGCACGGGCATATCGTTGGCAGCCACCCGCTTGGCCATTTCCTTTACCTTTTCCATCTCTTTGCTTCGGCTGATGATATCTTCAAACCGATAGCGCGCCCGGTGGATTTCCCTGACCTTGTTGCGCAATTCCATCACCCTGTGGGTGTAGTCCTTAAGCTTGTTGCTCAACGCGACCACTTCCGTGATATCGCGGACGACGGAGATCGCCCCGACGACCCTGTGGTTGAAGAAAATCGGACTGATATCAGCGATATATTCTACGTCGTTGACCTTTCTTTTAATCCCGAGCAGAGGTTTTCCGGTCTTCAGCACCTCCGGCAAACGGGCTCCCTTCCGAACCACCTGAACCTCTTTGTTCAGGACATCCTTGTCGCTTACCCCGGTCAATCGCAGGTAGGAGGTGTTGACATATTTGATGTACCCCTGATCATCGGCGATCAGGACGCCGTCATGTAGTGAGTTGATGATGCTGTTGAACAAAGGGATATTCCGCAGGGTATTGACATCAAATTCCAAGGACGACATGTGTTGCCTCCGGGCCTTCCTCTTAAGGATCTAGAAGCAGGAATCCACGAACGCCTTCAGATCCTTTTCGCTGATCCCGATGCCCAGCACACCGTTCAGACGCCTGGTCACTGCCCCCTTTTCGAAGCAAAGCAGGGTCGGATACACCTTCACGGCATAGGTCTCCGCCATGGTCTCCTGATCATCCTGGACAACGATCAGGTGCCTCCCCTCTCCTTGGGCGCTTTTCTGAAAGGCGGGCAAAACCTTGACGCAGAAAGGACACCAGGAGGCGTAAAAAAGGGCGACCACCCTGTCTGCCTTCAGGGCCTTCCCCAGTTCCTGTTCCGAGTGGATGACGGGACATTCATCCTTTAAAGAGACCATACGTCCTCCCATTCTTCACCCCTGCAGCCGTCTGCAATCGTTCAGAATGAATGTTTCGATACGGCAATATGAAACAGGGGCCTCACAAAATCAAGTATTGTTAAGTCTCAAGGCATCAGAAAAGGCTTCACCTCGCCCTGTGACGGCGCAGCATCGCGGCCAGGCGGATGTCATCGACCAGACCGTCATCCCAGGATTGAAGGACACACACCACAACACCCTCCCGGAGATCGGGACATTTGGAACCGAAAAGGAAAAGCGCAGAGTGATAAGAAGTTGCTTTTGCTTGGATTGAGGATACGGAAAGCGGTCTTGTGTGTCAAGAAGATATTGGCACAGGCAATGATTCCATTTTCGAAGCGGTGATTTTTTGAGATGGTTTCCTGTCGTCAGGAGTTGGGGTCCGTGTCGAATCGGTGCGTCCCACCGGGAAGATTGGCGGGATCGATTGTTTCGGCGTCTTCGGGCGTCGTCCCCTCGATAAAGCATTCGTAAATCGCCCCTTTTGTCCAGAACCTGGCCGGGGCGCCGGTCTTCGGATCGACCTTGACGAAGACAATTCCGTCCGGTACGGGGAAGACCTCGACCGGTGTCCCCTGGAGGGCCTTCTCCGCGAAGTAGAGCCAGATCGGGGCCGCGGCGCGGCCGCCGACCTCCTGACGGCCCATGGGCCGCTCCTGATCGAAGCCCACCCAGACGCCGGCGACCAGCGACGGCGTGAATCCCATGAACCAGGCGTCGCGCGTGTCGTCCGTCGTCCCGGTCTTCCCGGCGACCGGCCGGCCGAGCTTCCGCACCCGCTGACCCGTC
>JAPLJY010000063.1 GCA_026388345.1 Deltaproteobacteria bacterium
GCAGTCCATTCCATTGCCGGACGTGACCCGGTAGAGTTGATTCGTGATCCCACCTTTCAGTTCCCGGATGTCCAGCGCCAGACCGTTCCATTCAGGCATCAGCTTGACGCAATCGGCATAGGTGAATTCCATGGACAATGATCCCCGTCTGAGGCTTCAGATCGAAAAAAGGCTCATTTACTTACATTATAAACATATTATCTTGTTGTCAGCTGACTTTAGCCGGACAGCCTTGATCCTGACCGGCAACTATCGTACGCAATGTCTCGGAAACGAGATCCTTGTGTTCTGCCATCACGAGTTTGATCGGCCTGTCTTTGCCGGTGAGCAAATTTCCCAGGGCGCAGCCGTCGATATCCAGAAGACAACCGAGCAGTCTCGGCGCGTTCGCCTGCAACAGGGATTCGATATGCCTGTAAAACCGCTCGGCGCCATCGTTGGAAAATAATAGCAGCCTTGAAACCCGATCTCCATACGGGGTGCATCTCCGTTCCCGAACATTCATAATCCCTTTTCTTTCGCTTTCCAGCCGGTCAAAGATTGCTTCGAATCCGCAGCGAATCCGGCCCATGAGCATGGCCGTCCGGAGTACTTTTTTCAGCGGGCCATCCATCGTGATCCTTGCGACATCGAGTGTACCACCCGGCCAGAGTTTTACGGTACGGGCCATCAACACCTTGCGGATGGTCTCAGCCGTTTCATCGGCCTCCAACTGCCTGGGAAACCGGATATCCGACAGGTTCATGGGATGCGCCTCGTTTGCGGTTCAAAAGCCGGGGTCATAAAAAATCAGCGGTATACGAATGCGAAATGTGATAGATAGTCGGTCAAGGAGGACCAATCATCATGGATCAGGAGAAGAGAAAACGAACGCGCGTCCCCGTGCATTTTGATGTCACCGTTTCACTCCAGGGGGAGGTGATCAAGATCATGATCATCAACATCAGTATGACCGGTATTCTCTGTACCTCCAGCCCGCTTTTCCGAAAGGATGCCGCCTGCAAGGTCGTCATTTCTCTGAGCGACGATCTTAAAATCGCCATCGATTCCAAGATCCTGAGAGTCGGCGAGCAGGAAACGGCCATCAGTTTCACCGCCATGGACGAGGAGAGCTATGCTCACTTGAAGAGGTTGGTGCAATACAATATCGGTGATGCGGACCTCATCGAGAAGGAACTCGGGAAACAGGCCTTTAACTAAAGGGAAAGACCATCCCTTCTCCCGTCGGCCTGATTTGCCGACGGCCCGCTTCTAAGCCGACCCGGGGATGACCCCGCACTCCGGATCGAGAACTCCGGCAGAGCAGCCGGGAACGCGCGGCCGGTCGTTCCACCGGCCATCTGAAACCTGCGCACGTTTTCCCCGAACCAAAGGGGGCGCAGCGCAAATCCTACTTCATGATGAAGGTCATGACCAGGGCGAAGACCGCGTAGGTCTCGGGCATGGCGCCGGCGACAAGCGCGTTGGCCAGCGTGTTCTTCCCCTCCAGGATGCTCTTGATCCCCGCCGCATTGACGATCCCCTGGTACCAGGCGCTGATGCACAAAACGAGGCCCGCGATCATTGCCTTGCCGGCTACGGTGTACGGGTCGGTGGCCATTGCGTCCAGGTTGGTGAAGAAGATCACCATCCCGTAGATCCCCTGCGTCGAGGGCATCAGCGCGACGGCGATGTTCTTGTAGAAGTTCTCCGCCCCGCCGGCCAAAAGCGCCTGGAAGGAGATGACCAGACCCATCGCCGAACCGGTCAGGGCCATCGAGAGCCCGAATCCCATCGACATCTTGGCGATCAGCGGCGCCCACTCGTTCTGCACGGCCGCCGCCTGGGCGAAGGCCGGCGAGGCGAGTCCGGCCACAATCAGCGCGGTGAAAGTTCCGACAACCACAGTCCCCTTCTTGCTCATAACGAACCCCTTTCGATTTTGAATGGTTTGTATTCTACCCCGCCCCCCTCGAAGAAGCTCTTGAAGGCCTCGACGAAGTGGAGACGGGCGGAATGTACCGTGCTCCCCAGGATGCCCAGCGCCAGGTTGAACGTGTGCCCCAGGATCAGGATGATCAACGCCAGGGGAATGCCGAGAATGGGCCCCGTGGCGCCCAGGACCATGCCCGCCAGTTGGTTCATGACCGAGGCGATGGCCGACGTGGCGATCCCCAGGCCGAACAGGCGGGCGTAGGAGAGCAGATCGCCGATCAGCCCCGTCAGGCCGTAGATGCTCCACAGGCCCAGACCCAGACGGATCCCCCAGTTCTTGTGGTCGCTGGAGAAGAAAAGGGTCAACAGAACTCCCAGCCCCAGCGCACCGAAACCGCCCCAGGTCAGGGGCTGGTTGAGCGCCGCATCAGGGGCCGAAAACCAGATGTTCCGGGAGACCAGAAAGACACCGCCCCATAATACGCACAGCAGCCCCAGCTTCGGCAGCCTCGAAACCCAGGAACCTGCCTGCATCATCCCCAGCAGGTAGGAGAAGCTCAGGTGAAGCGCCCCCAGACCCAGGGCGATGTAGAAGAAGAGCATCGGATCGCCGACGCCCACGGCCACGTCGATGAGGATCCATTCGCGGTTGTCGAAGTTCAGGCCGAAGATGGACCCGGTGATGATCCCGACGAATACGGTGGAAATGGCGAAGGCCTTGCAAAGTTTGACGACCATCGGCATCCCCTCCACCCGTTCTCCCCACTTTTTCCCCATGGCGTGGGCCGCAAGATACATGACGATTCCGTATCCCGCATCGCCGTAACAGATCCCAAAGAAGAGGATCATGAAGGGGGCGAAGAAATAGGACGGATCCAGATCCCGGTATTTGGGGTTGCCGTAAAGCTTTTGGAGGGGTTCGATCCGCCGGATGAACCAGTTGTTCTCGTAGAGGATCGGCGGCTCCTCCTCCGGCAGCGGCTCGCGGACCTCCACCTGGAGTGGAAGGCCCTGCGCCTCGACTTGTTTGAAGAGATCCGCCGCGATCTTGGCGGGAATCCAGCCCTGGAGGCCGAAGAGGTACTCCTCGGCGTGAAGGGTTCCCATATTTTCCAGGTAGCGGGCCTCGTTGAGGGCGGATGTCACTTGCGCCTTCAGGACATCGGCCCGGAGCGCGATGCCGGCGAGGCGTCCGACCAGGTTTTTTTCTTCCCCGTTCAGGCGCTCGATCTCCTTTACACAACCGGACAGACTGATCTCCGGCCAGGGCAGGGGCGAGGCGCCGGGAATCTCGGCGGGCCCGGCGAGGGTGATCGTATAGAAGAGGAGCCCCTGTTTCTCCGTCACGATCTCGACAAAAACCCCCTCGGGGACGCTCAGGTCGGTTCGCTTCTTCCGTTCCATCCGCCAGCGGCGAACATACACCCCGTTGTCCTCGAGAATACGGATTTGGCCGAGATCGAAATCCCCCCAGGGGGCAAGGTCGCTGCTCAGACGCTCCAAGGCCTGCCTGCGGTTCCGGATCTCCTGAAGAGAGTTCAGGTTCTCCTCTGCGCGGGCGGCCAGCCCTTCATCGGGACAATCGGCCGGGATCCGCCCTTTCTCGTGGCGGTAATGGCCGACCGCCTGCTCGATCTGTCCGATCCGCCGGAGACGCAGCAGCGCGGCCGAGGCCCGCTTCTCATAATCGCCGGCAAGCGGGACGACGGGCTCCAGGTGCACCACACCCGCGCGCTGCAGAAACCGCATCGTCTCGTCCCGGTGGGCGGAAGCGCCGACCATGAAGACCCGGGTCATTTTCGCTATCGCCAAGGTCAGGACCTCCTTTGACTCCGTCCCGTTCGGGACGGACATTTTCCGCCGTATTTCACCATGCTCAATTCCCCTCCGACAGACGCTTGGCCGCCTTGGCCACGCCGACGGCGGCGGCCTGCTGATCCTGGAGATAGACGGCGATCTTCCGCAATGCCTCCCGGCAGTCGGGGATCAGCCGCTGCTCATAGAGGTTGATCCGCTGGCTCGTTTTACGGAAGCCGTCGGAGAGGATCCTCTCCTGTTCTTTCAGAATCCGGATCTCCTCGCGGAGCGCAATCGCCTCGCGCATCCGGGCGAGGACCGTCTCGAAACTGTACGGCGTGGCGAAGACGCTGTAGGATGGATCCGCGAAGATAACAGACTCGAAACGGGGGATCTTGAGCCCCGCCACGTTGCGCAGGGAGAACCGGACCTCCTCGATCTTGAGGAAATAGCGCATCAGCGGCTCCAGATCCCGAAACAGCGCGGACCACTGGGCAATCGCCGCAAGCAGCGCCGCGAGGGCCTCCTCCTGCCGCCGGATATCCCTCCGGACGAGGCCGAGCTGCATCAGAAACTGCTGCTTGCGCGCCTCCAGGGCGGGAAGGAAGCGCTGATAGAGCGCCAGCTTCTGCTTCTGCTCCCGGAGGGAGACCTTATTGAGCTTGATTCGTTCCGCCATAGGCGCAGCTCACTCCCATCTTGTCCTTGGGCCAATACTTGTCGATAAATTCCTGTTTGATCCCCACCTCGTCCGGCCGGAAGCACTCCGCAAGGGGCGCCCAACCGAGGTCGAGGGCGTCGTTGAGCCCCATGTCCACCTTGAGGTCCATGAACCGGTCGTAGAAGAGCTTCCCGTAGCGGAGGAAGCGGTCGTCGTCCTCCGTCTTGTCGAATCCCATTGCCAGCTTCTGCTCCACCTCGCGGCTTTTGGCGAAGAGTCGGATCATGCTGTTCATGATGTGGCCGTGGTCGTCACGGGTCACCTTGCCGATGACCAGCTGTTTGAGACGGGAGAGGGAGCCGAAGGGTTCGATGACCCCCTTGCGGAGGTAGAACTGCCCTTCGGTGATGTAGCCCGTGTTGTCGGGCACCGGATGCGTGACATCGTCGCCCGGCATGCTGGTGACGGCGAGGATGGTGATGCTCCCCGCCCCTTCGAAATCCACCGCCTTCTCGTAGCGCGCCGCCAGGTCGCTGTAGAGCGATCCCGGATAGCCCAGGTTGGAGGGGACCTGATCCATCGAAATGGCGATCTCCTTCAGCGCGTCGGCGAAGGCCGTCATGTCGGTCA
>JAPLJY010000231.1 GCA_026388345.1 Deltaproteobacteria bacterium
CCCAAACCAGCGAAAAATCACCCCTGGAACAAGAGCTGGAAAGACTGGATGCCCTCCCGACAACGGAGGATATCTGCCTATTGACCAAATAGGACATTTCTACTTTGCTAGGAATAGGACATTTCTACTTTGGCTTGACACACAACCCGTTTGTCATTGACAGGCGGCAATCCCTCCCCTATACTGCCGCCATCTTCGGGAGGTCTGTGAACATCCTGCGGAAGAAATTGAATTCAAACAGGAGAATGGAAATAGAACCTATGGCGGATCTGTTCATCACCTTCATCGATCTCTTCCTCCACCTCGACCGGCACCTGGGAGAGCTGCTTCAATATTTCGGCGTCTGGACCTATGTTGTGATCTTCCTGATCATCTTCTGCGAAACGGGGCTCGTGGTCACGCCGATCCTCCCGGGCGATTCACTTCTCTTCGGCCTCGGGGCCTTCGCCGCCAACCCCTACCTCAAGGGACCGCTGGAGGTGGAGTGGCTGTTCCTCACGCTTTCCGTCGCGGCCATCGCCGGGGATACGGTGAATTACGCCGCCGGCCACTACATCGGGCCGAAGATCTTCCAGAAGGAGGACGGCCGTTTTTTTAAGAAGGCGTATCTGGAGAGGACCCACCGGTTCTACGAGAAGCACGGCGGCAAGACGATCGTCATCGCCCGCTTCATGCCGATCATCCGGACCTTCGCCCCCTTCGTCGCCGGGATCGGCCGGATGGCCTACACGCGGTTCATCTCCTACAACGTCATCGGCGGCATCTCCTGGATCGCCCTGTTCATCTTCGGGGGGTATTATTTCGGAAATCTTCCGATGATCAAGAACAACTTCACGCTGGTCATCATTGCGATCGTCATCCTTTCGGTCCTGCCCGGTGTGATCGAATACCTGCGACAGCGAAGAGAAACGATCTGCCGGCGGCTGTAATGAATAATGATCCATGGTTTTGTCAGGAGGAAACATGAAACCGGTTCAAAAAGTCCTTGGCTTTCTTTTCATTTTTTACCTGTTGCTGACCCCAATCTCCGCCACGGCTTCCAGCGACAAGAGCATCGTCAAGATCGGCAGCGACGTCACGGTCGAGGCAGGCCAGAAGGTCCACAGCGTGGTCACGATCGGCGGCCAGATCACGGTGAGCGGCGCCGTGGAGCAGAGCGTCGTGGCCGTCGGCGGTTCGGTGGTTCTGACAAAAACGGCTGTCGTGAAGGGGAGTGTCGTCTCCCTCGGCGGGGTCATCGTCATGGCAAGGGACGCGAAAGTCGGCGGTGAGCTGACGGAGATCAACTCCAGCAACCTTTACGAGACCCTGACGACCGCTCTGAGCAGCGAGTGGGAGGGCTGGTCCTGGATTTTTGCCGTCATCTCGCTCTCGATCTTTCTTGTCATCCTGGTCCTGGCGCTCCTGATCGCCGCCCTGCTGCCGAAGCCGGTTCGGATCGTCTCGGAGGCGATCCATGAAAACACCTTCAAGGTGATCCTCTGCGGCATCCTTGGCCTCGTCCTGATCGCCCCGCTGGCGCTCCTGCTGACGATCTCGGTCGTGGGCATCGCGCTGATCCCGCTCGAGGTGATCGTCGTCGTCTGTTCGGTGCTCCTCGGTTTCATCGCCGTCGGCCGGATCATCGGCGGAAAGGTTCTTCGCCTGTTCAAGCGGCCCAACCCGGGGATCGTCCGGGAAACGTTCTGGGGCCTGGTGATCCTCTGGCTGATCGGCTGGATTCCGTATATCGGCTGGATGGTCAAGGCGATCGCAATCGTGATCGGCCTGGGGGCCGCCCTGATCACCCGTTTCGGGACGCACCAGGGATGGAAATGCGCCACATCCCTCCCCATCGCCGGCAATACAGGCGGATCCGGAACCCCTCTCCCTCCCTCTTCCGATAGTCCCGGGTAGAATGGGGTCGGCGCCACAAATTAAAAAAAGGCCCTCCCAAGCGACGGGAAGGCCCTTTTGCATGCATTTTCCTGCAGAAACCTTATGCCATCTTCTTCATGACATCGACGAGATCCTGCACCGCCGCCGCCGACTTCTTCAGGGCGGCATCTTCTTCGGCGGTCAGCTTGATCTGGATGATCTCCTCGATCCCGCCTTTGCCCAGTTTCACAGGCACGCCGATGAACAGACCGTTGATCCCGTACTCGCCTTCCAGATAGGCTGCGCAGGCCAGGATCTTCTTGCGATCCTTCAGGATGGCCTCCGCCATCTCCACCGCCGACGAGGCCGGCGCATAGAAGGCGCTCCCCGTCTTGAGGAGGCTGACGATTTCCGCACCGCCGTTCCGGGTCCTGGTTACGATCGTATCAAGGCGGTCCTTCGGGATGAGTTCCGTGATCGGGATACCCGCCACCGTCGAGTAACGGGGCAGCGGGACCATCGTATCCCCGTGGCCGCCGAGGACGAAGGCATGGATGTTTTCGACGGAGACATTGAGTTCCATCGAGATGAAGGAACGGAAACGGGCCGAATCGAGCACGCCCGCCATGCCGATCACGCGGTTTTTGGGGAAACCGCTGACGTCATGGGCAACGTGGCACATCGCATCCAGGGGGTTGCTGACGATAATCAGTGTGGCGTTGGGGGAATACTTCGCCACCTGCCCGGTCACGGCAGTCATGATCTTCTTGTTCGTGGCCAGCAGGTCATCCCGGCTCATCCCCGGCTTCCGGGGAATGCCTGCGGTAATGATGACGATATCGGAATCCTTGGTGTCTTCATAGCTGTTGGTGCCGATGAGATGGGCGTCATGCTTCTCGACAGGCGCCGCCTCCGTCAGATCGAGGGCCTTGCCCTGGGGCACGCCTTCGATGATGTCCACAAGCACCACATCGCATAACGCTTTTTCGCACAGACGCTGCGCCGCGGTCGCGCCCACATTCCCTGCGCCGACGACGGTTACTTTCTTCTCCATATCGCTCCTCCTCTTCTCTTTTTCAATCCCGGCCATCCGGCTCCAAGACGGAAAGGACGGCGGGGTCCACCGATTCAATCAACCTGAAACCGAAAGAACCCTTGGGACAGAGAATGGGAACGGTCCCGGGTTCACCCCAAACGACCCGGAAAGCATTTTGATTGCAAATTAAATGCATGTATTATATAAGCTTCCGGCGTCGGAGACGCTAACACAGGCGTCCAGGGATGGCAAGCAAAATCTCTTGGACAGACCACACGGAACAGGCGAATCTAACGGCTGCAACTCCGCATCACGACAACATGGGAGAGAACATATATGGGCAAATTATTCGGTACCGACGGGGTCCGGGGGGTGGCAAACGAACACCCCATGACGGCGGAAATGGCCATGAACATCGGGCGCGCCACCGCCCATCTCTTCAAGAGAAAAGGCCACGTACCCAAGATCATTATCGGCAAGGACACCCGCCTCTCCGGATACATGCTGGAAAATGCGCTCGTCTCAGGGATCTGTTCCATGGGCGTCAACGCCATCATGGTCGGCGTGATCCCCACGCCGGGAATCGCCTTTCTTACCGGCAGCATGAGGGCCGACGCGGGCATCGTCATCTCCGCCTCCCACAACCCCTTCCAGGACAACGGCATCAAAATCTTCGGCAGCGAGGGTTTCAAGCTCCCCGACGAGACGGAAGCGGCCATCGAGGAGATGATCTTCGCGAACAATCTGCACACCCTCCACCCGTCTCCCACGGAGTTGGGAAAGGCCTACCGCATGGAGGACGCCCGGGGCCGCTATATCGTCTTCCTGAAACA
>JAPLJY010000355.1 GCA_026388345.1 Deltaproteobacteria bacterium
GGCGACGGCGGAACCTTCGATATCGGCTTCCAGCCTCTTTCCGGCGTTGTGGAACGAAACGATGATATCCTTTTTATCTGCTACGATAACGAAGCCTACATGAACACGGGTATCCAGCGCTCCTCGGCAACACCTGCCGGCGGGTGGACCACCACCACACCCGATTCGGCCCGGAAAGGTCAGAGGAAGAAAAACATGGTGGAAATCATGGCGGCGCATCGTATCCCCTACACGGCCACTGCCAGCATCGGCGCACCGGAGGATCTGAAAGAAAAGCTTGAAAAAGCAAAAAATATCAAGGGTTCGCGATTTATCCATCTGTTTGCCTCCTGCCCGACGGGTTGGCGGCATGCCACGGAGCTCTCCATCGAGGTCGCCAGGCAGGCCGTTAAAAGCCGTGTGTTTCCGCTTTATGAGGTGTTCGATGGGGATACCTGGCAGTTGAGCGCCATGCCTGTGAAGGAAGGGGTGGAGGGCTACCTGAAACATCAGGGCCGGTTCAAAAAGATGTCCGTCGAAGAACGCGACCGCATGCAAATGCGGGTGGATGATGACTGGCAGCGTTTGATCAACCGATGCCAGGCCCAGAACGCGGCGGGATGACCCCGGCTGAAAGAGTGAAAGGAGATATTTTGCCATGATGACAGCCCGGCAATATGAGGAGAGCCTGAGAAAACTCAAGCTGGAAGTCTATATGTTCGGCAAGCGGATTGAAAATGTGGTGGATGATCCGATCCTGCGGCCCTCCATGAATGCCGTGGCCGCCACGTACGAACTGGCTGGGCGGCCGGAATGGGCGGAGCTGATGACCGCCGTGTCGCATCTGACCGGCAAGAGGATCAACCGCTTCTGCCATATCCATCAGAACCGGGACGACCTGGTGAAGAAAAGCAAAATGGGACGGATGCTGGGAGGTCATACGGCCTGTTGCTTCCAGCGTTGCGTGGGAATGGACGCGCTCAACGCGCTGTCCATCGTCACGTACGACATCGACGCCAAATGCAACACGCCGTACAACGAGCGCTTCCTGAAATTCCTGGCCCATGTCCAGGAAAACGACCTGACCTGCGACGGCGCGATGACGGACCCCAAGGGGGACAGAGGCCTCGCGCCCCGGCAGCAGTCCGATCCGGATCTGTATCTGCACGTGGTGGAAGAGAGGCTTGACGGCATCGTGGTGAGCGGGGCGAAGGCCCATCAGACCGGTGCGGTGAACTCCCATGAAATCATCGTCATGCCGACCGTTGCGATGCGCGAGGAGGACAAGGACTATGCCGTCTCCTTTGCCGTGCCGAGCGATACGCAGGGGATCACGTATATCATCGGACGCCAGTCCTGCGACACCCGGAAGCTCGAAGCGGGCCGCATCGACATCGGCAACTCCTTCTTCGGCGGACATGAGGCGCTGGTGGTCTTCGATCGCGTGTTCGTTCCCTGGGAAAGGGTTTTCATGTACCGGGAGTATGAGTTTTCCGGGCCGCTGGTGGAAAAATTCGCCTCCTACCACCGCCAGAGCTATGCCTGCAAGGTGGGGGTCGGCGACGTGCTGATCGGCGCGTCGCAGACGGTCGCCGAGTATAACGGGGCGGCCAAAGCCTCTCACATCAAGGACAAGATCATCGAGATGAACCAGTTGAACGAGACGCTCTA
>JAPLJY010000162.1 GCA_026388345.1 Deltaproteobacteria bacterium
TCCCTCCCTAAAATACGCTGTAAATGACGCAAGGGAAGTCTATCGTTACCTGATCGAAGTGAACCGGGTTCCGAAAGATCATATTTGGCTCCTCCTTGACGAAGACGCAACCCTGGATCGCATTCGCAGCGCTCTGGGAACGCAACTGCGGAGGAAAGCGGGGAAGGAGGATATGGTAATCATTTACCTGGCGGGGCATGGGGCTACCGAGAAAGATGCCTCCAGCCCGGACGGGGACGGGCTGGAAAAATATATTCTTCCCCACAACGCCGATCCTAAGGATTTATACGCATCCGCCATACCCATGGGAGAAGTTTCCCGGATCTTTCAACGGATCAGTTCTGAAAAATTGGTCTTCCTCAGCGATACCTGTTACAGCGGGGCGAGCGGAGGAAGAACGATTCTTGCGTCGGGAGCCAGGGCAAATGTTTCCGGCGCTTTTTTGGACAGGCTTTCCCAGGGGAAGGGCAGAATGATCATTGCCGCCAGTGACGCCAATCAGGTGAGCGCCGAAAAAGACGAACTCAAACACGGAGTCTTCACCTATTACCTGTTGGAGGGGCTCGGCGGCAAAGCAGACTTTGATGGGGACGGGGTCATCACGCTGGATGAGATATACCGCTATGTTTCCATCAAGGTTCCCCAGGCGACCGGTCAGGACCAGCATCCCGTTAAAAAAGGGGAAATGACGGGTGATATCATCCTGGGCGTCGTGAAATAACCGTAAGCCGGGTCACCCTCCGGAACGGATTGAACGCGGCAATCCCCCCTTCCATTTCGCATCGGAAGTGAAAGATAGATACGCAAGTCAGCGGTTATCTGATGTGGATAGGAGCAGGAATCCTTATCTTTTGGTTCATGGCCATGAGTAAATGGTTAGGATTCTTATCGCGAAATGAACGATTTCACGCCGGGACTTCCTTCCTCCGGGCGATGGATACGTTGCCTCAAGGCTGCGTTCACCGGGAAGAATGGTCGGATTTCGCAAAAGAATCGGGTGAACACTTGGACCTCTTCGCTGCGAGGAGTTCCTGCCAGGTGCGGCGCTGGAGGAACGACCCCTCCACATTTGCCTCCATCTCCCGGAACAGGGTGAACGGCATGGCGAAACTGAGGAGGTTGTCGCCGAGTTGCTTGCGGATGTAGACCCGGGCGGAGAGGTCGGTCAGCCCCACGACGGCCCGCGGCCGCTCCGATTTCGCCTCGCTATAGGGATAAATGCCGATCGTCTGACAACCGGCGGCGTAGGGAATGATCACATTTTCGTTGTCCCCGCGGCCGTAATTCGCCAGGACGACGAGGGCGGATAGCTCGTCCGGGTCGGCAAAAAAGATCACCGTCTGCGGCGGTTCCTTTTCGGGATCGACGTCGGCGAGCGGCCGGAAGACGACATAGCGCTTAGGGATCTGCGTGATGGGGAGCGCCTTGAGGAAGCGCTTCACCAATTCCGGCGACCCGATATGGCGCTCGCCGTGGATGAAGTTGTCGTAGGCCTCGCCCCGCAGGAAAGGCTTGACCTGCTCCGCCACGGCGGGCCCTTTCGCCCATCCCTCGATGCCGGAAGAGAGAAAGTGGCAGAATCCCTCCTCGCCGCCTGGGAAGTTCTTGTACTGCTCCCCGAAGCCCATCCCGACCCCGCCGCCGATGCAGCCGAAGGTCTTCACGTCACAGGCCGCCGGCCGCCCCTTGGCGGCGGAGGCGGTAAGCCACATGACGCAGCCCCAGCGGCCCTCCTGGAACTGCATTGCCCCTTCGGGCTTCTCGTCGGACCAGATCAGCGCGATGGGGGGATGTTTTGTCTCGATGGCTTGAGCGATTCGGCTTTCCATAATGTCATTCCTCCGTGAAGTAATCCAAATCGATCCTTTTCCTATCGATGGGATTGTCGGGAAGAATCAGCGATTATCCCATTACCACCACCACCTTGACGGCCTGGCCGGCCGGGTCCAGCAGGATCTCAAAACCCGACTGCAAGTCCTCCAGTCTGACGCGATGTGTGATCAGGGGCTTCAGATCCAGACGGCGCTGATCGAGCAGGACCAGGGCGTCCTGGAAGTCCCAGTTGTACCCCTGGGAACCGAGCAGGGAGATCTCCTTTTGCACGAAGAGGTTGACCGGCAGGCACGCAGG
This sequence comes from Deltaproteobacteria bacterium, assembly GCA_026388345.1. The sequence goes on from JAPLJY010000162.1 coordinate 2,131, forward strand.
GGATACTTCGAACAGGCCAAGCAGCGTCGCCGTCCCCCCTTTACGCAGGGACTCGAGCGCCTGCCTGAGCGTCATCTCCATGCCGACGGCCTCGTAGGCCTTGTCCACGCCGATCCCATCGGTCTCGGCGAGGATTACCTCCCGGGCGTCCTCCCGGCGGTTGTGGACGGCGCGGCAGGCGCCCAGTTCCAATCCCTTCCGAAGCCGGAAATCATCGACATCGATGATGAACGTCCGGCCCCCGGAGGCCTGCCTCAGCAGCATCGTCACGAGGAGCCCGATGGCCCCGGCGCCGAACACGGCGCACGTCTCTGCCAGGCGGACGCCGCTTTTCTTCACGGCGTGCAGGGCCACGGAGAGCGGCTCGACCAGGGCGCCCTCCTCATAGGAGAGGCCAGCGGGCAGACCAAAGACGCGATCCTCGTGGGCGACGAAATAGGGGGTGAAGGCGCCCTGTCCCCTGCGGTACTGGAAACTGATGTTCAGGCAGAGGTGGTAGTCGCCGCGGCGGCAGGGATTGCACCGGCCGCAGGCGATCACCGGCTCGACGGCGACCCGGTCGCCGTTTTTGACCTTCGTCACGGCAGGGCCGGTCTCGATCACCAGGCCGGCCAGTTCGTGTCCCACGCTGACGGGCAGCGGGGCGAAGGGGTGCTTCCCCTTGAAGATGTGGAGATCGCCTCCGCAGATCGATGCGGCCTTGACACTTAGGCGCACCTCCAGTGGGTCGAGATGGGCCCGTTCGTACGATCGGAACTCGATCACGCCGGGGGCGGTCACGAAGGCCATCGGATAGCTCTTTTCCACCATGTCAGTCCTCCGTCAGGCTGTTCACATTAAACCGCGGCGGCCTCTTCTCCAGAAAGGCCTGCCTCCCTTCGGCGGCGTCGGTGCCGCGGCCGGTCTTGACGCGCAGATCCTGCTCCAGGGCCAGGCCGGTGCGGATCCCCTCATGGAGGCCCACGTTCACGCACCGCTTGGTGGCGGCGGTGACCGTTCCCGGAAACGAGGCGATCCCTTCGGCCAGATCGAGCGCTTTTTCGACCATGTCCCCGTCCGCAAAGACGTACTCGACCAAACCGTAAGAGAGGGCTTCGGCGGCGTCGATGACCCGGCCGGTCAGCAGCAGGTCCAGGGCTCGGCCGCGACCAACCAGGCGGGGGAGACGTTGGGTGCCGCTGCCCGAGGCGAAGGCGCCTACCTTGACCTCCGGAAAACCGAAGCGGGCCGACGCGGATGCCACGCGGATATCGCAGGCCAGGGCCAGAACCGCCCCGCCGCCCAAGGCGTGGCCGTTGCAGGCGGCGATGACCGGGAAACGGGCATCTTCGATCGCCTGGTTCAGTCCGGCCTCCCAGTAATCGTTCTCCAAAAGCCATCCCACGTCCTGGCTGAAATCGCGGATATCCGAACCGACCGAAAAGGCCCTGCCCATGCCGGTCAGCACCAGGCAGCGGATGGACGGATCGGCCTCCAGCCGCCGCAGGGCGGACCAGAGGGCTCGCTTGACGGTATGGCGCAGTACGCCGAGCGGCTCGGAGATGATCGCGGCGAGGGCGACCCCTTCCCGCGGACGGGTCACCCGGATAGCGTCCGCCTCTTCGGCGGGGCATGGAATTCCCGAACGGTGGTCAGTCATTGGCGTGTCCTTTCCTGAAGACGGGCGGGCACATGGCAGGGTGGCTTACCCAGGAGGTCCGCCGCCAGCCCCATCGGCTTATCGAGGAAGAGCCGCCGGTCCATTTCCTTCAGATCGCCGGCGATCCGGGGGCGGAAGTCCATCTGCGCCAGGATGTCGCGCTCCAGGTCCACACCCGGGGCGATCTCGACCAACTCGATCCCCCCGGGTCCGCGCCTGAACACCCCCCGCTCCGTGACGTACAGGGCCTCCTGCCCCCGCTCCTCGGCGAAGGGGCCGCTGTATGAGATCTGCTCGATTGTTTGGGTGAACTTGTGAAACCCGCCCTCCTTCAGGATCCGGGTCACCCCGTTCTCCCAGACGACGTTCAGCCCGCCGGCGGTAAACGTCCCGCTGAAAATGACCTTCTTGGCGTTCTGGCTGATGTTGATGAATCCGCCTACGCCGATGATGCGGCCGTTGAAGAGGCTCACGTTGACGCTCCCCCGGGGGTCCACCTGGGCGAAGGAGAGGAAGGCCAGGTCAAGGCCGCCGCCGTCGTAGAAGTCGAACTGGTAGGGCTGATCGACGATCGAGGTGTAATTCACTGCCGCGCCGGCGTCCGCGGAAGGGGCCCCGCCGATCAGCCCCTGTTCGTTGGTCAGCACGATCCGCTCCAGGATGCCCTCCTCGGCGGCGATGTTGGCGATCCCGGTGGAGACCCCCGAGCCGAGGTTGCAGACGGCGTCCGGGGCCAGCTCCAGGGCCGCCCGGCGGGCGATCACCTTGCGGGGATCGAGCGGCAGCGGGGTGATTTCGGAGAGAGGCACGTGCAGTTCGCCGGCATAGGCCGGGGAGTAGTCCATCAGGTAGGTTTGGCGCTGACCGGGGTCGACAACAACCAGATCGACGAGCATGCCGGGGATTTTGACCTGCCTGGAGGGAAGCGAGCCGCGCTCGCCCAGGCGCGCCACCTGCACGATTACGATGCCCCCCGACCGGCGTGTCGCCTGGGCCATGGAGAGCATCTCGCCGAAGACGGCCTCGCGTTCCATCGTCACGTTGCCGTCCCCATCGGCGGTGGTGCCTCGCAGGAAGGCGACATCGACGCTGTAGGGCTTGTAGAAGAGCCACTCCCTTCCGGCCATGGTCGTCAGCTCGACCAGGTCCTCATGGGCGCAGGTGCTCTGCCGGCCCCCGCCCAGGCGCGGATCGACGAAGGTATGCAGGCCGACATGCGAAAGCAGGCCCGGCCGTCCGGCGGCCATCTCGCGCATGAGCTGGGAAAGGGCACCCTGCGGCAGCGTGTAGGCCTCGACGGTGTCCTGCTCGGCCATCTTCTGGATCGCCGGGCTGTTGACCAGCGCGGCGGTGACGATGCGCTTGAGCAGGCCGGGATAGGCCAGCCGGCCGACCCCCTGGCTGACGTTATCGCCGATGCCGACGGGGTGCAGCAGCGTGATGCGGTTCGGCCGGTCCTCCTTCAGGTAGCGCTGTTCCAGGGCCACGATCAACGCCTCGGGAACGGCATGGCCACCCCCCGAACCGCCGATCAGGAGGGTATCGCCGTCATGGATGTAGCCGACGGCCTCTTCAAAAGATACAACCTTCACGGGTGTTTCTCCTTGCTTGGGGCTTTGATCCGCTTGAGCTGTTCGTATTCGGGACGTTGCTTGTAGAAGTCATCCAGCGGGTAGCAGCCGGAGACCAGGCCGCAGCGCGGGGCGGTGGTGCAGTCGCTGAAGGTGCGGCAGATGCGCGTCCTGTCCAGCGGCCTGCCGGCCAGCACATCGGCGGGCATCTCCGGGTAGGCCAGCACCATGCGGCCCAAGCCCACGAAATCGATCATTCCCTGGCGGACCGCCGCCTGGGCGACGTTCGGCAGCCATTCCTGCAGGTAGGTATAGGCCGATCCGACGATCGCCATGCCGCCGGGGACGCGCTTTTTCAGTTCGGCGCACAGGTGGATGTGACGCGCCACGCCAGTTAGCGGGTCTTCGGGGGGCAGGTAGCCGTCGCTGGGCGGGAAGTAGGCCGGCCGCATGGTGTGCGGATTGTAGTAAGGGCTGCCGGCGGAGATGTTGACCAGGTGGATATCCAGATCCTTGAGCAGTGTGAGGAATTCCACCGTCTCTTCGACATTCGGCCGGCCCGGGTGCCGGGGGTCGCCGCCGAAGGCAAAGGGATATTGGCCGCTTTCATCCCGGAATTCCACCATCCGGCCGGTGCCGTCCTCGCCGCGACCAAAGGGCGGGAAATCGAAGGCGCTGACGCGCACGCCGATCCGCAGGTCGGGACAATCCCGGTGGATGCCGGCGACGATCTCCCGCAGGAAACGGGTGCGGTTCTCAAAGCTGCCGCCGTAGCGCCCCGGGCGGGAATAGGCGCTCAGGAACTCGTGGCCCAGATAGCCGTGGCAGTGCTTGATATCCACGAATTCGAAGCCGATCGTCCGGGCGCAACGGGCGGCCAGCACATAGCAGCCGATCAGATCGTCGATCTCGCCGTCGGTCATCACCGGCAAATCCGGGGGGGTGCGGTAGATCGCCTCGATCGGGGGATGGTGGTAGAGGATCTTGGGCTCGAGTTTCTTTTTGTCGTTCGGGCGGCAGAAGCGGCCGGAATGGGTCAGTTGGAGGCCGATCATCAGGTCATCGTCCGTGCCGAAATGCGCCCGGTGTTCATCGACCAGTGAGAGGCGGAGCTTTTCCATCTCGGTCATCGTCTGATCGATGATCATGAGCTGGTTGGGGTTGGCGCGTCCGTCGGGCCGCACGGCGGCGGCCTCGCCGCCCCAGATGAGCTTGGCGCCGCTCAGGCCGAAATTGCGCCAGCGGCGGAAGGTCAGGTCCGTCGGCTTGCCGTCTCGTGTCCCGTCCCATCCTTCCATGGGCTGGATGCAGAACCGGTTGCCGATCGTGCGGCCGTCGCCGAATCTGTAAGGCCGGGCCAGGGAGCCCTCCGGGGCGCGGGTCACCTCCCCGTCGAAGGGGAGGTTGATCTTCAGAGAATGGAGGTATTCAAGGAAGGATTCGGCCGTCTTGAAACGGACCATGCGGGGATAGGGTTTTGCCATGACCATCGATACCTTTTTTTTGGGCAACCTCAACGGTCGACCTGTTTCATGTAGGCTGCGCTTTCCTTGGCGATCTTCTCGGCCCCGTACTTGAAATCGAAGGCCTCGACGCAGAGCCACCCGTCGTACCCCGCTTCACGAAGAGCCGCGATGATCGGTTCATAGCGAATCTCGCCCATGCCCGGTCCCAGCAGGTTGGGGTCGTTGACGTGGAAGTGGGTTAGGTGCCTCGCCGATTCCCGGATGATCTGCGGGATCGGCTTGTACTCATAGCTCATGGCCTTGACGTCCAGCTGCAGGCGGAAATTGGGGTGAACGATCCGCTCGATCAGCTCCACGGCGTCGGCGGCACACGTGAGAAAATCGGTTTCGCGCGTGCTGAGGGGCTCGATCGCGAGTGTCACGCCGCGCTTTGCCGCAGACTCCAGACAAGGCGTAAAGACCTCCGCTGCGTACCCCATCGCCTGCTCGCGCCTCACGCCGGGCAGTAAGCTCCGCTGCCTCGGCGAACCGATCACCATCACCTTTCCGCCCAGGTCGGCGCAGAGGTTGACGAGCTCGATGAAATACCCGGCCGTCGCCTCGCGGATCGTCGCATCGGGGTGAGTGATATGGAATCCCGGCGGTTTTGCCAGTAGCCAGTGCAGGCCGATGATCTCAAGTCCCCGGGACTCGGCCGCCGCCCGCAGTTGGGCCCGCTGTTGAGGCGTGATCCGCTCCGCGCGGTCGGCCAGCGTGAAGGGCGCCACCTCGATGCCCCGGTAGCCGGCTGAGCGCACAAAATCGCAGACCCGATCCCAGGACCAGTTTTCGAACAGCTCGTTGCAGATGGCCAGTTTCATTTCGTGTCTCCCTCCGGCTTTCAGACGGATTTCTCAGACGGGTTCCAGGGGTCTGGACGGAAATCCCGGGAAAGCGGCCTCATCCCGGTCTGATGCGGATTACAGCCGACGCAGATGAAACCCGCTGTCCACGTTGATGACTTCGCCGGTGGATAACGGGAAAAAATCCTGGGCAATGGCGACCACCGCGCGTGCGACCTCTTCCGGTTCGCCCCAGCGCGCAATCGGTGTCAGCCCCTCGGCGATCATGCGGTCGTATTTCTCCCATACGGGGCTGGTCAGATCGGTGCGGATGAAGCCGGGACGCACCTCGTAAACGTTGATTCCGCACTCCGCCAGGCGGTGGGCGAATAGTGCGGTCATCATCCCCATGCCGGCCTTGGAGAGGCAGTACTCGCCGCGGCTCGTGCTGCTCGTGTAGGCGCTCAGCGAGCCGATGTTGATGATCCTGGCCTGTCCGCTCTTGAGCTCGATCATCCGGCGGGCGACAAGCTGGGTGAGGAAGAACGGACCCTTGAGATTCGTCGCCATCACCTCGTCGTAACTGGTTTCGGTCATTTCAAGCAGATCCACCCGCCGTCGTGGCCCCATCGCGGCATTGTTCACGAGGAGATCGAGCCGCGCGAACGCCTCCAGTGTCTGCGCGACCAGGCGCGCGCGGTCCGCCGCATCCGCGATATCGGCCTGCACGACGATGCCGCTCCCCCCGACGCTTTCCACCAGTTTCAGTGCTTCTTTGGCTGCGTCCGCGTTCGTGTGATAGTTGACGACGACACGCCACTTCTCTTTCGCCAAGGCGACCGCGATCGCGCGCCCAATGCCGCGCGCGGCACCCGTGATCAGTGCGACTTTTTCATTCATGATCCTTCACCTTGCTCAATGCTTCGAGAAAGAAGTATTCACCCCACATCACGCTTTCGTCCACGCCCAGCCCCTTTTTCTGGTGATACATCCCGTGCATGAGGATGCCCTCCCATCCCGGCGTATCCTCCCCGAGGAATTGTGGTGTGGTCAGTGTGTCAAGGATCTGCAGCGCGTAATCGCGATAGAGCCGCGCGTGCGCCACATCTCCCGTCAGCTTCGCGAGGTTCAGCATTCCGCCCGCGGCGATCGCAGCGGCGGAACTCTCGTACGGGAGCACGGGGTTCGGCTCATCCCAGTCGTTCGGCGGAACGCCGTGCTCAGGGGTGCGTTCGATGTAATAATCGGCGCAAGCCTCCGCCGTCTGCAGGAAACGGACGTCCCGCGTGAAGGAGTACGCCGTTCCGAAGCCGTACAACGCCCACGCCAATCCGCGAGCCCAAGACGAATCGTTGCGCCATCCCTGATGGGTGGTCTGTCTCAGGAACTCACCCGTTTGCGTATCGAAGATCCCCTCGTGCGACGTGCTGCCGTCGCCGCGGACAAGGTACTTGCGCGTCGTCAGGCAATGCTCCGTCGCTTTGCGAAACAGCTCATCGTCGCCGGACTGCTGGGCCGCATAAAAAACGATGCCGACGTTCATCATGATGTCGACAAACAGGCTCTCCTCCGCGACGAAGGAGCGAAGGTACCGGCCCTTCTCGCGGAAGCGCAGCCCCATCGTCCGACCGGCCTCGATCACGACCTTTTGGATGGCGGGATCGCCCGACCAATCGTACCACCTCTTCCACGTGGACCAGAACAGGAAGCCCAGGTCGTGGACGCTGCGGTCGGCTTTTCGCTCCTCGATCAGTCGGGAATAGTGTTCGGCCTTTTCGCGCCAATAAGCCTCCCGCGTCCGCTCGTACAGCAGCCACAGTTGTCCGCCGAGAAACCCCTCGCACCAGTTCGTCCACGCTTCACCGCCGTGCATCCATTTGCCGTGGTCGGTGTACATCGGAAAATGATCGGGGTGCGTTTCAATCAGATGGCACAACTGCCGCTCTGCAAAGGCGAATGTTCGATCCGTTTTCTGCCTGATGTCTGTCATGTTTCCCTCGGTTTTTTTGAGTTTTGGCCGCCCGCCGGTCCGGCTATAGTTTGAACAGGTTGGGAAGGAACAGGATCAGCCAGGGCCAGAAGGCGATCACTACCAGGTCGACCACCAGGATCATGACGTAGGGGATCAGGGGGCGGATGGTGTCCGTCAGGCTGATCCGGGCCAGAGAGCAGATGATCACCAGGCACAGGCCGATGGGAGGGGCGACGATTGCTATCCCCACCACCGCGATCACCAGGACTCCGAAATGGAGGGGGTGGATGCCCAGGGTCAGGGCGATCGGGTAGAGGATGGGGAAGAAGATGAGAATGGCCGGCAGGCCGTCGAGGATCATCCCGAAAAAGAGGAATAGGGCGATCGTCAGAATCAAAAAGACGACCCGGCCTTCGGACACGGATCCGATGAAATTTCCGAGGATATTCGGAACCTGGTGGGTCGCCAGAATCCAGGAAAACCCGGAAGCGGCCCCGACGAGCAGGCACACCACCCCGGTCAGGATCGCCGTATCGACGAGGATCTTCTCCACATCCTTCCGCGTGATCTCCTTGTAGACGAACACCGAGACGATAAAGGCATAGACCGTGGCCACGGAGGCGGCCTCGGTTGCCGTAAAGATCCCGCTGAAGATCCCTCCGAAAATGATAAGCGGCATCAGCAGGGGAATCACGCTGTCGCGAAACGAGGCCATGATGACCCGTAACGGGGCCCGCTTTCCCTCCGCCCCGGGGAGGATCCCCTTGACGGATTGAATATAGATCACGACCATCAGCGTGGCGGCCATCAGAAAACCGGGGAGGAACCCCCCCATGAAGAGGCCTGCGATGGAAATATTGGCCATTGCGCCCAGGACCACCATGTTCAAACAGGGGGGAATCATCATGCCCATGCCCGTGGCCGCCGCCACGATGGCCGCCGCCCGGGGAGGCGTATAACCCGCCTTGGCCATGGAGGGCAAAAGGAGGGACCCGATCGCCGATGCATCGGCGATGGAAGAACCGGAAATCCCCGAAAAGAAGATTTCCGCGACGATCACGACAAATCCCAATCCCCCCCGGATATGTCCCACCAGGTTTTTGGCAAACAGGACCAACCGCTGCGAAATCCCGCCCTGTTCCATAAAACCGCCGGCGAGGATGAACAGCGGGATGGCCAGAAAGGGGAATGTGTCGATCCCTGAATAGAGTTTCAGGGTCACGGTCGAGATGGGGATGGACCCCTGCCAGAGGAGGGCCAGGATGCAGGCCAGGATCATGGAGAATGCCACGGGAACACTGGCCACCAGGAAAAGACCGAAGGTGCAAAGAAGGATGTATACGGTTCCCATCGGTCAGCCCCTTTCCGTTTTTTGGCCCCGGAGCCGTTGAACTTCCTGCTCAATCAGAAAGATGACGATCAAGATGCCGCTGATGGGGATGGGCAGATAGGCCCAGATGTACGATAAGTCCATGGATGAATAGACCCGGTTTAAATTGAACTGGATCACAGAGTACCCCTGGACGATCATCACGACCGCAACGGCGCCCACAACAAGGGGGATCACCGCGATCTCGATCCAATGGCGGGTCCCGGCGGACATCCTCTTCACGACCAGTTCAATGCCGAAATGGCGCGTCCGCTTGACCCCCACGGCCGCGCCGAGAAAGGCCACCCACTGGAAAAGGAGCATGGCCAGATCCTCCGACCAGGCCAGGGGGGCCTTCAGGATGAACCGGTTGAACACCTGAAGAAAGACGATGATGGCCAGGGCCACCACCAGGATCATACAGACCCTTTCCACCCAATTGCCCAGAACGTTTTTCACGTCAAACCCCTTTTCCCTTCCTCCCGTCCAAGCCGGAACCCCGGACTTTCAGGGAATATCCGGGGCTGGATCAACCGTCCCCGCAAACGCCGGTTCATTGTTCATTCCCCAAAGGATCCCCCGCGACCTGCCCCTTGGCCTGCGGCAGGCTGTTGACAAACAGGGGGGCCATGTTTCCCCGGAAACACGGTCCCCCGTTTGCCGTCATGCGTTATTTCCTGTTTACGGCCTGAACCTGTTCCAGAAGCTCGTTTCCAAAGGCGTATTTCTTGCCGAAGGATTCATAGACCGGTTTGATCCGGTTCTTGAAGGCCTGCTTATCCACGTCGGTGAACACCTTCACGCCCTTTTCTTGCGCCCATCCCAGGGCTTTATCCTCATCCGCCGTGTAAACCTTGATGAAGAAGTTTTCCGCTTCCACCGCCGCGGCCTTGACCTGCGCCTGGAGATCCTTGGGCAGGGTATCCCACCACTTTTTGCTTGCCATCAGAGGCGTGGGCAGCCAGAACTGCTGGGTCATGGAGTAAGCCTTGCAGATCTCCCAGTGTTTCGAGGTCCAGAACAGGACGGGTGAGTTCTCCGCCCCGTCGAGCACCTTCTGCTGCAGGGCGAGATAGACCTCACCCCAGGCCGTGGGGGTGGCGATCCCCCCCATCTCATTGATGGACTGGATATGGATGGCGCTGGGCTGCACCCGGATTTTCAGCCCCTTGAGGTCTTCGGGTTTGCGAATGGCTTTGTCTCCCGTATAGATGTTCCGCCCGCCGTCATCCGCCCACATCATCCCCACGAGGTTCTGCTTGGCGTAAATCTCGTTGAAGAATTTCGAACCCACCGGGGTTCTGAAGACCCGCCACATCTCCTCCCGGTTCTGGAACAGATAGGGCAGATCGAATACGTAGACTTCCGGAATCCACTCCCCGGTAAAGGAGGTGGGCAACTTGGCCATCTCGACGTTGCCCATCTGCATGCCGAGGTAGAGGTCTTTGGTCTGCCCCAGTTGTCCGCTGTGAAACACCTGGATCTCGACCCTTCCCTTGGTCTTCTCCTTCACCTTTTCGGCAAAATAGACCCAGGAACGGGTATGGGGATGATCCGGGGAAAGGATATCCGCCAGTTTGGCCACGTATTTCTTCTCCTGGGCCTGAACATCGCCCGCCAGGGTGGCAATCGCGAACGCCCCAATCAACATGCACGCCAGGATCTTTGCAACCTTTTTCATCTGCCTCCTCCTTATGCTGGTTTTTTAAAATTGCCCCACCCCCATCACCCGCGCCGGAAGGCCTCACCGGTTTACTTGCCGGAGGGTTGGGGGTTGTTCACGGTTACGATCAACAGCCATGCACCTGTAGAGCCGAATCATACGAAGGAAGATGGGGTATGTCAACTGGTAGTTTCAATACAGGGGTGGGAACAGTCGTAACTCCTGCCGTCCGGAGACCCGGAGATGACGCCCTTGTAAAAGTTCGCAAGCAAGGCAACGCAGCATCCGGGCTTTTAGGAGGGCGTCAGGGATGGGTAAATAGGGGTTGACATCCGGGGCCGCTTTTCGTATTTTGCGACCGTATCCCCCTCTCACAGAAACGAGGAGAACCCATGCCCGGATATGAAGTCGTCCAGCTTGATGAAATTGCACCCGTGGGGTGTCCCTGTGGTCAGTCCCGCCGCGCGTTTGTATCCCCCGGGAACCCGGTCGCGACGCTTCACATGGTGGACATCACGCAGGATTCGAAGGTCCACTACCATAAAAAACTCACCGAGATCTATCTGATCCTCGAAGGTGAGGGGCACATGGAACTGGACGGGAAGATCGTCCCGGTCAAGCCGATGACGGCCGTGTTCATTCGGCCCGGCTGCCGCCACCGCGCCACCGGCAAACTCCGTATCGTCAATATCCCCGTACCGGCCTTCGATTCCGCAGACGAGTGGTTCGACTGACGCAGGGGCTTTCCATCACCCGCCGCCGCCGTACCATGCCGGCCGAAGGATTCCCGGAATCCCGGAAATGGCCAAGCGCAGAGAGACGCAAATGGCCTGTTTACGCCGCCGCCATCTTCTGGAACCGCCACGATCCGTCGCTTTTAAGCGTTAGGTGCAGGCGGTGCCAGGTCAGGATCGTGCTGCGGTGGCCGACGCTGATCAGAACCGACTCCGGAAGCCGCTCCTTCAGCATCCCGTATAGACGGGCCTCCGTCGTTTCGTCGAGGGAGGCCGTCGCTTCGTCAAGAAAGACGTGGGTCGGTTTCAAAAGAAAGATCCGGGCGAAGGCGATCCGCTGCTGTTCCCCCGGGGAGAGGGTCTGGGACCAGTTGCCCTCCTCGTCCAGGTGGTCCCGAAGATGGGCAAGACCGCACAGATCCATGATTTCCGGGACTTCTGTGCCATCGTTGCGGACGTTTGCCGGATAGAAGAGGGCCTCGCGCAGGCTCCCCAGGGGCAGATAGGGTTTCTGGGATAGAAACATCATCTCCTTCGCGACGGGGATGCAGACGTCGCCCTCCCCGTAGGGCCAGATGCTGGCCAGGACCCTCAGGAGGGTGCTCTTCCCGCACCCCGAGGGGCCGGTCACGACCAGTGAATCGCCCGGCTTCAGGCAAAGGTTGAGATCCCGGGAGAGGAACTTCCCGTCGGGCAGCTGCACATTCAGATGATCCAGACGGACCTTCCCCTCCCGGGAGGGGGTCATCCGGATCTTCTCCAGCACCCGCAGGGATTCCACGCGCCGCATCGTCTCCGCAAATCCGCTGAGGCGCTCCACGACGGCCTTCCATTCGGCGATTCCCACAAAGCTGTCCACGATGAACGACAGCGCCCGGTGGACCTCGCCGAAGGCGTTGGATATCTGCATCAGGCCGCCGAGCTGGATCTGGCCGGCAAAGAAACGCGGCGAGGCGACCAGCAGCGGAAACACAACGGAGAGCTGATTGTAGCTGCTCGTGAGCCACGTCAGGCGCTTCTGCCGGAGCATGATCCGGCGGAAATTGCCCACGAGTCCCATGAACCGCTGCATGAAGCCCGCTTTCTCCCGGGCCTCGCCCCCGTAGATGGCTACGCTTTCGCTGTTCTCCCGCAGCCGCACGAGACTGTAACGGAAATCCGCCTCCAGCCTCTGCTGGTTGAAATTCAGGACGATCAGCGGACTGCCGACGCGCATGGTGAGCCACGTGCCGCCGATGGCATAGAGGAGCGCCACCCAGACCATGTACCCGGGGACGACCAGTTCACCCATGCCGCCCAGCGGGATGGCGAGGGGGCCGGAGATCCCCCAGAGGATGAAGACGAAGGAGGCCAGGGTCACCACCGCCCGGAGCAGCCCCAGCCCCAGATTCAGGGTCAGGTTGACGAGCGCATTGATGTCCTCGCTGATCCGCTGGTCGGGGTTGTCCGTTGTCCGTTCGAAGACCTGGATGCGGTAGTATATCTGGCGGGCCAGCCATTTCTCCAGGTAACGCTCCGTCAGCCAGGTCCGCCAGCGGATCTGGAGCATCTGGCTCAGGTAGAGCATGTAGACGGCGACGGCGATGAAGGCGGCGGCGATCCAGGTGAAGTCGTAGAGAGACGTAACAAACTTGGCCTTGTCGAGGGCCTGGATGGCGTTGTAGAATCCGTTCATCCAGCGGTTGAAGACGACGCTGATGTAAACGAGGCCCAGATTGAGGCCGACGACAACGCCGAGCAGCCCCCAGGCCGCCCATTTCTGTTCGGACGACCAGTAGGGGGCGACCAGCGCCCAGAAACCCCGGAAGAACTCCCTGTCAAATTTTTTCATCCCGCCGACCTCTCCTGATTCATGATAGCGCCGGCCGTCTTGACCGGACGCCTACTTTCCCGACTGGAAGGGATCCCAGTCGAAACCCCAGATCTCGCTGTGCAGCGGCAGCTTGTAATTCCGCCGGTCGTCGTAGGAGGGGTACCTCCGGCCGCCTCCCTCTTCGGGGTGCATGGAGACGGGGAATTTGGGGGCAACAAGGCCGTGCCTGCGGGCCTCTTCTTCCAGTGAAGCGCGGTCATCCGGATGGGCGATGGAGATCAGCGCCGAGGCCCGTTCGTAACCGGAGAGCCCCCGGAGGTTCACGATCCCATACTCGGTGCAGACGTATTGGGTGAACTGGGCGGGAACGTCTACCGAAGAACCTGTGGGGAGGAAGGGGACGATCCTTGATACGCCCTTCTTGTTGCGCGAGGTGATTGCGGCCACGCCGCGCCCGCCGCGGGAATGGCCGGCGAAGATCACGAAATGGAGGAAGCCGCCCGTGCCGGAGATCGGCCGCATCTCGTAGAAACTGCAGCACTGCTGTCCCAGGAGATCGACGGCGACGCAGTTGTCGATGGCGATCATGTTGTCGATCCGGGTGATGTTCTGGAGGTTGTTCGTGTAACCGGAGTCGTAGACGGCCAGTTGCTGGTTCCGGTCGATCGTGTCGTAGTACCACTGCGCGTCGAAGGGAAAGGCAAAGGTGTAGACGCTTTTGCGATTGTCAAGGTTCTTGTAGGCGTTGGTGACCTGTCCCGATTCGATGAGTTTGATCAGTCCGAAATTGAGCATCTCCGTGTGGATTCCGAGGTCCCTGAAGCCGGCGTCCGCCATCGCCGCGACGCAGGCCGAGGGAAGCGAGCCGATCCCGAGCTGGACGACGTCCCGATCCCGCATGATGGTCATGATGTGGCCTGCGATCGCCTCCTCCTCGGGTTTGGGTCGGATTTCCCTCTCGTTGACCTGGGGCCAGGCGTATTTTGCGCAGTCCACCTCCACCCAGTAGTCGATTTCGTCGATATGAATCGTGTTGAAGCGGCCCCCCTCCGCCCAGGGGTAGTCGGAACGGACCTCGAAAACGATCTTCTTTGCGGTCTGGCGGTAGACATTGCAGTTGCTCGTCCCGCAGGACATGTTGAAGAAACCGTGGTGATCTGGGGCCGTGGCGGCGTTGAACCACCAATCCATCCCCCGGTTTTCCCGGACGGCGTTGGCGAAGCGGTAGTGGTAGGCCCATGTGCCGTAGGCCCAGCCCCACTGGGCCCAGTCGGTCACGCTGTTTGCGTCCCGCGCCTTCCGGTTCCACGGCATGAAGAAAAAGTTGTGAATGCAGTGGTACTGCTCCAGGGGGTCGATCTCCTGGAATTCCGGATGAGGGTAGGCGTTTCCATGGAGCCAGAACTCGATGTCCTTGAGTTGTCCCGGTCCGGGGCCGAGCCTTCTGGCGACAGCCTCGGAACAAACCGTGGAGTCGCCCCCCATCGTCCCGTGGTTGATCCAGTCCCCCGATTTCACCATGCCGGCGATCTGTTCAGGCGTTCTCTTCTTGTCGCGGATCTTCTGCTGTATTGGTGTTGTCATGCGTCTTTCTTCAATCCTTCCTGGATATGATCCGGTTCTTTCGTCCGGTTTCCCGCACCTTCGAATGCGTCGTGAAAAGCTGCCTCTCTTATTCGATTCGGAACCCGCTGACAAGAGAAATATTCCCGTTCGCGCCAAAAGGGGAGCAGGCAGCCGGGAAACGGCGTAAATCGTCAACCCGGATGAATTCACCCGCGAGCGATACCACGCGGCTTGCCGCAGGGTATGCGAGCAAAAACGAAATGGTTTGTTCCTCTTAAGGATCGAAGATTCTCCGCAGTTTGCTGCGGAGATCTTCAATATGCAGGCCACGCGACTCATGGATGTTATTTACCGAATAATTATGTTATGAAGACATTAATCAGGAGGACAATATAATGAAGATGGTTCCCAGGCTTACCCTCGACGATGCCCGCGTCATGATGGGAGCGGCGGAGGCAAAGGCGCAAGAGATCGGTGTCGACATGGATATAGCCATCACCGACGACAGCGGATTACTGCTGATGTTTCACCGCATGGACAACGCGCGTATCACCAGCATCGATATTGCGATCAGCAAGGCCTTTACGGCCGCAGCCGCACGCAAGTCCACGCGCGCATACGGGGAGACAAGCGCGCCAGGCGGGCCCTCATACGGCATCCATGTCAGCAACCAGGGACGTTTCATGATCTTCGCCGGCGGACTCCCCGTTTTCTGCGACGGCCAGATCGTCGGCGGCATCGTATGCAGCTCGGGCCATGCCGATCAGGATGAGGTGGTCGCCCAGGCGGGCGTCGACGCCCTCATGGAAAGCCGGTGAGACCGTTCTGACAGGCCCCACACCATCAACGTTCCCTTCGTGCGGTGGTGATGGCCCCGAATACCCGGCCGGTCCATTACTGAAGCTCCGAATATAACCGCTCGATTGCATCCATGATGTTGTTGGCAGTGGTGATCGGACGGCCGACCACGATGAATTCGGGTTCCGTCCGCAGCGCCTCCTTGACAGTGGCAATACGGATCTGATCGTGCCGCTCACGGTACCAGGAAGGCCTGATTCCGGTACAGATCTTCTTCAGGGGGTTCTCCTGGATATAGCTCATATCCTTCACGGAGCCCACGATATATTCATAGTTGTTCATCAGCGCGATGTCCGAAAAGGCCCGGATGATCTCCTCATGGGGCCTGTCGTAAATCCACTTGATTTCGAGATCCGTAAAAGAGGTGAGCGCTGTCACACCGGCGATATATTTGAGGAAGCCGGCATTTTTCGGCCGGTAATTCGACGAACAGTGGATCGTAACGATATTGGCCCCCGCCCCGACCAGTTTGTTGATGCTGTTTTCCATGGTCGAAGGGATATCATGCAGCTTGACATCGGCCATGATTCCCAGCTTGAATTCATCTTTCAGGGTCGAGATGATTTTGGTCACGTCTCCGCTGTAGAGCATATCGCTGACCTTGACCCCCCAGATCATCTCTTTCTCGCAGGCCTGGGCAAGGGCGGATAGAGTCCCCTTTTCCCTTGCCTGATTGAAGGTCACATCATCCAATGCTACAATAATTCTGGTCATGACGACATCCTCCTCGCTTCAGGGGTTTTCCCTCTGTTTTTTCAAATCCACTACCCGGCGAGACCCAGTGGAACCGGTGAATCGGCATCTCTTGACAGGTATAAGGAGTATAGGGGGGGCGTCCCTGCATGTCAACGGAAATTTACCGTAAGAATTTCCTCAAAATCATTGACAAAACAGATGGAAAGTGTTTCGCTGGCTCCGATTTCCGGGGGAGCGTCTCCGGGAGGAAATCGTGTGCCGGAACAAAACCCCGTGGCCCATCGGAAGCCTGTTTTCTTTGCGTTTCCGGCGCGACCGCATTTTCTCTGACACGATTAAGGGCGGCATGGCATGGCAAAGAGAGACCGCATCGAAAAACAATCCTGGAAGCCCGGAAACGTTCTGTCGCCGGCACCGCCGGTCCTGGTGAGCTGCGGCGGGACGCAGGGGTGGAAACCAAACCTGATCACCATTGCGTGGGCGGGAAACGTATGCAGCGATCCCCCCATGCTGTCGATCTCCGTCCGTCCCGAGCGGTATTCTCATGAGATCATCCGGACCACGCGTGAGTTTGTGGTGAATGTGCCATCGGCCGGGCAGGCGAGGGCGGTGGACTGGTGCGGTGTTGTTTCCGGGCGCGATGAGGACAAATTCGCCGGTGCGGGGCTGAAGCCTGCCCCGGCCCTGAAAGTGCGTCCGCCGATCGTGCTGGAGTGCCCGCTCAACATCGAATGCCGGGTGCAGCAATCGTTGGAACTGGGCTCGCATACGATGTTCGTGGCGGAGGTGGTCGCCGTGCAGGTCTCCGCGGACCTGATGGACGGCAAAGGGCGGTTCCGTCTGGAAAAATGCGGCCTGCTGGCCTTCGCCCACGGGCAGTATTTTGTCCTGGGGCGCCGCATCGGACGCTTCGGTTTCTCCGTCCGGAAACGCACTCGCTGACAGGCTGAAAAGCCCATCTGCTGCGTTTCCCTCATCCTTCGCCGTTCAACGTACCCAAAAGTACGCCTCACGGCTCAGGATTGGTTCCGCTTCATTCCACTCAAGAAGCGAATGATCGCCACTTCGTGTCGATGATTCTGCGAATTCGGGAGCCTTGCATCTGGACATTTTTGAACAGCCTGCAAGGGAGCTTTTCAGGTTCATAGGTCCGTCGCTGAACAGGGGGGAACATGAAAATCTTCGTAATCGTCGGCATGCCTGCGGCCGGGAAAAATATTGCCCGTATCTATTCGGAATCGAAAGGGTATCCGTATTATGCAACCGGGGATCTGGTTCGGGCCGAGGTTCGGAGGCGCGGATTTGAGGCGGACGCCGCCAATATGGCCGGGGTTTCCACGGAACTCCGGGGAGACGACGGCATGGGTGTGACGCGCATGGCCCTCGAAACGGCCCTGAAGGCGAACAGCCCCGTGGTCTTCCTGGAAGGGATGCGTTCCTGGCCCGAGATCGAGCTGATCCGGCAAAAGGCCGACTGTGTTGTCGTCGCATTCCTGGCGCCAAAGTCCTTGCGGCTGAAACGGATTGCGGCCCGGGGCAGGGCAGACGATTCCGTCCAGGCCTTTGACGGGAGGGACCAGCGGGAAATCGACTACGGCACGGCCGTTCCCGTTGCGCTGGCGGATGGCTACATTCTCAATACAGGCACGATGGAGGACGCGATCCGCGAAATGGACAGAATCGTCAGGGAAAGCTCCCCTGCCGGTCGTCTCTCCTGACCAGAAATACGAAGAAGAAGATCAGCGCAATCGTCACCCAGCCGCAGAATTGCATGAGGAATGCGCCGCCCCATCGCTCGATCAGCACGCTTCCCAGAATACCCCCCAGGGCGGAGGCCAGAGACATCCGCGCCACAGTCGTGATGCTCAGGTAGGTGGCGCGCATGGCCGGATGGGCCCGCCGGTCCACGAAATCGATGATCCCGAGTTGAGAGAGCCCGAAGCCGGGTCCATGCAGGAGCGACGCGGCCCACTTCCAGACGAACGGCGTTTCCAGCGTGAAGAAAGAGAAAAGGATCAGGCGGACACCGCTCAACAACAGTCCGGATACGATCAGCCACCGGTTTCCGAACCGGTCGATCAGTTCCCGGGAAAACATCATCACGGGGATTTCGAAGATGGCCCAGGTGCCCAGGATGAACCCGATCTCCAGCGGCGTCTTCAGGACGTCGTCGAAAAAGTAGCCGGTATAGGTGAAAGAGGAAGTGGTCACCACCCCGTGGAGAAAAATGAAAAGGAGAAACCACCGGAAAAGGATGTCTTTTTTCATGTGATTCCAGGGGATGATGATCGGGGCGGCCGCCGGCTTGGCCTCGATGCCGGACCAGGAGGCAAATCCCAGAACGGTAAACGCCAGGGCGGCGCAATAAAAGATCAGCGGGTCGTGGCGGAAATAGAAGAGCAGGAGCCCCATCAGGATCGAGGAAATGCTCCATCCGTAGGTGCCCCACAACCGGTAGGCGCCGTAGAACTCCCTCCGGGAGTGCCGGTTGAGAAACAGGAGGGTCTCCGCGTCGAGCATGGGCATGATCGGATAGAAGAAGCAGTTGAGAAAGAACAGCAGTACGAAGATATAGATGAATTTGCCGTTCGCCGTCCAGCCGCGCGCAAAATCCTCGCCGACCAATCCGATCAGTACCGTAAACAGGGCAACGCCGAAACAGAAGATGGTGATCAGGTGCTTCCCCGAATGGAATTTGTCTGCCAGGATCCCCGCGGGCAGGTTTGCGACAAGGCTGACCAGCGGCATCACGAAGAAGATAAGGCCGATCAGGCCGATGGCGGGGGTCCCGTCCGCATTGACAATGACGTGTTTGTAGAAGATGCCGAAATACGGCGAGCTGATCCCCAGGCCGA
>JAPLJY010000344.1 GCA_026388345.1 Deltaproteobacteria bacterium
CCAGAACCGTTCTGACACGGGCGATATCCCTGCGAACGTGGCCGAGCGTGGCCGGAGAGTCCAGTTGCCCGGAGGCATGGCGCATGCGGAGCTTGAAATAATCCTCGACAAGCTCGCGGTTCTTCTGCTGCAACTCATCCATGCTAAGATCTCTGATCTCCTTAATTTTCATCAGACATTTCCCTCGAAAGAAACTGGGTCCCGATGGGAAGCTTATGGGCCGCCAGCGTGAAGGCCTCCTTCGCGATCTCTTTTGAAACCCCTTCAATCTCATAGAGCACGACACCCGGCTTGATGACCGCCACCCACTCTTCCGGGGCGCCCTTACCCTTTCCCATACGGGTTTCGGCCGGCTTCCTGGTGACGGACTTGTGCGGGAAAATCCGGATCCAGATCTTTCCCCCACGTTTGACGTGCCTGGTCATGGCCACGCGCGCCGCCTCGATCTGCCGAGCCGTAATCCAGCCGCACTCGGTCGCCTGAAGGGCATACTCGCCGAAGGCCACGGTATTCCCGCGCGTGGCTTTTCCGCTCATCCGGCCCCTCTGTAATTTTCTAAATTTAACCCTTTTCGGCATTAACATCGTTCTAAACTCCTGTTCTGCAAGCTTATCCTGTGATCTCCCGGAACACCGGCCTTTTTAGTAAAGCCTATTTTGCCGCCTCTTTCTTGCCGGGCAATACCTCCCCATGGAAGATCAGAACCTTGACGCCGATCAGACCATAGGCCGTATGGGCTTCGGTAAAACCGCAATCGATATCCGCCCTCAGGGTATGGAGGGGCACACGGCCTTCCCGATACCACTCCGATCTCGCCATCTCGGCCCCGCCTAGGCGGCCGCCGCAGTTCACCCGAATCCCCTTTGCCCCGAACTTCATCGCCGTGGTCACACATTTCTTCATTGCCCTGCGGAACGCGACGCGCCTTTCCAATTGCTGCGCGACATTTTCGGCGACCAGTTGCGCATCGATCTCCGGTTTGCGGACTTCGAGGATATTGATAATCACTTCGCTCTTGGTGATGGCCTCGAGATCCTTTTTCAATTTCTCGATCTCGGTTCCCTTCTTCCCAATGATGATCCCGGGGCGGGCGGCGTGGATATTCACCTTGGCCTTGTTGGCCGCTCTTTCGATTTCGATCCTGGAGATACCTGCATGGTAGAGCTTCCCCTTGAGAAATTTCCGGATCTTGAGATCCTCATGGAGCAACTCGGAATAATTCTTCTCCGAAAACCACTGAGACCGCCATGTCTTGATACCACCCAACCTCAACCCGATCGGGTTAACCTTCTGCCCCAACCTCTCACCTCCTCAAGTCTTACTGTTCATCCAGGACCACGGTGATGTGACTCATCCGCTTCTTGATTGAAGCCGCCCTTCCCTGAGCCCTCGCCCTCCAGCGCTTGAGGGAGGGTCCTTGATCGACAAAGATCTCCTTGACGTAAAGGATACTTTCATCGATGTTGGGGTTCTGCTTCGCATTGGCGAGCGCCGACAATAAAACCTTGTTCACGGGATCAGCCGCATATTTTCTTGCAAACAGGAGGATCTTCTTCGCCTCCTCGATCTTCTTCCCTCTGACCAGATCGACTACCAGCCGCACCTTCTGCGGGGACATCCGAATATACTTGGCAACTGCTTTTGCTTCCATAACTGACTCCAAACCGCCGAGGGGAACCACTTCCGCTTCAACCCGAGCAGATCCCTACTTGCGCAGTTTCGTTTTGCGGTCTCCGGCGTGGCTGTAAAAGGTCCTGGTCGGCGCAAATTCACCCAATTTATGTCCGACCATGTTTTCGGTCACAAAGACCGGAATGAATTTCTTTCCGTTGTGTACCGCAAAGGTCTGTCCGATCAATTCCGGGGTAACGGTGGAACGGCGCGACCAGGTTTTGATAACCGTTTTGCTCCCCGCGGATTCCTGCCTTCTGACCTTTTCCAGAAGACTTTCCTCAATGTATGCGCCCTTCTTAATTGAACGTGCCACCTTTTAACCTCTTCTTTTTACGATATATTTATCCGTACTCTTGTTGGTCCGCGTCTTATGGCCCTTCGTGGGTACGCCCCACGGGGTGCAGGGATGACGGCCACCGGAGGATTTTCCCTCGCCTCCGCCCATCGGATGATCGACCGGATTCATGACGACGCCCCTGACCTTTGGCCGCCGGCCGAGCCATCGCTTCCGTCCCGCCTTGCCGAGGCTCAGGTTTTCAGAATCAATGTTGCCGACCTGGCCGATGGTGGCCCGACATTCCAGGAAGACCTTTCTGACTTCTCCGGAAGGAAGCCGGACCTGGGCATAACCCGCTTCCTTGGCCATAAGCTGTCCGTAGGCACCGGCCGAGCGGATCAACTGGCCTCCCCGCCCCACCTTAAGCTCTACGTTGTGAATCAGGGTTCCAAGCGGAATATTCCTCAGAGGAACGGCATTGCCGGGCTTGATATCGGCCTTTTCACCACTGATAACGGGATCACCCACGGTCATCTTGGACGGGGCAATGATATACCTCTTCTCACCGTCGATGTAGTTCAGCAGGGCTATCCGTGACGACCGGTTGGGATCGTATTCAATGGAGGCGACCCGTGCCTGAATATCATCTTTGTCCCTCCGGAAATCGATCAACCGGTAACGCCGCTTGTGCCCGCCGCCGATGTGACGGCTGGTCATCCTGCCATAGCAGTTGCGTCCACCTGTTTTCTTCAGGGGCCGTAAAAGGCTCTTCTCTGGCGTCGACTTCGTCAGCTCTTCAAAATCAGAGCAGGTTTGAAATCTTCTTCCCGGTGACGTCGGTTTGTATTTTTTGATTCCCATCCTCTCTATTCCCTCATCCTTGCTGTCTTCAACCCTTGCGGGAGGACAGGTTACGCACCTTCCCCGATCTCAATGCGGCTTCCCGGAGCAAGGGTTACGATCGCCTTCTTCCAGGAGCTTCTCTCACCCATGACCTTGCCCGATCTTTTCTTCTTGCCGCGGACATTCATGACCCGGACGTTCAGCACCTTGACCTTGAAGATCTTCTCAACGGCGCGACCCACCTCGATGCGGTTGGCCTTGATGTGAACCTCGAAGTTGTATTGATTCGCAGCGTCTCTCGCGATCGTGCTTTTTTCCGTGACCAGCGTCTTCTTAATGATCTGATACAGTTCCATTATGATATCAACGCCCCTTCAATTTTATGAACAGAGGGTTCGAGAAGGACAACATGGTCGTATTTCAGGAGGTCGTAAACATTAACTCCCTCTGAGCGGACCATTTTGACGTCCCGGATATTCCGTGAGGATTTCTCCAGAACGGGTCTCGGCTGATCGATCACAAAAAGGGTTTTCTTAAATCCAAAGCGGTCGATCACCTCCTGGAATCTCTTGGTCTTGATCTCTTCCATCGGGAAATCCCGGAGGATGGTCATCCGTTCTTCCTTGAATTTCATGCTGAGGGCGGAAATAAGGGCCAATCGTCTGACCTTCTTGGGAACCTTGAATGCATAACCGTGAGGCGTAGGTCCGAAGACAATCCCGCCGCCCCTCCAGATCGGAGAACGTGAGTGACCCGCCCGGGCCCTTCCCGTTCCCTTTTGACGCCAGGGCTTCTTGCCTCCCCCGCTGACATCGCTCCGACCCTTGGTTGATGCGGTTCCACTCCGTCTTGATGCCATCTGCATCCGGACCATTTCGTAAATGACGTGCTCGTTGACTGGCGCGCCAAACACGGCCTCGCTGAGCTCAATCTCAGCAATCTTGTTATTTTCAATGTCGTACACACCTGCTACTGGCATTTTTCCCACCTTGAAAACTCTGCTTATTGACCTTTCTTGATCGCCGGCTTGATCAACACAAATCCGTTCTTGCTGCCCGGAACGGCACCCCGGACCATGATCACATTCATGTCCAACCGGACGGCCCATACCAGCAGGTTCTGCGCCGTCTTTCTATCGCACCCCATGTGACCGGGAAGCTTCGTTCCCTTGAAAACACGGGATGGATCCGCACTCGCACCGATGGAACCAGGGGCCCTGTGGAACATGGAACCATGGGTCGCCCGGCCGCCGTGGAAACCATGGCGTTTAATGACACCGGCAAATCCCTTGCCCTTGGTCGTTCCAACAACGTCCACATAATTCCCGGGGGCAAACATTTCGGCATTCAGTTCCTGACCCAGTTCGCAACTTTTCGGATCCATTTTGAATTCCCGGAGAACACGGAAGAGGCCCTTGTCCGCCTTCTTGAAGTGTCCCTGAAGGGGCTGGGTCACATTGCGCTGTTTGATCCGACCATACCCCAGTTGGAGTGCATCGTAGCCATCCGTCTCCATAGTCTTTTTCTGAATGACCACGGATGGCTCCACTTCGATAACCGTCACGGGAACGGAAACCCCTTCATCCGAAAAGATCTGGGTCATCCCCAATTTTTTGCCGATCAATCCTTTTGTCATCATCTTTCTCATTTGCCAAACATAAAAACCCGTCATGTAAGGATGGCGAAACGACCCGACGGTCCTCCCGCAGATCTCCCTTTCTACAACTTGATCTCCACATCCACACCCGCTGACAGATCGAGTTTCATCAGGGCGTCCACTGTCGCCTGCGTCGGTTCGACGATATCAATCAATCGCTTGTGCGTCCGGATCTCGAACTGCTCCCGAGATTTCTTATCCACGTGCGGCGACCGGTTGACGCAGTATTTGTTGATCTCGGTCGGCAGGGGGATGGGACCGGCAACACGTGCGCCTGTCCGTTTTGCAGTCTCTACAATATCATCCACCGAACGGTCGAGCAGTTTATAATCGTATGCCTTCAGACGAATCCTTATCTTTTGATCTTTCATGGTTTCATTCAACCCAATTGATGGCGATCCTATTCGATAATCTTGCTAACCACGCCGGCGCCAACGGTTCTGCCGCCTTCGCGGATGGCAAACCGGAGCTGCTCTTCCATGGCGATCGGTGTGATCAGATTCACTTCCATCTCAACATTGTCGCCGGGCATGACCATCTCGACCCCTTCGGGGAGGTTGGCCACACCGGTCACGTCCGTTGTCCGGAAATAGAACTGGGGACGATAGCCGTTGAAGAAGGGGGTATGCCGGCCGCCTTCCTCCTTCGTCAAGACATATACCTGCGCCTTAAATTTGGTGTGCGGCGTGATAGACCCCGGCTTGGCCACAACCTGCCCTCGTTCCACTTCCTCGCGCTTTGTACCCCGGAGAAGAACACCGATATCATCGCCGGCGCGCCCCTCGTCGAGCGTCTTGCGAAACATCTCGACGCCGGTGCATACGGTCTTGAAGGTTGGCCGGATCCCGATG
>JAPLJY010000228.1 GCA_026388345.1 Deltaproteobacteria bacterium
TGACCTTCCCGGAAGGGACCAGAAGCAAGGACGGAACCATCAAGCCGTTCAAGCAGGGCATGTTCCACCTCGCCATCCAGGCGGGGGTGCCCATCGTGCCCATCTCGATCATCGGCGCTCATGAGATCCTGCCGAAACGGAGCCTGAAGGTCAAACCGGGAAGGGTCACGATGGTCATCGGCCGGCCGGTGGATGTGTCCGGATACACAATTGAAACGAGAAGCGAGCTGATCGAACGGGTCCGCGGCATCATTATCCGAAACTTTGAAAGCGGCAGAGCCTCCGGCGAAACGCCTCCCGTACCGGACTGTGGGAAGGACGTCCTGTGACCCTGATGGAAGCCATCATCCTGGGCATCGTTCAAGGGCTTACGGAGCCATTGCCGGTCAGCAGTTCGGCCCACCTGGTCATTGTCCCCGCACTGATCCCGGGATTCCATAAGCCGGGCGTCGCCTTTGATGTCCTCCTCCATCTCGGGACGCTCCTAAGCGTGGTCTTCTTCCTGAGACGGGAGATCGGCGAACTGATCGCCTCGCTGATGCCAGGCAAAGTACAGGGAAACCTTGCGCCGGGGATGGATGCCCGGGAGAAAGCCGCCAATCGCAGGATGGTTTTGTGGATCATGGTCGCCACCTTGCTGACGGGCGTCATCGGCATCCTGTTCAAGGACCGGATCGAGCGACTTTTCGAATCGGTGGAGACGACGGCTTGCATGCTTTTCATCACGGGGATCCTGCTGTTCCTTTCGGACCGGGTGAAAACGAATGAAAGACGGAAGGAAGAGATGAACCTCGCGGATGGAATCGTCCTCGGCCTCGTTCAGGCGGTCGCCCTCATCCCGGGGATCTCCCGTTCGGGGTCCACCATCACCTTCGGGATCTTCCGCGGACTGGAGCGGAAGACGTCGGCAAGATTCTCCTTTCTGCTGTCCATTCCGGCAATCGGCGGCGCCGTCATCCTGAAATCGGCCGATCTGCTGCGGCTCGCCGCAGGCGATCTGTCCGTGCTGGGCGCCGGTTTTATCGCAGCCGCCGTAACGGGGTTTCTCTCCCTGAAACTCCTCTTTGCGATCATCAACAAAACCGGCCTCAGCCTTTTTGCATACTACTGCTGGTTTGTCGGGGCCGCCACCCTGAT
Source organism: Deltaproteobacteria bacterium (assembly GCA_026388345.1). Next base: position 1,138 of record JAPLJY010000228.1, read on the forward strand.
TGTGAGGGGAATGGGATAGAACGGTCCAAAAAACAGTTATCGTGAAAAATGATTGAGAAATCGCCTTCCCAGAAACGAATCGCGGAAATCGCCGGGCTGATCTTGCTTGCCGTCTCCCTGTTCCTTACGCTTGCCCTTCTCTCCTATCATCCCCTCGACCCCTCCTTCACCCGTTACGTGCCGGAGGCCGCGCCGCTCCACAACTGGACCGGCGCGGCGGGATCGTACACGGCGGATACCCTGATCCGCCTGCTGGGGATCGGCCTCGTCTGGCTGCCGGTCATGTTCCTGATCGCCGCCTTCCGGTATTTCCGCGATCCCCTTTTCCGGATGGGGGCAGCCGCTGCGGCAGGCCTGGCCGGTCTGACCTTCGCCACTTCCGGAATCTTCGCCCTGGTTGTTGGAAAAATCGAAATCTACGGCATTCCGCTGGATGCGGGCGGGCTGCTGGGAAGGGTCACGGCAGGACTTCTTGACGCCTACCTGCGTCTGGCGGGATCCCTGATCCTTCTCGGTCTGATTCTGATCGTCGCGCTGATAATCCTGTTCGATTTTTCCGTCGTTTCCTTTGCGGGAAGGGCCGCACGAACGGGGGAATCTCTGCTTGACCGCTTCCGGGAGAGGTTCGGGAGGAATAGGGAAGCGCCCGCCGAGAACAGACCTGCCGCGGCGCCCGCCCCGATCATCGAGGAGACAAAGCGGGAAACCCTCAAGGAAAAGCTGGCAAAGGCGGAGCAGACCCATTTCGATTTCGCCAGCCGGCTGAACGGAAAATTCAAGCTGCCGCCCCTGACCCTTCTCGACCGCGTGGAGAGGAAGGATACGCGGATCAAACGGGAAACCCTCATCGCCAACTCCCGGACCCTCGAGAAAAAACTCTCCGACTTCGGCGTCGACGGGAAGGTGGTCGAGGTGAAACCCGGTCCGGTCATCACCATGTATGAGCTGGAACCCGCCCCGGGCGTCAAGATCAACAAAATCACGAACCTCTCCGATGACCTGGCGCTGGCGCTGCGCGCCCCGAGCATCCGGATCATCGCCCCCATCCCGGGAAGGGGGGCGATCGGCATCGAGATCCCCAATCAGGAAAGGGATCCGGTCAGCCTGCGGGACGTCCTCGACCATGCCGCCTTCCGGGAATCGCCCTACCGTCTCCCCATCGCCCTCGGCGAAGACATCGTGGGCGCCCCCGTGATCACCGATCTGATCCGAATGCCGCACCTCCTGATCGCCGGGACGACCGGCTCCGGAAAGAGTGTCTCCCTGAACGCCATGATCTGCAGCATCCTCTTCAAGGCGCCGCCGGACGAGGTCAAATTCATCATGATCGACCCCAAGCGGCTGGAACTGTCGGGCTATGAAGGGATCCCCCACCTCCTCCATGCGGTTGTCGTCGATCCGAAGAAGGCCTCC
>JAPLJY010000136.1 GCA_026388345.1 Deltaproteobacteria bacterium
TACCGGGACAAGCAGGCCAAACTCGCCGCCAAGGCTGATGCGGGCGCCCCGGCACAGCGGAAGCGGACCAAGGCGGAGGCCCTGGCCGAGGGCATCGGCGCCACGGCGAGCAAGATCGACGACATCGACTTTCCCTCCTTCTCCGAGGAGGACCGGGCCATGCTCATCGAGACCATGAACGCCCTGAAGGAGATCCTGGAGCCGGCCATCACCCGGGCGGTGAAGAACAAGAAAAAACCGACGTGAATTTGAAAAATCAACGGAGCGAAGCGAAGTTCATTCGAAGAATCAGCGGAGCAAAGCGAAGCTAAAATGAAAGCAGCTCGCGGAGCACTCTTAATAATATCGTATGGATAATTCAGTTCAGTGCACTGAACTGACGAGGAGTTATCTGCGATCCGCCGGCAGATGGTGTAGCGTGGCTGTTCAATATCACTGCGAAGGCAAGAGATGCGGCTGACCGAATCGGAAAATCTCGAACTGAAGAAATCCACCGGTGAGTTGAAAGCGGGGATTATCTCCCTGGCGGCGATGTTGAACAAACATCAGCGGGGAGAACTCTGGTTCGGGATTAAAAACAACGGCACGGCCGTTGGCCAGAGCATCTCGGAAGCCAGCCTGCGGGAAGTCTCAAGGGCGATCGGCGAGCATATCGACCCGAAGGTCTATCCGACGGTCGAACAGGTTATGGTTGACGAGAAGCCCTGCATCCGGGTGCTGGTGGAAGGGAAAGACGCCCCCTATTTTTGCATACGGCAGGGCCTATGTCCGGGTTGGCGACGAAGACCGGCAGTTGAGCGCCAAGGGCCTGGAGGGCCTGATCCTGCAAAAGAACCGCGATCATCTCCGCTGGGATACGGAAACCTGCGATCGGGCGGCCCTTGACGGCATCAGCAGCGGCAAACTCAAAAGCTTTCTGAAGGCGTGCGGCCTCAAATACGATACCATCCCCAACTCGCTCGAAAAACTGGGCCTGATCCGAGACGGCAAGCTATTGAATGCGGCCGTCCTCTGCTTCGCCCGGAAGCCGGAGAAGTTCTTTCCCAACGCCCGATTGCGGTGTGCCACGTTCGGCGCCGCCGACACGACGGTCACACTGGACATGAAAGACTTTACCGGTGATGTGTTCACCCTGATCCCAAAGGCGGAAGAGTATATCCTGGAGCATATCAATATCGGCATGCGGCGGAACGGCCTGTTGCGCGTGGATGTTCCCGAGATCGATCCGGAAGCCTTCCGGGAAGCGATCATCAATGCCTTCTGTCACCGGGATTACCGCGAGTACGATTCGGTCAACGTCGCCATCTTCAAGGAGCGGCTGGAAATCCGGAGCCCCGGGCTGCTCTACGGCGGCCTGACCGTCTCGGACATCCGCAACAAGATGGTCTCTGTCCGGCGGAACGAACTTTTAGCCGAACTGTTCCAGCGCAGCCACCGGATCGAAAAATGGGGTCGCGGCATCAAGATGATCCTGGAACACGAACCGGCAACCGAGTTCGAGGAAGTGGGCACGGTGCTGTTCGTGGCGAGGTTCTGGAGGAAACCGGCTCAACCGGACTTCTCCGAAGAAGGTGGAGGGACTACCCAGAAAACTACCCAGAAAACTACCCAGAAAATCCTGGATATGATTGTTGCCAATCCGTCCATAAGCCGCAAAGAATTGGCGACGCAAATCGGGATAACGACTGATGGGATCAAATACCACCTGGCCAACCTGCAAAAGAATGGACGATTGAAGCGCATTGGCCCGGATAAGGGCGGCCACTGGGAGGTTAACGAGGACGGGGATTGATATGGACTGGACTTTGTCATTCCTATTTCCTTCCTTCTCCGCGGAGGACCGCGCCATGCTCATCGAGACGATGAACGCCATGAAGGACATCCTGGAGGCGGCCATCACCCGGGCGGTGAAGAACAAGAAAAAACCAACCTGAAAATGAAAGCGCCTCGCGGAATACTATTAATAGTATCGAATAGATAATTCAGTTCAGTGCACCGAACTGGGTATGAGATGGACGCATTTACGGGATAACGACCGCCCAGTGTAGGACTTCAAATACAACGTTGCAATTTTTGTTATCACAGAATTCCGGTTGAAAGGCGGTGTTTGGGGGACATGATCGGGGTTAAGATGTGCTTCCTGTAATGTTGTTTTTCTTCATCTGCAATTTACGTGCTTCCTTTCAATCGGAAATATATAACATTATATCGTGGGCTGTTCAGGTTAGGTGTATAAAAAGCGAGCGATTGATAAAAAGGAGACTTCCATGACATCTACACTGGCAAGGATCACCCTTTTTTCTTTTTTGTTTCTCTTATATATTCCCCGTCTAACATCTGCTGAAATTAAAACCTTCATTAAGGAATACACCTATCAGGCTGGTGAATACGACAGTAAAGTAACTTGCAGAACTCTTGCGCTTGAACAGGTCAAAAGATTACTTCTGGAAGAATTAGGAACATACCTTGAGAGCGAAACTATTGTCCAAAACTATCAACTTTCAAAAGATCAGATCACAGTTATTACGGCAGGTATTGTAAAAACAAATATAATTGATGAAAAATGGGATGGTGCTTCTTTTTGGGTTAGGGTTGAGATTTCTTCTGATCCTCAGGAACTATCAAAGTCTATCGATAGGATTTTAGGAAATGCCCAACTACTAAAAAATTTAAAGATCGAAAAGAAGAAAGCAGACGACGCACTTAATGAATTAGAAATACTTAAGAAAAGAAAGTCCAAAGGGAGTAATAAATTAGCAACAAAGAATAAATATCAAAAAGAAGTTAATGAATTAAGCAATTCTGACGAATGGCTGGAGGACTTCAAATTATTGCTTGAAGCAGGCAGCGATATTGACAAGGGTAACTATGATAGAGAGGTGGTCTGGTTTCTTTAGACAACCTGGAGCGGGTTATAAGTGTTGAGCTGCCCTGGTTCATACCGCTTCCGTCAACTTCGGTATGGTGTTCCAGTAAACCTCATCGGGAGTCATGTTGTCAAGCCTCTGATGGCG
>JAPLJY010000269.1 GCA_026388345.1 Deltaproteobacteria bacterium
GGGTGGGACGAGAAGATCGGCCGTGTCGCGGGGATGATCGCGAAGGCGGAAAACGTCGTCGTTTTTACGGGTGCGGGTGTCAGCACGGAATCCGGGATTCCCGACTTCCGCAGTCCCGGCGGCTTCTGGACAAAATTCGATCCGGAGGATTTCACGATCGACAAATACCTGGAGAGCCCGGAGACCAGGCGGAAGCAGTGGCGCTTCCTTCTCTCCGGTGATCTGTTCAAGGACGCCCGGCCCAACGCCGCCCATGAGGCGATTGCAGATCTGGAGAGGCTGGGACGATTGGATTGCGTCATCACCCAGAACATCGACAACCTCCACCAGAAGGCGGGAAACGATCCCGCGAAGGTGTTCGAGCTCCACGGCAACATGCGGTGGATCCGCTGTCTCGACTGCGGGGAGCGCTATCCTCTGGAGGAGATCCTCCAGAGGAACCGGGGATCGGAAGAGGTCCCGGTCTGCGGGCGTTGCGCCGGGATCCTGAAACCCGACGTGATCTTCTTCGGCGAGGCCCTTCCCGAGGAGACCCTGCAGGAGGCGACCCGGCGTGCGAGCCGCTGCGATCTTCTGATCGTCGTCGGCTCGTCGCTCGTCGTTTACCCGGCGGCCTATATGCCGCTCTACGCCAAGCAGACGGGGGCCGGGCTCGTGATCGTGACCCTGGGTGCGACGCCGGCGGACAAGATTGCGGACGTTGTCATCCATGCCTCTGCGGGGCAGGTGATGGGGCGGATCGTGACGGAAGTCGGGCAGAGGCTCGCCGGATCATGTGCCTGATTCTGTTTGCCTGGAAAATGCATGAGAATTTTCCGCTCGTCCTTGCGGCGAACCGGGACGAGTTTTATGAGAGACCGTCGGCGCCGGCCGCCTTCTGGGAGGACGCGCCGGATCTGCTTGCGGGCCGGGATCTGCGGGAGGGGGGAACCTGGCTCGGGATCACAAGGAAGGGGAGACTGGCCGCCATCACCAACTACCGCGATCCGGCGTCTCTGAAAATAGGGGCCCCGTCGCGCGGAAGGCTGGTCAGCGATTATCTCCGTGGCCGGGGAATTCCGGAGGTCTATCTCCGCCGGATTGCGCCCGACGCCGATCGTTTCAACGGTTTCAACCTGCTCGTCGGCGACCCCGATGACCTCTTCTGTTTCTCGAACCGGGGCGCCCGGGAACGGCTGGACCCCGGAATTTACGGCCTGAGCAACCGTCTTCTCGACACCCCCTGGCCGAAGGTTGAACGGGGGAAAACGGCGCTCTCGGCCCTTCTGAAAGAAGGGCTGTCGCCGGAGACGCTCTTTGCTCTGCTGACCGACCGGACCCGGCCGCCGGACGACCGTTTGCCCGACACGGGGGTGGGGCTTGCATGGGAGAGGATTCTCTCCCCGCTGTTCATCGAGAACCCGGTTTACGGAACCCGCTCCTCGACGATTCTGCTCATCGATCGGAGGGGGGGCGTGACCTTCGCCGAGCGGGTGTTCAACGGCGCCGCCGATCCCCGGATGACCGCGCGCTTTGCCTTCCGGATCGAGGGATCGTAAAGGAGGAACTTCATTCCATGTCGAATCGAGAATATCCGGACCACCCGCGGGTCGGCGTAGGGGCGGTCGTCCTGTGGGAGGGCCGCGTCCTCCTCGTCCGGAGGGGCGCTGCTCCCGCCCGGGGGCTCTGGGCGATCCCGGGCGGCGGTCTTCGGCTCGGGGAAACCCTCCAGCAGGGTGCGGAACGGGAGATCCTGGAAGAAACGGGGATCGTCATCCGCGCCGGGGCGCCTGTTTTTACCTGCGATTCCTTCGAGAGGGACGGAGAGGGGCGTTTCCGTTTCCACTATGTGATCGTCGATATGGCTGCGGATTATGTGAGCGGCGAAGTGAAGGCGGCCGATGACGCCCTCGAAGCCCGCTGGGTTTCACCCGCGGAGATCCGAAACCTTCCCGCCACGAAAACCACCTTGAAACTGCTGCAACAGATCGGTTTCATTTCTCCCGTTTTTCCCGGAAAAGAGGTGATGTCATGAAGGTTGTATTTCACGAGGATTTTCGTCCGCCCTATACCTCCGACCCGGCGGCGGAGAGCGGACGGATGGAGGCCGTCGAGCGGGTGATCCGCGATCGGGTGGTGTGGATCCAGGCGATCCCGGCGACGGAAGAGGAGATCGCCGCCGTCCATACCCGCACCCAGATGGAGCGGGTCCGGCGGGAGGGGGTGTACGACATCGCCGCCCTTGCCGCGGGCGGGGCGATCCGGACGGCCGCGATTGGCCTTACCGAGCCCTGCTTCGGCCTGATCCGTCCGCCCGGACACCACGCCTCGGCGGCGAGTTCCTGGGGATTCTGCTACTTCAACAACATGGCGGCCGCGATGGAGAAGCTCCATCGGGAGAAGAAGATCGGGACGGCCCTCATCCTCGACTTCGATCTCCATTTCGGGGATGGGACGGTGAACATCCTCGAAGGACGCGGATATGTGACGATCCTGAATCCGACCGCGGCAGACCGGAACGCCTACCTGAAGGAGGTCCGTCACTTCCTCTTTGGGGAGAAGGTTGACATCATCGGCGTTTCCGCCGGGTTCGACCACCATGTAGAAGACTGGGGCGGCCTCTTGACGATGGGCGACTACCGGGAGATGGGGCAGATGGTCCGCGAGGCGGCCGGGAAGAACGGCGGCGGCTGTTTCGGCCTGTTGGAGGGCGGCTACAACCACCGCGTCCTCGGTGCAAACGTGATGGCCTTTCTGGAGGGGATCGGGGACATTTAAAGAGACCGATCAGTTTTTCAATTGTTCCTGTAACTTTGTCCGGTTCCTGATTGCCTCCGTCATCCGGTTGAGGGCAAGGGTGATCCGGTCGTCCGGTTTCCCGAGTTGTTTGTCCGCCTCGCGGTAGAGTTTCAGCGCGGCATCGAAATCGCCCCGGCTCTCCGCGCAGATTCCGAGGTCATAGAGGATCGACGGGGAGCTCGGGGAGAGGATCCGGGATTCCCCCCAGAGTTCGCAGGCCTGATCCATCCGCCCCTTGGCGGCGTATTCGATTCCCCGTTTGAGTTTGTCTTTCGCATCGCCGGAGGTCATGCCGGCGGTGTCGTCCATCAGGGAGACCTGCCGCGTGACGTAATGGGGGGCGACATCCTTCCGGAACTCCGCCTTGGCGATTTCCCTGGCCTTCTGCAGGAGTTCCTGGCCGCCGGGAATCGGCTTTCCGTCCTCGCAGCCCGAGGCGTCCGCGGAGCCGGAGAGGTTCTGGGCGTAAAGAACACGGCCTGTACGGACCTCGATCAGCTTCGGCGAACAGGCGAAACCGGCCACCCGCTTGATGCAGGACACCTCATGGTTCCGCCAGCGGATGCAATTCCCCTCATAGGTCCTGCCTTTATCGTCGCGCTTGATCTCC
>JAPLJY010000317.1 GCA_026388345.1 Deltaproteobacteria bacterium
TCACGCTCCTCGTCCCCGTCGCCGGGTATCCGGTCCGGGTGTCGATGATGTGGTGGTAGCGCCTCCCCTGAAAATCGAAATACCGCTCGTAATCGCCGCTCGTGACGACGGCACAGTCCGTCTTGACCTTGAGACGGATCAGCTGTTCGCCCTTCCTGTCCGGGTCCTGAATCCCGCAGGTCCAGGCCTTTCCGCCCTTGCTCCCGGAAAAGTAAAGATCCCCGCCGGCATCGATGATGAAGTCCCGGATGCCGCCCTCCGCCATTTTTCGCGCCGCCCGACCGGCGGCGTATCCCTTGGCGATTGCCCCCAGACCGACGGCCATCCCCGGACGCTTCAGGAAAAGGGTTCGGCGTTCCTTGTCCAGCACGATATCCCGGTAATCGACCAGCCGGAGCGCGGCCCGGATCTCCTCCTCCTGCGGCGGTTCCTTCCGTTTCTCCACCCTCCAGAGGCGGCCGAGGGGCTTGAAGCTGATGTCGAACGCGCCGCCGGTCTGCCGGGAGACGGCAAGCGACAGGTCGATCACGGCGATGATTTCCTCCGAGACCGGCACCGCCTTCCGCCCGGCAAAACGGGCCGCCTGCGAGATCGGACTCTCCGGGATCCACTCGCTCATCTCCTTCTCCAGACGGGCGATCTCGGCAAAGGCGCTGCGGCTGACCTCGTCGAACCGCCCCCGGGAGAGCTCTTTTCCATGGGCCTTGATCTTGACGATCGTCCCCATGAGCTCCTGCTGCGCCTCATGGGTCGAATCACCCTTCTGCCTCTGATACGCAAGAAGGATCAACCCCGTGATGAGCGCCGCAAGAATCGCAATCCAGAGAATCTTTTTCACAGCCCTTTTTATCCCTTCATCCCTCTCCGGGTCGCCATCGCAGGGGCGACCATCAGATTGAGACCCTTGCTCAACTTGGAAATCGGATCCCTTAAAGTGCGCATTGGAGATTTTTCGGTGCACCCTACCCCCGCAACGGAGCGCCCGCAAAGACCATTGTTTGAGCGCGGAGCGCGAGTTTCGTCTTTGCAGCGAAGCGAGGAGGCGCAGGGTCGAAAAATATCCAGCGTGCGGAGGGATCCATATTTTCTAAGGTCTCAGATTTTCAGTCCGGCTTCCGCTCCCACGGCCTTCCGGATCTCCCGCCAGAGGGATTCTTTTCCCGCACCCGTCTTCGCGGAGAAGGCTACGAGCGGTGTTTCAGGGGGGGAACCGATCTTCTCCACGATCCGGCGCCGCCGGTCCGCAAACTCATTGTTCGACACCTTGTCCGTCTTCGTCAGCACAATCAGAAAAGGGATCTGAAAAAATGGCAGCCAATGGATGAGTTGCAGATCCTCCTCCGACGGATCCCGCCGGACATCGAGGATCAGGACGACCAGATGCAGGGTGTCGCGCACCCGGAGATAGGTCTCAACCATCGGTCCCCACTGTTTTCGGATCGACTCGGGGACCTTCGCATACCCGTATCCGGGAAGATCGATGAAGGCAAACCGGTCGTTGACACGGAAGAAATTGATCTCCTGCGTCCGGCCCGGGGTGTTGCTGGTCCGGGCCAGCCCCTTCCGGTTCAGGAGGGTGTTGATGAGAGAGGATTTTCCCACATTGGACCGTCCGGCAAAGGCGATTTCGGGGAGGACCGCCGGTGGATAGTGTGCGGGTTCTTTTGCGGAGAGAACAAATTCGGCGGACAATATCTTCATATCAGTTATCAGTTATCAGTTATCAGTTATCAGTTATCAGTTATCAGTTATCAGTTATCAGTTATCAGTTATCAGTTATCAATGTTCAATGATCAAAGGCGATTCCGTATTTCTCCAGCTTCCGTTCGAAGGTCGGGCGGGAGATGCCGAGAATTTCACAGATTTCCCCCTTGTTCTTCCCGCTCTCCCGGATCACCTTCCGGATATACTGTTCCTCGATGTTGTCGAGCGTGGGGGGTTTACCATCCCCGCTCTTCCCCGCAGGCGCCTCCTGCTGCACCGCTTCCGGTCCGGGTTCCTCCACCAGTTCGGGAAAATCGCCCCGGATGAGGATCTGCCCCTTGGCCACGACGGCGGCCCGGACGAGAAGGTTCTCCAACTCCCGGACGTTTCCCGGCCACCGGTAGTTGAGAAAGATCCCCATCATCTCGTCGGAGACCCCCACGATCCGTTTGTGGAGATCGATGTTGATCTTGGCCAGGAGGTAATCGACCAAGACCGCGATATCGTCGGTCCGCGCCCGCAGGGGAGGGATGGTAATGGCCACGATGTTGAGCCGATAGAAGAGATCGTCCCGGAACTTCCCCTCCTTGACCAGGGTCTTTAAGTCCTTGTTGGTTGCCGCGATGATCCGTGCATGGACCCGGATCCGGTCCTTGCCGCCCACCCGTTCGAATTCCATCTCCTGCAGCACACGCAGTAGTTTCGCCTGGAGGTTCACGGACATCTCGCTGATCTCATCCAGGAAGACCGACCCGTAGCGGGCCAGTTCGAATTTCC
>JAPLJY010000354.1 GCA_026388345.1 Deltaproteobacteria bacterium
CGCCAAAGTCAGCGACCCGCCGATGCCTACCGTGGCCCCGTTGGGAACCATCTTCCAGAACTCAGCCAATGCCTCGGCGGCCTTGGGGAAAAAACGGGCATCGAAGTTATTCTTTTTGAGCGCTTTGATCGCCCTCTCCGCCGCCAAATCCTGGTACCACTGGTGAAATTTGGTCATTACTTACCTCCTCCTTTTAAAATCAGTGGCGGGTGAGGGATGACCCAAATTAACTTTCCGCTCATCACTCGTCGTGCATCACTGTCTCTGTTTTTGTAGCCATCTGCGCTATAAAAATAATAATAGTATCAAATAGTTTGATTGGATGGATGTTATGAAAAATCATAAAATTCACATGTTTTGTGTCCAGGTTTGTGTCCACATGCAAATTGGGAAGGGCTATTCTGCATATAACTCGTTGATATAACTGGCGTCCCCACGGGGATTCGAACCCCGGTCGCCGGCGTGAAAGGCCAGTGTCCTAGGCCACTAGACGATGGGGACGTCCGTAAAAGTGCAAAAAAACACATCATATTGCCGTATGGCATTCTTCGGCAAGGGCGCCTTATATAATGCAGCCCGCGGCCATGTCAAGCATCAAATGAGAGAAGCGGAAAAATGAATGCAGAAGGTCAGGTTCGCGGCCCCGAAACCTTTTCGGGGAGATCCGCTTCCCCCGGTCAGTTAAAAACAACGGGTTCGCGGAGGATCGCATCCCGGGCCGCCGTGGCCAGCGCCGCCGTCTCGGGATGGGTCTCGCGGAGCGACATGATCTGACGGAGGTTGTCGGCCGTCCGCATAATCAGCATCGCCATGTCGCCGTCGGCGATCCCCGCCTTCCGGATGATCCGGTTCCAGTCGCCTCCCGCCGCCCACTCGTAGATCACCGCAGCCGGCCAGAGATATAGGGGGGCGACGGGGAATCCCCCCGCCTTCAGGCGCTCCGTCAGGGGCGAGAGGGTTTTGATCACGCGGTCGTAGGCGCGGGTCAGCCGGCCGGGAAGCTCCTCCCGGATGACAGTCATGTCCTGATCCCCGTCATAGACGAAGGGTGCAATCGCGGCCGCGAGGAGTTTTTCGTCCCCCCGGGGAAGGATCCCCCGCCGCAGGCATTCGGCGATCAGGAGAGGCTGATCCAGACGGAGTTTGGAGGCCCAGACCCCGTTCTCCGTCAGCCGGTTGTCCATGCCGACGAAACCCTCCTCCTTGAGCAGGCGGAGGTGGCGCTGGAAATCTCTCCAGAGATCCATCTGTTCTTCCCGCGATTGCCCCTGCGTTTCCCGATGACAACGCTGGTAGGTGGCCAGGGATTTCTCGAAGATCTCCCGGATGTCCTCCGGTGTCTGCGAGAGGAGGAGGTTCAGGACCATCGAGAAATCGCTCCGGATCCGGCTTGCGATCGCCTCCGGCTTCCGGGAGAGGAGCTTCCGGACATGAATAAGATCCATGAAGCGCCCCGGAACGGCGAGCATGAAACCGACCCGATCCTGCCCCCGTCTGCCTGCCCGTCCCGTCATCTGATGGAATTCCGTGCCGGAGAGGGGGGAGAACTCGTGGCCATTGAACAGGTCCGAATTCATCAGGACAATCGTTCGGGCGGGGAAATTGACCCCCGCCGCTACGGTGGAGGTTGCGAAAATCGCCTTGAGGCGCCCCTGTTTCATCATCGTCTCCACGAGGAATTTCCAGGCGGGGAGCTGTCCGCCGTGATGGGCGGCCACGCGGGCCGTCCGGAGGTCGTGGAGCTGCCGGTGGTTCCGGAGGTAGGGGAAACGCTCCAGCAGCGTTTCCAGATAGGGAAGGAACGCCTCGTCCGCCGGTGGAGCCGGGGGACCGCACATCCCGAGGGCCGCGTCGCATTCGGCGCGGGATTTCAGGAAAAAGATCGCCGGTAGGAGCTGAAATCTGTCCAGAACGTCCATGATCTCCCCGAACGGCGGGAGGCCTCGTTCCGGAGGCCCGTGCTGCCTCCGGCCGATGAA
>JAPLJY010000299.1 GCA_026388345.1 Deltaproteobacteria bacterium
ATTTCCTGGGACAGTTTTCTCTTGCAAAAATGTTTCTTGAAGAAATCCAAAGCGAATATCGAAAATTGATAACGAAATTTGAAATCCTCATCAGAACCTTTGAATTATCCCGACAATATGACCAGCATGAATGGTTAAAAATGAAGGAGAAACTGACTGAAATCAAGCACAATCAGAAACTGATTGTTCGACTGGTGGGAGAAGAACTGTTTCAGGTAATGGCTGATGTTCACGCCAAGAATCTGAAAAATATCCGGGAGTCGAATTTCCCTTCCGAGTACATTCTCCCGGACAACTTTTTCATCAATCCGACACTTCATACCGATAACGTTGCAGACGATTTTCTTCTCATGGATGCATATGTGCTCTTGAGCCAGCGATCCGATGAGCCCGATAATTACAGCAGTCTTAAATCGATCATCGATGACCTGTTGAGCAAAACGGATTTAGGGCGGGAGAGTACCACCGGCGGTGAAAATGAAAACAGAGAAACAAAGGAAGCGGACATTCTATCCGCTGACGGCAATGCATTGGATCCCTGGTTAATGGAAATCGACAATATCGACCTGATGTTCAACTGTTTTGATTCTAAGGAACAGTATAAAAAGGCTAAAGGGAGGGAAGAGTCGAAAAATATTCTTCTCGAATTGAAATCGCGGATGAAAAACCAACAGAAGCTATTACATCTATTTTATAAGAAATTCAAGAAATCTCGGCTGTTAAAACTTATCGTGGCAGCATATGAAATGAAAATTGTATACCGCAGCTACTGTCCCCCTCTGCGACCGGTGCAGATCCGGGAATATCTTTTAAAACCCGGGTCGAGAAAACCCATTGTTCGAGAACTGAAGCGCCGGGAATCATTTAACGGCAATAACTTTTCTCTTGCACCGCTTCATGAAACGATCCGCCGGATAAAGAGAAGTTCCACTCGAGAAAAGAAGGAACATCTGCTGAGTTTTCTCAAAGATTTTCTCCGGTATCACAGGGACCTGGAAAATGGCCGACTCCTGAAACAGGCAATGGACGCAATCAACCTTGTAAAGGATGAAAAAACTTTATTACTGTCGAAGAAAAATCGATTGTTGTATGAGTTTCCGCTTCCGGAGGAACGGGTCAAGGAAGAAAAACCCGTCATCAGTCATGTCATTATCAAAGCGGACATTCGCGGCTCGATGGATATCACCCACACGATGAGAGCCAGGGGGCTCAACCCGGCATCCTATTTCAGTCTTAACTTTTTTGATCCGATCTCCGAAATCGTCTGCGACTATAATGCGTCCAAGGAATTTATCGAAGGAGATGCGATTATTCTGTCAATCTTCGAAAACGAAGACACGGCGCAGGGCTGGTATAGTGTGGCCCGGGCATGCGGACTGGCAGTCAACATGCTTAATATTGTTCGGCAATATAATGTTAAAAATCAAAAGCATGATCTGCCGATTCTCGAACTGGGAATCGGTGTCTGTTACAAGCAGAGCCCTCCGGCGTATCTATTCGATGGAGATTCGAGGATCATGATTTCCCAGGCAATCAATCTTGCAGATCGACTGTCCGGCTGCGACAAGAGGTTGCGCAAGCGTTTCAAGAATCAAGATCGGATGTTTAATCTGTTTGTATTTCAGAATTTTCGGGATGAAGACATCGAGGCTACGGCAGATGACCTTTCTCTGCGATACAATGTCAACGGGATTGAACTTGACCCGGAGGGTTTTGCCAAGCTCTCCAGAGAAATCAACCTGAAAAGCATCGAGTATCCGACAGAAAATAATGAAAAGGTCACACTTTATACCGGAAAGGTGCCGACATTAAGCGGAAAATATCAGCGTCTGGTGATTCGAGAAGCCGCCATTATTGAGGTCAAACAAGAAACCATGGATGTGATCGGCCCAACATCAAGAAAATACTATGAAGTTTGCACCCAACCGGCAATTTACGAATTCATCGACAACCATACGTAAACGAAAATGAACATGATGAAAATAATAAGGAGCCCCACACCCTTTATGCGGTCTCTCATGGTGGACCAGCAACTCCTTTCATCGGGATAAAGTCTAACACGCATCCATTCCTCTGGGTATGACCTTTATTCCTGGATGCGCGTTTTCATGGGGATGACAGATTGGAGAAAAACACACCCTTCAATTTGTAGTGCCCCCATTCATTGAGTGTGAACCCTCAGTCGTTCAGACAAAGACTGGGACACTGCTTTTATGGGAAAAGGAGAATGAAGCATGGCTCATCCAAACTGGAAGGTGGTCATCACCGATTGTGACCATCCGGATATTGAAGAGGAGAAAAAGGTCTTTACACAAATCGGGGTGGAACTGATCTGGGCTCAGGCAAAAGAGGAGAACGAGATCCTTCATGTGTGCAAGGATGCGGAGGGGCTCCTGACCCAGTATGCCCTGATGACCCGAAAGGTTCTTGAGAAACTTCCCAAATGCAAGGTCATTGCCCGGTATGGGGTCGGTGTCGACTCCATCGATCTCCATGCGGCTACGGATTTGGGAATCGCTGTTGCCAATGTGCCGGACTACTGCGTCCAGGAGGTGGCGATTCAGGCGGTTACCCTGCTCATGGCCCTGATCCGAAAGATCGCCTTCTTCGATCAACGTGTCAGATCAGGGCAATGGGATTTTCGGCAGGGGATTCCCATCAACCGGATCCAGGGCAAAACGATGGGCCTGGTCGGATGCGGAAAGATCGGTTTGGAATTGGCGAAGATGATTTCCAGCATGGGAGTAAGGGTGATCTCCTTCGATCCCTATCTCCAAAAAGCGAGTGGAGGGATCGAACTGGTGGATCTCGATACCCTCTTAAATGAGTCGGATTTTATTTCGATCCACTGTCCCCTGAATAAATCCACCCGACACTTGATTGGAGAGAAGGCCTTTCATCAAATGAAGAAAAGACCCCTGATCGTCAATACCTCTAGAGGACCGATCATTGATGAGATGTCCCTGATCGAAGCCCTGAAAGGGGGACTTGTCTCCGGGGCCGGGTTAGATGTGCTGGAAAAGGAACCACCGGACCCGCAGAGTCCCCTGCTCGCGATGGAGAACGTTATCTTTTCTCCCCATGTCGGGTTTTATTCCGAAGAATCGATCCGGGAACTGAACCGGAGGACAGCTGAGAGCGTTGCCGATGTCCTTCTGGGAAAATGGCCGAGATCGGTTGTGAACAGGGAGGTGATGGGAAAGACCAGGGCCAGCCTCGCCATTTCCTGAGTCGCTTCTCTCCATATTTGCTTTGTTTCAGATTTTGGTTTTTAGGGTTTATTTGTTAGTGTGGTTGGGGTTTGGTTCCTATTCATTCCTGGTAACCGATCACAGGGGTATGGTTTGACCGAGAAAATATTTTTAGCATGATGAAGATTTTGATGGCGACGTAGAAAGTTTATGTTACAGCCCATGCTCAGAAAGGCGAAGGCAGGGTGAGCATGGCGGAAACATCATATAACATCCGAGGGCGGCAGATTGGTGGTCAAGAGTTTGAGACCATCAGAGTTCTGATCCGGGGAAACGGTTTCTTTGGGCGGACTGCCATATCCAGGCTTCTGTGTGAGCAGTGGCACTGAGAACAATCCGATGGTCGGCTGAAAGATCGCGCCTGTGGCAGGGACGGCGGCCTTTCTCAGGGCGCCTTTTGTGCGTAGCCGATGCTCTTTGCCGACGCGGTGATGCTTGTGAGCACCGAGGGATCCTCGATCGTCGAGGGGATTTCATAATCCTCCCCGTCGGCGATCTTACGGATGGTCGCCCGTAGGATCTTTCCGGACCGCGTCTTGGGCAGCGCCTTCACGACGACGCACTGCCGGAAGCAGGCAAGCGCCCCCAGGTCGTTCCGGACCATCTGCACGAGCTCTGCGGCGATCTCGTCCGGGCTTCGTTCGACGCCGCTTTTCAGCACGAAGAAGCCGATCGGAACCTGCCCCTTGAGGGCGTCGTTGACCCCGAGGACCGCGCATTCCGCCACATCCCGGTGCTTGGAGATGATCTCCTCCATCGAGCCGGTGGAGAGCCGGTGGCCCGCCACATTGATGACGTCGTCGATCCGCCCCATGATGAAGAGGTAGCCGTCCTCGTCGTAAAACCCCCCGTCCCCCGTCACGTAGCAGTCCTGGATCTTGTTGACATATTCGAGGTAGCGTTCGTCGTCCTTCCAGAGGGTCGGCAGACACCCGGGCGGGAGGGGCAGACGGATGACGACGTAGCCCTCCTTGCCGTTCGGCAGCGGATTCCCGATGTAATCGACGATCCGGACATCGTAACCGGGGACGGCCTTCGTGGGTGAACCGGCCTTGATCGGGAAGGGTTCGACGCCCATGCAGTCGGCGGCGATGGCCCAGCCCGTCTCCGTCTGCCACCAGTGGTCGACCACGGGGATGCCCAGCATGTTGCCGGCCCAGTGATAGGTGTCCGGGTCGAGGCGCTCCCCGGCGAGAAAGAGGTAGCGGAGCGACCTGATATCGTATTTCTTGAGGTATTCCCCGTTCGGATCCTCCTTCTTGATCGCGCGGAACGCCGTCGGGGCAGTGAAGAGGACGGAGACGCCATGCTGCGAGATGACCCGCCAGAAGGCGCCCGGATCCGGCGTGCCGACCGGTTTCCCCTCGTAGAGGACGGTGGTGCAGCCCGCAAGCAGCGGGGCGTAGACAATGTAGGAATGGCCGACGACCCAGCCGACGTCAGAGGCGGCCCAGTACACCTCGCCGGGACGGACGTCGTAGATGTGCTTCATCGACCATTTCAGCGCGACCGCGTGGCCGCCGTTGTCCCGCACCACCCCCTTGGGGCGTCCTGTCGTCCCCGAGGTGTAGAGGATGTAGAGCGGATCGGTCGCCGCGACCGGGACGCAGTCGGCCGGCGTTGCGCCCTTCATGAGCTCCGCCCAGTCGAAATCCCTCCCGGCGATCAGATCGGCGGCGAGCTGGGGCCGCTGGAAAATGATGCACTTTTCCGGCTTGTGATCGGCAAGGCGGACCGCTTCGTCGAGGAGCGGCTTATAGGGAATCGTCTTCTTTCCCTCGATCCCGCAGGACCCGGAGATGACGAGTTTCGGCTTCGCGTCGTTGATCCGGATCGCAAGCTCATTCGGGGCGAATCCCCCGAAAACGACGGAATGGACGGCGCCGATCCGGGCGCAGGCGAGCATCGCGACGACCGCCTCCGGGATCATGGGCATGTAGATCACGACGGTGTCGCCCTTCCCGACCCCGAAACCGCTGAGGACGCCGGCGAAGCGGGAGACCGTCGACAAAAGCTCCCGGTAGGTGATCTTCCGGATCGTGCCCGTGACCGGCGAATCGTAGATGATCGCGACCTGCTCCGCCCGCCCGTTTTCCACATGGAAATCGAGGCAGTTGTAGCAGGTGTTCAGCTCCCCGCCGGCGAACCAGCGATAAAAGGGTTTCCGGCTGTCGTCGAGGACCCGGTCCCACTTCCGGATCCACTGCACCGCTTCGGCCGCCTCCCCCCAGAAGCGCTCCGGCTGATGAATGGACTGATCGTACACCTTGGCGTAGTTCAAGCTGTTCGACATACCCCCTCCTTTGTCCGGTGGTTGCACGCAATTCGCAAGAGCGCGCCGGCGACACCTTGAACCAGCCTTTCCTTCCGGTGGTTCCGGCGGTTGAAAGAGGAATCCGTTCGGGATTCCAATTGATGATTCAATCAATTGATGGAGCGCATGATGGCAAAAAACCCCCGCGAATGTCAAGAAAAAAGTCGGAGGAAAAGTCAGGGGAAATGGATTCAGTCTCCGTTCCCGGTCGTGCTTGGTTTATCCGGCGGCAGGAGCCGCGAGAGTTGTTCGGATACCGTTCGGGCCAGATGGTCGAGAAGGGCGGTCTCCATGCCGGGCCGGTAGCGATCCGGGGAGGCGTCCCCGTGGTTCAGGCTGCCGATCAGGCAACCGTGGCGGGTGAGGGGGGCGATGGCCAGGGAGCGGAGGAAGTATTTCACGTTGGGCGGCATCAGACGGAAGAAGGGCCGGAGATCCCCGCTTGCCAGAAGCGGGTGCGCAACGTCCGGGAGAATTTCGAGAAACGGCGCCGGGGCGATGATATTGATCCGATCCCGCAGGATATCGGATTTCCCGAAGGGCTCGAGGAGCGCCTCCGTCTCCGGCCTGCGGAGGAGGGAGAGCCAGACGAAGGGGACGCCGAACGCCTCTTCGCTTCCCGAAATCAGCCTCTCGAAGAGCTCCCCGATTCCCCGGCAGATGGCAAGATCCGCCTCGATTCCCCCGAATTTACGGGCGATTTCGTCATTGGCTTTCAGGATATCCGGATCGTTCATGGCGGTTTCCTATCCGTCGGCGAAGTCGGCCGTGAGGATCGTATGATCGGACGGCTTTTCTGCGAGACGCGGGCCGAGATCGATCTCGCAGGCAAGACAACGGGCGGCAAGCGGCGGTGTGGCGAGAATGTGGTCGATCCGCCAGCCGAGCCCGCGCTTCACCGCGGCGGGAACGCGGTAATCGAAGAAGGTGTAACGGCCCGGCTCCCCCGGATGAAGCCTACGGAACAGGTCTTCGAGGCCCCACGACCGGACGGCGGCAAAAGCCTCCCAGACCTCCGGCGTAAAGCAGACGTGGCCGAGAAGACTTTTGGGATCGTGGACGTCGATCCCTTCCGGGGCGACGTTGAGATCGCCGCACCAGATCAGCGGCGCCGCAGGGGACCCTGAGTAGTCGAGGAAGTTCCGCAGCCGCCGGAACCATTCGAGCTTGTAGGCAAAATGGGGCGTCTCCTTCTCCCGTCCCTGGGGAACGTAGGTATTGACAACGGTGACGCCCGAAAAGACGGCGGCGATCAGGCGGTCTTCATCCGCCGGACCGCCGTCCGCAAGACCGTACAGGACCGCCTCCGCCGTTTCCCGGGAGGCGATCGCGACGCCGTTGTATTGCTTCGCCCCCCGGAAGATCACCTGATAACCCTCGTCGGCGAATGCGGAAGCGGGAAACCGACTGTCCTCCACCTTCGTTTCCTGCATGCAGAAGACGTCGGGACGGTGCTCCCGGAGCCACGGCAGAACGATGTGGAGGCGGCTCCGGATGGAATTGACGTTGTAGGTTGCAACCCGGATGGTGCCCATCGACCGGTTTTCCCTTGCAGTCTGTTGAAAAAGCCTTTCTTGCAGGCTGTTCAAAAAGGCCCAGATGCAAGGCCCTCGATATCCTGAGCCGTGAGGCGTACTTCATGGTACGTTGAACGGCGAAGGATAAGGGAAACGCCGCAAATGGGCGTTTTTCAACAGCCTGCTTGTCACTATCGCAGATACGCCGGCAGCTCTTCCTCTTCCTTCCCGTCAAAGCTGCACGGGGCGCCGCAGCCCTTGCAGGGTCCCTTGACGGCGGGAAGGGGCGGCTCGCCCTTGATCCCCTCGATGGCGTCGAGGCAGCGGTTCACATCATCCTCTTCCCCGTCGACGATCAGCGTGACGGAGCCCTCCGCCCCACCCCAGCCGCCGGAGGCGTAATGGACGGCCTTCAGATCGAAAAGGATTTCGATTGCCTCGATCTCCGTCACGATCCGGCCGTCCGCGACGAGGGCCATCCCCACCCGGCAGCCGATGGTCCGGCCCAGCAGCAATTTTCCGCCGTAGCGGGCCGCCTCCTCGACGGACGGGATCAGCTTTTCAAGACCGACAGGATAGATCGTCGTGACCCCCTGGGCCTTCAGGGCCATGTAGAACTGACCCATCGTCCCACCTCCCGGACCTGCCATAACCACGCCGACATTGCCGAAAGGATCGATGGCATTGGCCCCTTTGATCAGCACATCACCGGGGGTCAGCTTGTCAATGACGGCGCCCGGTTCAACATTCAGGACCTCGCCCTTGTGCAGCGTGACGGGTTTCGTCCTCTGCCCCGCCGGCATCACGCAAAACACCCCCTTGATCACCTGGCCGGCCACGTATCGTTCCTTGTCCATTTTGCTCTTCAGCAGCTCTTCCAGGATGAAGGCGTTGGTCGAACCCCGCCCGATGACCAGATACCCGTTGTCTTTTGCATGCTGCACCTCGGGCATCGCCGCGACGGCCTTGCCCAGCAGCCTTTTGGATTCCGAAGACGTCAACGTAAACAATGCCTGCATGACTTGTGACCTCCCTGCTTTGGATTTTCACTGATTTTTATACACCTTCGCGGAGGCTGTCAATATCTTTCGTGCCTCATGCCCTTGGATCTCCCGCGGGAGGGGAAGTCCGTCCCAATGCCTTTAGCGGCCTGTTAGCGGGGGCGGTTCGTCAGATAGACGCCGCCGACCACCAACGCCGCTCCGGCCAGCAGGGAAAAGTTGATGGTCTCGCCGAGGATCAGCCATCCCAGAAAGACGCCGCTGATCGGGACGAGGTTGAGGAAGACGGATGCCCGCGAGAGGCCGATCGCCTGGATGCCCTGATAGTACCAGAAAAAGCCGAGGACCGTCCCGAAAAAGGCGAGATAGAGGATCCCCGTCCAGTCCGTCAGGCTGAAACCGCCGGCCTGCTCCGTGATGTTTTCGAGAAGGGCCGGGGGAAGCAGCGCTGCCGCGCCGATCAGGCAGGAGCAGGTGACCGCCGCGAGCGGCGTGAAATCCTTCATGATCACCTTTCCGATCAGGGTGTAGGCGACCCAGCTTGCGACGCAGCCTGTGATGTACAATTCTCCCCAGCCCACGCCGCCGGTGAAGAGCGCAAGGGGGTTCCCCCGGGAGATGACGAGCGTGGCGCCGCAGAGGCAGAGGATGATCCCCATAACCTTTCCCGAATGCAGTCTTTCCCGGAACAGCAGGGCGGACAGCAGGGAGATGAAGACCGGATTGGTGGCCACGATGAGCGAGGCCCTGCCGGCGGTGATGGTTTTCATGCCGAGGAAGAAGAAAATGTTGTAGGCAAAGACCCCGGTCATGCCGAGGAGAATGGCCGGAATGATCTGATGACGTAGCAAGCGGGGGAGCCGTCCTTCCTTCCGGAGGATCAAGGCGATCAGAAAGAGGGATGCCGCGAAAAACCGCAGAAACGATGCGGAGAAGGGACCCACGTCCTGGGCGACGATCCGGGCCGCCACGAAGGTGCCGCCCCAGAAGATTGTGGTCAGGACGAGCTTGACGTAGATGACCATGAATGCCCCTGCATCAGAAAAAAGCCGGCCTCTCCCGGGGAGACGACCGGCGCTCATTGACTGAAAGTCTTAATGAAATTGAGTCAGTCCTGTCAAGGGAAAAAACGACGGCGCCGAATCTTGCGCTGCCGTCAAACCTGTTGCGTATCGTCGGCGGAAGTCGCCGTGATCATATTCCCTCACCAAAGAATCATCATCAAAATCATGTTTAAAATCATTGACAAACCATAGTTAAAGTGATTCAGTGAACCCACTTTTCGGCTGGTTTGTTTCATCGTAAAACAGCAATCGGGTTCCTTCCACAGGCTTCAACAGGATCATGGGGCAGGGGAATGACCTCGTCGGGAGCGCCACAAAACACGGATTCCATCCATCGGATCGCAGCCGCGCCTGGGAAAAAGGACCGCATCCTTCCTGCCAATGCCCTGACTCGCCCAAGGCCGAAACTCCTCGATCCACTGCGGGAAGCCCTGCGCTCGCGACATTACAGCCGCCGGAGCTGGCAGAACTATTGCCATTGGGTCAAGCGTTTCATTGTGACGATGCTTCCCGAATCACTCAAGAGGCCGTTACAAGCCCTTTTACGGAAGGTCAAGGCGATTTACGAGAGAGACTTACACCAATCTCCTCGACCGCGGGCCGACTGGTGTTCGCAGCTCCGTCGATCTGTTATGATGTGATGAGGAGGATTTTATACCGATCCATATAAAACGCCTTCATAAAACAATGAGACATATGCAAATAGTTGATACAAAGATGCTTATGATCGCGTCGTTGACTTTTTCGTCGGTGTTTTATACGGCAAATATTGCGGTGTTTGGGGTTTTATACCGATCAAGATAAACATTGTTAGATGATTTAAATCAAACATAAGGAGGAATAAAATGGCAGTAAAACTTCCGTACTTATCCACGCCAGGCACAATAGACAACGCATTGGCCAAGATGAAGGCCGCCGCAACGCCTCCTACGTTTAATAACGATTTTGTTGCTGCAAAACTTCAAATCAAAGGAGGTGCCGGGAGTGTTCTCCCACCTTTTTTTAAGAAGATCGGGCTTGTGGCAGAAAGCGGATCACCAACATCTCTTTACCAAAAGCTTCGAAACCCAGCCACGGCTAAAGCGGCTATTGCTCAAGCAATTCGTACAGGATATAGACCTCTTTACGAAGTTAACGAGTACTGTCACGTCCTCAGTGACAAAGATCTCAAAGGTCTTATAATGCAGGTGACAGGTTTGGAAGAAGGTAACCGTATCGTAGAATTGATCCAGTCTACATTTTTGCGATTGAAGAAACATGCGGATTTTGACGCCGAACTGGTATCTTCGGGAGAGGATGAGGTTGCAACGGAAAAAGACGTAACAGGCGGTCGCGAATCGCGTGTGACAGCCGGAATTAGAGATTTTAGAATTGGATATACGATTAATTTGAACCTCCCCCCCACAACAAATATTGAGGTTTTTGATGCGATATTCCAAAGCCTCAGAAAGAACCTGCTCCGTGATGAATAAATCCAAAAACATCGCTCTTATCCAGTGTTTCGGTATGGCTAATCAGTTGGCCGAGATTAACCTTGACTCTATTGAGAAAAGGTATGGCATCGACCTTGGAAGGAAACCGCGCGACGAAGCGATCGATGAGAATTATTTCCCGCAATTTGATCAAGCAGTCCGTGACGAAGCCGCGGAGATGAGTAGACATTACGAGGTGTTCTATTGCCTGGAAAAAACTATTCGAGCCTTGATTTCCGACACCATAAGCGCTGCAGGAGATCCAAATTGGTGGGAAAGTGGGCGGGTACCCCCGAAACTCAAGGCGGATGTTGAATCTCGAATTCAAAGGGAAACGGATTCAGCCGTTACATTGCGTTCTGATGATCCCATTGATTACACAACTTTTGGCGAGCTCGGGGAACTTATTAAAGCAAATTGGGACCTATTTGGCTCCATGTTCTCTAGTCAGAGAGCGGTAGAACGAGTCCTAGCGAATTTGAATGTTCTTCGCGGACCGATAGCACATTGCAGTGTATTGGTTGAAGATGAAGTAATACGCCTTGAACTTAGCTTGCGGGACTGGTTTCGCTTGATGAAATGAAGATGCCATCTAACAAACGGATGCAGGCGACGGCTAATCGCCGCCCCTGATCCTTAACGTTGGACAGCAGACCCAAGGGGGAACATGAGAATCTCGGTCATCCTTGCCCACCCGGACACGGGTAGCTTTAACCATGCCGTTGCGAAAACGGCGGTCGGAGAACTGAGCCGGGCCGGCCACGCCGTCAGCTTCCATGACCTTTATGAAGAAGGGTTCGACCCCGTTCTTCCGGCCATCGAGATCCCAGCCGGGGCAGCTCTCTCGCACACGATTAAGGCGCACTGTCAGGAGATAGCGGCAGCGGAGGGCATCGTGATCGTGCATCCCAACTGGTGGGGACAGCCTCCTGCTATCCTCAAGGGCTGGATAGACCGGGTCATTCGTCCCGGCGTCGCGTACGGTTTCCTCGCGGGTGACAGCGGCGAAGGAGTCCCCGTGGGTTTGCTCCGGGCGAAGACCGCGATCGTGTTCAACACCTCCAACACGCCCGCCGAACGTGAGCAAGCTGCCTTCGGCGATCCCCTGGAGCTGATCTGGAGGAACTGTGTGTTCGGTCTTTGCGGAGTGGACGATGTCCACCGCGAAGTGTTCGGCGTGGTTGTAACGAGCACCGAGGAGCAGCGCAATGAATGGCTGGGCCGGGTCAGCGGTCTGGTTGCCCGCTGTTTCCCGGCGACGGCCTCGTGCATTAAGGAGTGACCTGCTCGCGGGCTTGCCCAATAACGGCATCAAGACGGACAACGCTTCACCTTGCCGCCAATGCCGTGCAGTCAGGCACTCCGGTTAGAGGAGTCAGTATGCAAATATCAGACATCCCCTTCGGTACCACCGACTGGTCACAGATCCAGAAAACCGAGCACCAAGGCGAAACCGGGTTGGCCTACTGGCGCACTCAGCACTTTGGGAACATCCGCGTTCGCATGGTTGAGTACACGCCTGGTTATCTCGCAGATCATTGGTGCAGCAAGGGTCACATCATCCTGTGTATCGACGGCGAGCTGCACACAGAACTCAAAGACGGTCGCAAGTTCACGCTGAAGCCGGGCATGAGCTACCAAGTCGCAGATAACGCAGAACCTCACCGCTCTTACACGGCAGTCGGGGCAAAGCTGTTTATCGTCGATTGAGAAACGTGCCGAAGGGCATGCAGCGGATCGCCAATAAAGCGGGTTTCCGCACATGCCTGCCGTGAGCCCAAAAAATTTATTGATTTTATGTATACTGAAGGTATAATTATTATACTATGGAATTTGAATTTGATCCGATAAAAAGTAACAGCAATAAGGAAAAACATGGGCTTGACTTTTACGAAGCCCAAACCCTGTGGAATGATCCTGATTTAATTGAGATTCCAGTTAAAACCAGCGATGAACCAAGATTTCTGGTGATCGGCAATGTTTCAGGTAAGTACTGGTCAGGTGTTATTACTTATCGGTCTGAAAAGATAAGAATTATTTCGGTTCGACGATCCAGAAAAGAGGAGGTTGATATATATGAAAGCTCGTGAGTTTGACAAAAAATTTGATGAGGGCGGGGATATTTCCCAACAGCTTGATATATCAAAGGCAAGACGGCCGAAGCAGGAACAGAAAAGGGTAAATGTAGATTTTCCCGTGTGGATGATTCAATTGCTGGATAAAGAGGCAAGGCGTTTGGGTGTACCCAGACAATCTGTTATCAAAGTTTGGGTAGCAGAGCGTCTTGAAAAGGCGTCTTGAATATATCGTCTGCCAACGGGAGGAGAACGGAAATGAAGGGTGTTTCCCAATGGGGCGGCTGGCCGGTCTTGAAGGACGTCGGCCGGAACCTGGTCCTGCTGAGCGCGGGAAGCGCGTTGACTGCCGTGGGGCTCAACGGGATCCTGATCCCCCACCGCTTCGTCAGCGGCGGGGTGACGGGGCTTGCGCTCGTTCTCCATTATCTCGTGCCGGCCCTCTCCGTCGCGCTGATCTACGCCGTCGCGAATGTGCCGCTTTTTCTGGCCGGCTGGTTTTTCATCAGCCGCCGGTTCTTCTTCTACAGCATCGTCGGGACGATCATCTTTTCCGCCGCCGTCGCCTGGGTGGATCTCGGCGTCATTCCGGTCCAGGATCCGCTTCTGGCCGCCATCCTGGCCGGCATCATCCTGGGAACAGGGTCGGGGATCATCCTGAAGTCGCTCGGGTCGGCCGGCGGGACCGACATCCTGTCGGTGATCCTCCTTCAGCGTTTCTCCATTCGTCTGGGAACGACCCGGCTCGCCTTCAACATCCTGGTGCTGGCGGCGGCGGCTCTGCTCTTCTCCCTCGAGGACGCCCTCTATACGCTCATCTACCTCTACGTCTCCGCGCAGATCATGAACCTCGTGGTCACGGGCCTGAGCCAGCGGAAGGCGATCTTCATCATCTCGCCCCAGTGGCAGGAGATCTCCCGGGGGATCCTCGACGAGATCCACCGCGGGGTGACGATCCTCCGCGGTCAGGGGGGGTATTCGCAACAGGAGCAGAAAATCCTCTATACGGTCGTGAACTTCCGGGAGCTGGCCACCTTGAAGCAGATCGTCCGCCGCAACGATCCGGACGCCTTCGTCGTCGTCACCGAGACCACGGAGGTGATGGGGCATCGCATCGGAAATCAGCCCCATTGGTGATCCCTTCATCATGATACGAAAGCGACTTTTTCAACATGCTGCTATAGCCGGAATCCTTGCGGCGTTCCTGATTACGGCGCTGATCGGCCTGCTTCCGGGTCTTGTCCGTGCGGAGGCCGGGCCGCCGTCCGCGGGGCGCAAACAGGTTGAGCTTCCCGTCTATGGTTATCGGGTGGTCAACGTTTATCCCCATGACCGGCAGGCCTACACGCAGGGGCTCATCTGGTGCGACGGATTTCTGTACGAGGGCACCGGACTGAACGGCGCCTCCAGCCTGCGGAAGGTCCGCCTGGAGACCGGCAGGGTGGTCGAACAGCATTCACTGGACCGGCAATATTTCGGCGAAGGGATCACGGAGTGGGGCGGCAGGCTGCTGCAATTGACCTGGAATTCGAACCTGGGGTTCATCTACGACCGTTCAGGCCTGAAGGTGCGGGGAACCTTCCGCTATAAGGGAGAGGGGTGGGGGCTGACCCACGATCGGGACCGCCTGATCATGAGCGACGGCACCGCAACCCTGCGGTTTTTCGATCCCAAGACCCTCCGGGAAACGGGGCGCCTGAACGTGCAAAGCGGCGGCGCACCGCTTACGGACCTTAATGAGTTGGAGTTCGTTCGGGGCGAGATTTTTGCCAATGTGTACCGGACGGATCTGATCGCCAGAATTTCCCCCCAAACCGGAGCCGTGACCGGCTGGATCGATCTGCGCGGGTTGCTCCCGGAGGCCGATCGGCGGATTCCCGTGGATGTTCTCAACGGGATCGCCTACGATGCCGGCGGGAACCGGCTGTTCGTGACGGGGAAATTGTGGCCAAAGCTCTTCGAGATCGAGCTTTTCCGCCGCGAGTAGGATGGAGGCCAAGGTGCGCCGGGAATCCATACGACCGCTGCCCGCCGGGTGGATTCCCGGTCCATCGGCGGAGGCGGCTATTGTTTGAGCGCCTCCCGGATCTGGCGGCCCGTCTCGGGCCCCTCGAGGGCCTTTTCCATGGCATCGGAAAGGACACCGTTGATCTGACTCTCCAACTTCTCCTCCGAGAAAACCACGTGGTCCAGGCTGGAGCTGCTCTCCGAGGTGACCTTGTAGAAGATCCTCTTCTTCTGGACATCCGCGAAGACCAGCGTCACCCGCGTCTTGGCGGTGTAATGTTTCCTCGGGAACGTATCGAGACAGGTCACGTCAAGCTCCTCGATCGCGCCGCCGACGAGGATCGTTCCCCACTCCGGCCGGATCGTGTTTTCCTGAAGATCCCAGACGGCTTTCTCCGGGGAAACGCCATACCCCGACTGGATCAGAAGCTCGCGCAGGGCCGCCGCCACGGCGTCGGCCGCCTTGACGTAGCTCGGCAGGATCGGGATCGTGGAGCCGTCCGAATGGACGACCCGGCCGATCAGAAGCGTGTCCTCCATTTTCCGCCGGTCGATGAAGGAGGCCACGGTCAGGCTGAATTTCCGGCCGTCGGTCACGGCGGACTTGATCGCCTTCGTCGGTTGATACCGCATGTTCACGTTGTAGATCTTGGGCGCGCAGCCCATCGCCGAAAACATCAGCAAAAGGCAGACGAGCATTCCGGCGCGCCGCAGCGCGGCCGATCTGCCGTTTTTCCCGGATGCGGCCACTGTGGCCGCAACGCTGACCGCAATCATCACAACTACCTCCTTGAAAATCCGCTTCATTTCGCTTTTCCCCCCTTCTTTTCCAGGGTCGAAAGGATCTCTCCCGTCTTCTTGAGTTCCTCGCCGTAGCCTCCCCAATTCCCCTGCCGGAGGAATTCCTGCGCCTTCCGGAAATGGCCGAGGGCATCGAGGGCCGCCTGCCGGTCGCTCTGCTCCACGCCGGCCGCCGCGGGCTTCTTCGCCTCCGCCTGCGGCTCCCGGTCCTTCATCGGCCCCCCGCCGAAGATCTTCTGGAGGGCGAGGTCGAGCGTCTCCTCCATGGCGATGTTGTTACCGTAGGCCACGATCACCCTTTTGAGTTCCGGGAGCTGGCCGTTCTCGGCGGCGAGATAGAGGGATTCGACGTAGAGGATCGACTTCTCGATCGGGATCGCAAGCAGGCTCCCCCGGATCACGTTTGACCCTCTCTGGTGCCAGAGCGAGAGCTGCTGGGAGATGATCGTATCCTGGTCGATTCGCGCCTCGATCTGCCGTGGTCCGTAGACCAGCTTCTGCTTGGGGAATTTGTAGACGATCACCTTCCCGTAATTGGGGGCGTCGCAGCGGGCGGCCATCCAGGCCGACATGTTGTCCTTCATGCTGGGCGTGAAGGGGGAGAGTAGCACAAACTCCTCCTTTTCGGCCCCGGGGAGCTTCATGATCGTGTAGTAGGGATCCATGGCATTTTGACCGCCGG
>JAPLJY010000145.1 GCA_026388345.1 Deltaproteobacteria bacterium
TGAAACCATGTATTCCAGAAAAGCGCGGTTCAGGAATGGCATATCGCAAGCCGTGACGAAGGCGTGCTCCTCGGTGGCGTAGAAAAGACCCGTGTAGATCCCGCCGAGGGCGCCCTTCTCCGGGAGGATGTCGGTGACGATGGTTGCCTGCTGGTCGAGATAATCCAGCGGGGAGCCGGTTACGATAATCACCTCCTGAAAAACCGTCCGGAAGAGCCGGACGGTCCGGTCGATCAGCCGTTCGCCTTCGATGCGGAGAAAGGCCTTGTTTTCTCCCATTCGCCTGTTTTTGCCTCCCGAGAGGATCACGCCCGTCATGGTGAGACCCCCTTGTGTCTGCGGTAGCGCGCGTCGAGAATCACGACACTGCCCCGGTCCGATTCCGAACGGATGAGACGGCCGATCCCCTGCCGCAACTTGATTGCGGTTTCATAACGGTAACGCCGCCAGTACTCCTCCCGGGGGAGGAGATTCCGGCGCGCGATCTGAAGCGGGTCTTGGGGATGGGGAAAGGGGATGCGGGTGATGATCACCTGGGTCAGCGTCTCCCCCGGGAAATCGACCCCGTACCAGAAGGTGTCCACGCCGAAGAGGACGCTCTCCCGGATCGCCCGGAATTCGTCGCAGAGCGCTGTGGTGGGAACGCCGCTCTGCTGGACGAGCAGGGGGTAGCCGTCGGCATGGATCTCGTCGGCGACCCGTGCGGAGATTGCCTCCATGTCGCCGTAACTGGAGAAGAGGACGAGCGTGCGCCCCCGGTTGCGGCGGATCAGGTCGGGGAGGAGCTCCGCAACCCGGGAGAGCCAGGCGTCCTTGCATTCAAAGGCGCCGCTCACGGCCTGCGCGGGGACGGCGATCTCCGCGGCGGCGGGGTCAAAGGGCGAGGGGAGGGCCTCAAAACGGAATTCGCCGCTCTTGTCGGGGGAGATGGGGACATGATGCGGCATCGTGTCCCCATTATCCCTATCCCTGCCCATTTCCCCCATCCCCGCCGCTCGCCGAAAACCGTCGAAACTCTCTCCCTGGCGAAGCGTCGCCGAGGTGAAGATGACACAATCCCGGTCTTTGTAGAGATGATCGCGGAGAATGTCCGCCACCTCCACCGCCCGGACGGAGATCACCCAGTGGCGGACATAGAGGATGCCGGCCGTGACATGTCCTGGCGAAAGAACCATTTCTCCGATCGTCTTGAGCGTCTCCGCATTCTCCTCAAGATCCCGGAGGGCGGTCTTCAGGCGGTCGACGGTCCGGGTGCGGATTCCGAGTCTCCGGCAGGTTTCCGGTTCCTTGACGAAGGAGAGCTCTAAGGCGATTCCCTTGAGGTTCTTCCGCAGATCGGCAAGGTGTTTTTTTAGATGTCCTTCCCGGAACGCCGGATGTTCCGCGGGGAGAACCGTCGCTTCCCCCGAGGCGGCGGCGCCGCGGACGGCGGCGAGCGCCGAGGCGAACCCGGCTGTTTGCTCGCGGAAATCGTTAATGGCATTCAGTGCGGCGTCGATCTCCTTTGCAGGGAAATCGCCCGGGGACGGCGTCAGGCGCCGGAGGACCGATTCGAGATAGGCGACGGCGTCCGCCATCTCCCGCGAGGCGATTTCGATCCCGAAGGCCCCGCGTACGGCCCCTTCGAAATGGTTGGCCTCGTCGATCACACAGTTTTCGAAGAGCCCGCCGAGGGTCTCGTCCCGGTCGAGAAGGGCCAGCTTGTGGTGGTTGGTCACGATGAGACGGGCGTTTCGGGCCTCGGCGGCGACCACCTGCGCCGGACAGTGAAGATGCCGCGGGGAGCAGCCGCTCCGGGCCGAGATTTCATGCTGG
Source organism: Deltaproteobacteria bacterium (assembly GCA_026388345.1). Next base: position 1,816 of record JAPLJY010000145.1, read on the forward strand.
AGACGGCGGAAGAAGAGGCCGTCGTTCAGGTGAAAGCGGACCCGCTCCCCGACGGTATCCCCGTCCGCCTGCCGGAAATGAAAGACCCGGTGGACAAAGTAGAGCCATGCGATCAGGCGGCCTCCGGAGAGGGTATCCTCGTAAAGCTGGTCCAGCTTTTCGGCGCAGAGGTAGTTCGATTTGCCCTTGAGGAGGGCGGCCGGAATCTTCCGGTAGGCCCGGTTGAGGGAGACGGCCAGCGGGATTTCCCTCCGGACGATCTGCTCCTGGAGGTTCTTGGTGAAGGTCGAGACGGCAACGCGGGCCTGGGGGTTCCGCCGCAGGAACTCCAGGACCGGGATAAGGTAACCCTGGGTCTTCCCGGTGCCGGTGCCCGCCTCGATCGTGAGGACGGCGCGGTCGTTGAGCGCTGCGGCAACATGCCCCGCGTAGGCGATCTGGGACGGCCGGAGGACGTATCCCCGGGCCGTGGCGGCAAGGCCCTGGTAGAGATCCCCGATCCGGGCGAGAGGGATCTTCTTTCGCATTTCCTTTCCCTCCGGCAGCGGGGCCGGCAATGGCGCCTTTTCCAGAAATTGCTTCCAGTCCGGCGTTTCCCCGCCCGCCGACGGATCGAAAAGCCCGCCGAAATGGTCCCGGAAGCTGCGGTTCAAGTGGAGGAAGAGATCGCCGAATAGGGTTTCGCTTTGCCCCAGATGGAAACGGAGGGTCGCCGCAGGGGGGAATTCCGCGGGATTCAGCACGCTGCCGCAAATGTGACGGACAAGGTCGAGGGAGAGATCGACCGCCTCCCGGGCGGTGAAGGAAAATTTCTCCCGCGGTTTTCCGTGGAGGTGTTCCCAGAGCGGCTTGAGCGCGGAGCTGTCCGCCTGGGGAAGGAAGAATTCGGCGGCAAAGCGGAGATCGACGACCCGTGGGTTCCCGCAGCCGGCAAGCAGGGTTTCGATCTGCTCGCGGGGATTGAGCGTGAGAAGGACGTCCGTATCCCGGAGCAGGGACGAGAGAAAGGCCGTGACGTCCGGCAAAGGCGGGGCAGTCCGCAACACCTCCCGGGAGACGCCGGAGGCATGGCGGTCGCGCTCCGTCGTCTTTCCGTAACGGACGAGAGAGGAGAAGTTTTCCTCCGGCCGGTCCGGGGCGATCACCGCCGCCGCGACCTCATAGATACGGTTGCCTTCGTCTTCCGCTAGGCCGCTGTGGACAAAGAGACAAGCGATATTCCGGATCTTCCCATGGTAAGGTTGCAGCATGCTCTCATGCCTTTTCAAAAAAGGTGATGTTACCGGTTCATGATCGATGGTTTTCCGGCGCCGAGAAAGGTTCATATCGTGCCGATGTCGATTTGGCAACGTATTTTATGAACATTTCCGCCCGGGACTTCCGGTGATCGCCGGGATTAATAAACCGGATGCTCGGATTCCGTCACGCCCATAGGCTCGGGAGGGACCTTTCCCGGTAAACCCGTGGCCTTCTCAATCAACTTTATCATCTTAATTTTGACATGATATGCGCGGAAACAAAGAAAAAATGGTTGCGTTATGCTTGTCAAGAGATTTATAGATATTCTACCGTATTTAAAATGAGATAGGGGGCGGCATTCCACAAGTGCAAGGATATGATTGCACGGTTATTGTCTGGCGTTCTGAATATGCTCCCGGGTGGTGGAGATATCCAGAAACTATAGAATAACTTGTTAGCGGCTAATGGAGTGCACATGAACGATTGGCTGTCCATATACAAAGACATAGAAGATAGGCTTGCACCACAGCTTGATCTGGATGCGTGGGAAAGAACCACCTATTACCACTTGCTCCGTCACACGCGACTTGAGGGCAAGCAGTCAGCACTATTCTCTATCGGGCCTCTTTCAAAAATCATTCCGCTCAGTGACTTCAAGGTTAGAGACGTTCTTAGGTCCTTGGATCGGAAGGGATGCACCAAAAACCAGGTGACGCGCCGGGGCTATGAGGTAATCGTCTACCTTCCAAGTGAAATTCCCGGATTAACGTATGTGGTTCAAAAAGAAGAACTCATCGAAATCGAAGGCATCGATTTCTTCATGGGTAGAGCGTATCTCGGTCCACTATTGGAGCGAGAGAGTTACAGTTGCTTCTATTGCTTGGCCAATGTCACAGAGGATAATTGCGAGTTAGATCATGTGGTACCGAAATCGGTAGTTGAAGACAATACGTATAAAAACATCGTGGTTTCGTGCCATTCATGCAATCGAAAGAAAGGCGATCAGAATGCTCAAGAATATCTTCGAGCATTATACCGGCAGGGATTGCTGGGGGAAGGGGAGCTTCGTTCTAGACTTCACGCTATCGAGAGGTTGAGAGCCGGGGAGCTTGTTCCAAAATTATGATGACCGAACGGGCTCCAGGTGAAGCGCGCGTTCGCTAGACATACGACATGAAGTGCAAGATATACATAACTGCGGAGACGGATCTCGCTGCTTGGGTGTCCCGGAAAGCGTTCATGGCTAATGTGGATTCGAACGACTTGGCATGTCGCGAATCTGAAGTGGTGTCCGATTGGTACCATCCTGATTGGTTCCGGAGCGACGACAACGGTAATTTATATTTCATTCCGCCAGCATTCTGGTTCTGGGGCGGGTGTTTACGGGGCATTAATGGTCGTCATCGGGCGGTTCTCCTGTTCAGGCACTTGGAAGCCATACCAATGCTTCTGGTACGGCCTAACGAGTGGCCAAGGGAAAAACTTGCTGAGATCGTGCAGCGAGAGATCGGAGACAGTGAGATTGTGGAACTTCCAAATCTTCCTGTAAATACGGCTATCAAAGGGCCGGGCGAACAAAGTGTTCCACCGGATCGCTTACGCTCCCGGTGAACTCGTCGTTCGCGGTCACGAGAATGTATGGAGCCAATGGATATTGTGGTTCTCGAATGGACGTTTTCTCCTCCCGACTATTTTGAGGACCGAATCGAGCTCAAGCGCGATGACTACGATATGGTAATCGATCGGGGGAATGTGGAGGCCAAAATCAGGCCAGAGGCGTACGACAAAAACCCCAGTGTGAGGGACGATCTCCACAACGTGCTAAATGACCGCTTCCTCGGTGTGCAGTTACTGACACACAAACCGTATGAGCTGTCGAAAGCATCAATGTATCGTTTGTACCCAGATGGTCGCAAAGACATAACAGTATTTGTTGAACCGTGTGTCCTTACGTTATCTGTAGGCACGCCCGACATACTTGTTACGGACAAAGACGGGAACGTAATAAGTGATTCGAGAAGAGACCGGATAGAAAAGAAAAAGGAGCTAGCCGACTTAGCGGAGAAATATCGCAGGAGCGATTCAACGGCCACTTCTCTTCTGAAGAGCTACCAGTCTGCTGTAAATGATCCAAATAACGAGCTAGTGCATCTTTACGAAATCCGTGATGCCTTATCGAAAAAGTTCGGAGGCGACAGCCTAGTCCGCGATGCTTTGAATATCAGCTCTACTCAGTGGTCACGGTTCGGACAGCTTGCCAACAACGAACCTTTGAAGCAGGGTCGCCATAGAGGCAGGAGCCTCGCGACGCTGAGGGACGCCACGGAGGCAGAGTTAATGGAAGCACGCAATATCGCGCGCCGTCTCGTTGAGGCTTATCTGGAGTATCTAGAGCGCATGAGTGCGCGGGATGCTTAACTATTTTACCGCTAACGCCCGCGCCGAGCCGACCTCGGGGACGCTGGCGCGTCCCTCGGCGGCTCACGCGGGTGTTACCCGCAGAAGGTACGAAACATATCCTTGACGAAATTATCCGTTGGTAGTACAATTATTGCTACCATAGGAGGTACAACTAATGCCAAGCGCACCAAAAATTATACCCATTTCCGATCTTAGGCAAAACGCCAGCAATGTGGTGAAGAGTGTTTCATCTTCGAGAGAACCCGTTTTCATTACTCAGCGCGGAAGAGCGACTGCTGTCATGGTCAGCATGGAAGTCTATAAGAACGCACAGCACGAAATGGATATTTTGCACTTACTGGCCAGAGGCGAGAAAGAAATAGCGGCAGGAATTGGTCATGAGCTCGACGATGTGTTGAAGGAAGCTGACCATTATCTTGAGGCTGCAAAACCTTGAGAATCTTATTTACGCCCACAGGTCGCCGCCAGTTTCTTGAAGCCATTGCTTATATTCACCGCGACAAGCCTTCTGCGGCAGTAACTTTTCGTCAGAAAGCAGAGAAATCGCTTTCCCGTCTCAAGCAGTTTCCCGAGTCAGGAAGACCACTACCGGAGTTTCCAGACCACCCTTTTCGAGAAGTGATTGTAAAGCCTTATCGGTTTTTCTATAGGATTAAAGATGAGAATGTGTGGATTGTAGCTGTATGGCATGGCGCTCAGCTGCCTGATGAACCTGAAAAATAGCGGATAACGAGTCGTTCCACAAAAAGCCGCGCGGCTGATTAGCTCCGTTAGATGCCGGAATATGAAAAAGCTGATTCTCATAGCCTTTGTTTTAGCCGCTGCCTATTTTGTCGCTACGGAAAGCGGCCTGGTTACCACGCAAGGTACGGGCGTCGTCGATACCGTATCTGGTGGCGACCAAATATTAACTGACGCATTCGCCAATCACCGCCGCAACATACAGGTTCAGGGTGGCGGCATCGTGACAAGGGTTCTTGCGGATGACAATGACGGGAGCAGGCACCAGCGCTTCATTATTCAATTGGGGGCAGGGCAAACGCTGCTGATTGCTCACAACATTGACCTCGCCGGCAGGATCGATGCTCTCAAAGAGGGAGATCGGGTAACGTTTCATGGCGAATACGAGTGGAACCCGCAGGGAGGCGTAATCCACTGGACGCATCACGACCCGGCAGGCCGTCATTTGTCCGGATGGGTCAAACACAATGGGCGAACGTATCAGTGAGTGAGCGGTCCACTCAGCGGTCGGCTTTCAGCACCGCCCGGACATAGCCGCGTCCCTGGATGGCAAAGGGGGTCAAGAGCTCCCGGAGCGGCCTGCCTGATTCGACCTACGAGAGCGGAGCCTTCCCGCTTCAACGCCTGTTCAGTCTCTCGTTGAATTCATCCGGGGTAAAACAGTATTCCTGGGTGCCGTAGCATTCGACGGCAAAGGAGGCGCATACGCTGCCCATCCGGGCGCATTGCTCAATATCCTTGCCCTGGACCAGACCGCTGATCAGGCCGCCCCGGTAGGAGTCGCCGGCGCCTGTCGGGTCGTCGACCTTCCTTGGCTTGATGGGGGAAATGCCGATTTCACCGGCCCGCGTGGAAACCTGTGAACCCAACTCTCCCAAGGTGGTGATGATCGTCCCGGCCAGCCCCAGCAAGCCTTCCTTCTTCAATCCGGTCTTGCTCATGATCAGATCCAGCTCGTAATCATTGACGATCAGGATCCGGCACCCCTCGATGGCCCGGACCAGATCCTCAGCATCCCACATGGGCAGGGATTGCCCGGGGTCGAAGATATAATCGATCCCCCTGGCCTTGCAGGCACTCGGGTAATTCGCCATGTCTTCAAGGTTGCCTGGAGAGACGATCACAATGGTTTCCCGGGGACGGAGTTTGTCGAAGTCCAATTCGGATGAATATTTCATCGCCCCGGGGTTGAATCCGGTGATCTGGTTGTCGGCCAGATCGGTGGTGATGTAAGCCCCCGCCGTGAATTCGTCATCGATGATTTTGATGTTTTCCGTAGAGATCCCGTTTTGGTTCAGCCATCCGAAGTACCTTTGATAATCATGGCCGATTGTGGAGGAGATGACGGGCTTTTGGCCCATCAGGGTAAGCGCATAGGCAATATTGCCTGCGGTGCCGCCGAATTTTTCCTTGATGCCGTTTACCTGAAAACAGACGTTTAATGCATGAATTTTATCCGGCAGGATGTGGTCGGAAAAGTATCCCCGGAAATCCATGATTCGGTCATATGCCAGTGATCCGGAAACGATGATGTTCATGCTTGAAAACCTTTCAAATCCGTTGCTGAAATAATCCCCGCGCAGACACGGGATATATAGGTAATATCGGATTGGGTGTCAATGATATTTTGCCTCCCAAAAGATGTCGCAGAGCTTTGGCGGCGGCGATCGGTAAATTGTAACCCCTCGATCTCAAAAAACACTGCTGGTCAAAATTCAATCTTGTCAAAAATGCCCGGGCCAGTGATAATCTCTTGTATTTTCAGTTTTTTGCAATATAATCATAAATAATGATTTGCGTTACAGTGTAAACCTTGTCGAAAACCATGTCATCCTCAGAAGTCAACGTATGAGAGGATTGCGATCATGAAAACGCGGGACCGATGTTCTTATTCTTCCCTTGAATCCACGAATTAGGCGGAGTATAATACGACTAATATACTGAATAGTCGGAGTATAAATCATGTTTGAATCCGTTCTTGTCGATCAGAACCCCCATTGGGATGGCGCCGTTTATCCGGAAGGCGTCCCCCGGCAGATTCTGGACGACGTCAAGAACCATTTGGATCTTCCGCACATACTTTCTTTCGTCGGCGTCCGCCGCGCCGGAAAGAGCACCCTCATGCGGCAGATGATAAACCACCTGATCCGCGAACGGAGTGTGCCGCCCCGGAACATTCTCTTCTGCAACCTGGAAATGCCGGTTCTGAACCGTTACCGCAACGATGTGGCCAACCTGGACCGGCTCTACGAGGATTATCTGAAGATCACAACCCCGCAGGGACGGGTCTTCGTCTTTCTTGACGAGGTGCAGTTCTTCCCGGACTGG
>JAPLJY010000270.1 GCA_026388345.1 Deltaproteobacteria bacterium
GGGCGCGGCAAGATCGGGATGGGGACGAAGGAGGAGGATTTCGTAGAGCGCATCTTCATCGCCAACACCCACCATTACATCCTGATCTTCACGAGCCGGGGTCGCCTCTACTGGCTGAAGGTCTATCTGATCCCGCAGGCCGGGCGCGCCGCCAAGGGGAAGGCGATCGTCAACCTGATCAATCTGACGGAAGGGGAGCGGGTCGCCGCGGTCCTGCCGGTCCGGGAGTTCACCGGGGAGAAGTCGGTGGTCATGGTGACCCGCCGGGGGACGATCAAGAAGACGGAACTTTCGGCCTTCTCCAACCCCCGCGCGGGCGGGATCATCGCAATCTCCATCGACGAGGGGGACGAGCTGATCGACGTCCAGCTCACCCTCGGGAACCAGGACATCTTCCTCGGGACCCGGAAGGGCAAATCGATCCGCTTTAAGGAGGACGATGTCCGCGACATGGGCCGTACGGCCCGCGGCGTCCGGGGGATCAGGATGGCTGCCGATGACCGGGTCATCGGGATGGAGATCCCGACCGAGGGAAACACCATCCTCACCGTCTCCGAAAAGGGGTACGGAAAGCGGACCGAGATCGCGGAGTATCGCCTCCAGACCCGCGGCGGGAAGGGGACGATCAACCTGAAGACCGTTCCCAAAGTCGGGGAGGTCTCGGGGGTCCTCCAGATCTCCGGCAGCGAGGACATCATGCTGATCAGCGACTCGGGCCGGATCATCCGCATGCGTGCGGAGGAGGTGCGCGTCATCCACCGGAGCACCCAAGGGGTGCGCCTGATCGACCTCGACGACAACGAAAAACTGGTCGGCGTTGCCCGCGCCGAGCGGGAGGAGGAGCGGGAGAACGGTGCGGCGGGGGAGGAGCTGCCGGAGGAGACGGAGCTGGAACTTGCCCCGGAGAGCGGTCCGGCGGAAGGAGAAGAACCGGAATGAAAAAGCTCCGCCCATTGGTCCTCGGACTGAGCCTCCTCCTGCTTTTTGCATGCATGCCGAAGGAGATCCCCCCGCCCCTGCCGCCGCCAAAGTCGGCGAAGGTCGCCGTCGTCCTCGGGGCAGGCGCCTCCAAAGGGTTCGCCCATATCGGGGTGCTCAAGGTCCTCGAATCGCAGAAGATCCCGATCCACCTGATCGTTGGGACGAGTGCAGGGAGCGTTGTCGGGAGCCTCTATGCCTTCGGCTATGACGTCTTCCAGCTCCAGACGATGGCCATGGCCCTTCTGAAAGACGACGTGGTAGATTGGACCCTCCCCGATAACGGCTTCATCCGCGGGGAAAGGCTCGAGAATTTCATCAACAAAACGGTCCGCCAGACCCCCCTCGAACTGCTGAAGATCCCCTTCCGCGCGGTCGCCACGAACCTCCAGACCGGCGAGGAGATCGTCTTCGCGACGGGGAACACCGGCAGGGCGGTCCGGGCGAGTTGCTCCATCCCCGGGGTCTTCCAGCCGGTCCGGATCGGGGACAAGGCCTACGTAGATGGCGGCGTTGTGAGCCCCGTCGCGGTGGAAGCCGCCCGGAGAGCCGGCGCCGACGTCATCATCGCCGTGGACATCTCGGCCGGCGTAGCGGGCGCCGTCCCACAGGGGATCCTGGATACGATCCTCCAGGCAATCGACATCATGTACGCCAAGATTGCGACGGCCCAGCTCAGAAACGCCGATGTGGTCATCCGCCCCAAGGTGAGCCATATCGGTTCGAGCGACTTCGAAAAGCGCAACGAGGCGATCCTCGAGGGCGAGAAGGCCGCTACCCTGGCCCTGCCCCAGATCCGACAGATCCTCGATAAGCTCCGCCAGGAAGGCCGTCTGCCGTAGGCTGTTTAAACGCTTGTTCCGGGATATGCTAATTCCCCTTGAAGAGATCGCGGATGTTCCGGCCCAGCTCCCGGAAGGCGTCGCCGATTTTTTTCCCGGTGTTCCGGAACCACTCGCCGGCGTTCCGGCCCTGTTTTTTAGCCTCCCTGCCGGTCTCCTTTCCCATCTCCTTGAAACCCTGGCCGACCTCCTTGGCCTCCTCCTTGATCGCCTGCCCGGCTTCTTTTCCCTTTTCCTTGAAGCTTTGGCCGATCTCTTCGACTCCCTCCCGAAACCCCTTAGCGACCTCCTGGGCACCCTCTTTGATCCCCTGCCCGATTTCCTTCGCCCCTTCCTTGAAGCCGGTGTCGGCAAGGCCTGGGGCGGCCAGCAGGAGAACCATCATCATGACGACGATCGTTCGCATAAAGACCTCCTTGTATAGCGCGGTCGCAATGTATCACGGAAGAGGGTGCCCGGCAAACAGTATGTCCCGACTCGGGGATCCGCCGGCGGTTGGCGCTCGTTCCTGTGAAAGGCGGTGCCGGGCGTGCGGCAATGGCCGGCTTGACACGGGGGGTACGGGCCGGTATAGTCGAACCACGCAGATGGATGTCCATAAGAAGCCAAGAAACTATATCGCAAGGAGGGGAGAATGAAAACATTTTTAGGATTGGTCCTTTGCTCCGCGATGTCGGCGTCGCCGGCTCTTGCCGCCGGGGCGTTCGAGACGGATCTCCTGCCGACCGCGTCCGGGGATCTCAAGATCACCTTCATCGGCCACGCCTCTCTGATGTTTGAGTTTGGGGGGAAGGTGATCTTCAACGATCCGGTCGGCCAATATGGGGATTACAGCAAGCTGCCGAAGGCCGATCTGATCCTGGTCGCCCACGAGCACGGGGACCACTTCGATCCGGAGACGATCCGGAAAATCAGCAAGGAGGGAACAAAACTGGTCCTGACCCCCCTGTGTGTTGTGAAGGTTAAGGGCGGGATCGTCCTGAAAAACGGGGAGGAGACGACCGTTGACGGCATCCGGATCGAGGCAGTGCCGGCCTACAACATTGCCCACATGCGTTCCCCCGGCATGCCCTTCCACCCCAAGGGTGATGGCAACGGCTACATCCTGACCTTCGGCGACAAACGGATCTACGTGGCCGGGGACACGGAGAACATCACGGAGATGAAATCGCTCGGGCGGATCGACGTCGCCTTTTTGCCGATGAATCTGCCCTACACGATGACGCCGGAAATGGTGGCCGACACCGCGCGGATGGTGCGGCCGGCGATCCTCTACCCCTACCACTTCGGCGAGACCGATACGGCAAAGATCGTCGCGCTGCTGAAGGATGACAAGGGGATCGAGATCCGGATCCGCCGGATGAAGTAGGAATGGGCTATCGCGTTTTCGACCATACGGCCGATCTGGGCGTGGAGATTACCGGGACCTCCCTAAGGGATGTCTATGCCGGGGCCTCCCTCGCCCTCTTCGACCTCCTGACGGATCTCTCCGCGGTCCGGGAGACGGAGGAACGTACCCTGACCGTCGAGGGGGAGGGGCCGGACGACCTCCTCGTCAATTTTCTCCGGGAGGTCCTCTACGCCTGGAACGGGGAAGGGTTTCTGATCAAGCGCTGCACGATCCGGGAGGTCGCACCCCGGCGGCTGACGGCACTCCTGCTGGGCGAGCCGTATGACCCGGCGCGCCACCGGATCCGGATGGAGATCAAGGCGGTGACCTATCACCAAGTCTCGGTCAGCCGCACCGAGGCGGGATGGATGGCCAGGGTGGTGTTCGATGTCTGACGGCTTCGGAATAAGCCCATATGCGGCGTTGCGATCACTTCGGGCCTGGGGACACCTTGCGGCAAGGTGTCCCCACACGCTCCTCAGGCGTCGCGCGCCTTGCCTCTGGCGCTTTTTGCGAAGCCGTCTTAAGAAGGTTCGTTTGCCGAAGGGTCTGTAATCGTCATGTCTGAAAGTCGTTTTCGCCGAATTGACGAGTGGCGCTGGGAGATTCCCCCGACAGGGGGGATGCGCGTCCCCGGGCTCCTCTATACAAGCGAAAAACTGTTGAAGGGGATGGGGGCCGACGAAGGGCCGAGGCAGGTGGCCAATGTCGCCCACCTGCCGGGGATCGTGAAGGGCTCGCTTGCGATGCCGGACATGCACTGGGGCTACGGTTTTCCGATCGGAGGGGTCGCGGCCTTCGACCTGGACGAGGGTATCGTCTCCCCCGGCGGCGTCGGTTACGACATCAACTGCGGCTGCCGGCTCATGACCACGCGCCTTCACCTTCCCGACGTCCGGGACCGCATCCCGGCGCTCGTCACGGCGCTCTTTCAGAACGTCCCCTCCGGCGTCGGCTCCCGGGGGCCTCTGAAGCTCTCGCAGAAGGAGGAAAGGCAGGTCCTGGTCGAGGGGGCAGCCTGGGCCGTCCGCCACGGCTACGGTACGGAGGCCGACCTGGAAGCGACGGAGGATGGGGGGCTGATGGCGGGCGCCGATCCGGAGAAGGTGAGCGAACGGGCGCTCTTGCGGGGGAAGGACCAGCTCGGGACGCTCGGATCGGGGAACCATTTTCTCGAGATCGAGGTTGT
>JAPLJY010000275.1 GCA_026388345.1 Deltaproteobacteria bacterium
GCCGTAGTCGTCCACGACGGTGACGCCCCGCGCCTCTCCCCGGACCTCCAGACGGCGCTGAACGCCGGTGAAGCGCTGCAACCCCTCCCGGATGACGGGAAAGGTCAGGTCCATCTCCCGCGCGACCGCCACCGCCGCCAGGGCGTTATAGACGTTGAACAGGCCGGGGACGTTCAACTTTGCCGTTCCCAGGAGAACATTCCGGCAGTAGAGGGAGAAACGGGAGGAGGCCCCTGAGTAGGAGATCCCCTCCGCCCGGTAGTCGGCCTCGGGCGACAGCCCGTAGGTAATCACCGTGCGCTTGATCCGGGGGAGGATCTCTCGCACGTTGGGGTCGTCCAGGCAGAGGATCGTCGCGCCGTAGAAGGGGACGATGTTTGCAAATTGTAAAAACGCCTCCCGGATCTCCTCCAGATCCCGATAGTGATCGAGGTGTTCCCGGTCGATGTTCGTGATCACGGTGAGGCAGGGGCTCAATTTCAGGAAGGAGCCGTCGCTCTCGTCCGCCTCCGCCACGATCACCTCCCCGCCCCCCAGGCGGGCGTTGCTCCCGATGCTGGCGAGTTTTCCGCCGATCACCATCGTCGGGTCCAGGCCGCCGTGGGCGAGAAGCGTCGCCACCATCGAGGTTGTCGTGGTCTTCCCGTGGCTGCCCGAGACGGCGATGGAAAATTTCATCTTCAGCAGTTCCGCGAGCATCTCGGCCCGCGGGATGACCGGGATGTTCCGCTCATGGGCCGCGGTGACCTCCGGGTTGTCCGGCCGGACGGCCGTGGAGGTGACGACGACGTCCGCATTGCCGATGTGGGAGGCCGCATGGCCGCAGTGGACCGCGGCGCCCAGGTCGTCCAGGCGCTGGGTGGTTTCGGAGGAGGCGAGGTCCGAACCGCTGACCTCATACCCCAAGTTGAGGAGGACTTCGGCGATCCCGCTCATGCCGATGCCGCCGATCCCGACGAAATGGATGCGCCGGACCTTCCGGTCCATGCTGCCGGTTTTCAATGTTGCTGTCATCATACTCCTCCCGACCCTTCAGGCTGAAACGTCCGTCTGCCCAAGTTTCCCTCATCCTGCGCGTTCGTATTCCGGGGACGCGTTCCGATCCCTTTGGGCCTGGGGACACCTTGCGGCAAGGTGTCCCCACCTGTCCCACGGCTCAGGATATCGGGGGCCTTGCATCTGGACATTTTTGAACAGCCTGTAAACGAGCCATTCTCAACAGTCTCCTATAGGCCGCCGGTCTTCGACCAGTTCCAGACAGGCATCGACGATGGCCCCCGCCGCGCGGATGTTGCCCATGGAGGCGGAAGCCGTTTCCATTTGTTTGATCTCCTCTGGATGGCGGTAGAGCCTTTCGATCGCGGCCGCCAGCCTCCGGCCGTCCAGCCCCTTCTCCGGGATCATCTCCGCCGCTCCCGCCCGGGCGAGAACCTCGGCGTTTTGCGTCTGATGGTCGTTCACGGCGAAGGGGAAAGGGATGAGAAGGGCCGCTTTACCGCCGGCGGTGATCTCCGCAATGGAGGTCGCGCCGGCCCGGCACAGCAGCAGATCTGCCGCCCGATAGGTAGCCGCCATGTCAATGATGAATGAAAAAATCTCCGCCGCGAACCCCCCCTCCCGGTAGGCCCGGGCGACCGTCTCCCGATCCTTCTCCCCCGTCTGATGGATGAAGCGGATCTGATCCTTCAGGTGTCCGAGGCTGCCGAGGGCGTCCATGACGATCAGGTTGATCGCATGGGCCCCCTGGCTCCCGCCGAAGATCAGCAGCGTGAAACGCGGGTCGCGTTTCGCGTTCTTCGTTTGATCCGCAAGAAAGGACGCGCGGATCGGGTTCCCGGTGACCCGGGTCCGGCCGGCGGGAAACCAGCGCGCCGACGCGGGGAAGGTTACGAAGATCCGGTGGACGAAACGGCCGAGGATCCGGTTGGTCAGCCCCGGGAAGGCGTTCTGCTCGGCAATCGCCGTCTTGATACCCATCAGCCGGGCGGCGAGGACCGCCGGTCCCGAGGCGTAACCACCCACGCCGACGACGACGGCGGGTTGAAACATGCGGAGGATCCGGAAGGAGGCGAGCAGGCTGCCCGGGATCTTGAGGAGGGCGGCCAGGATCCGGACCGGTCCCCGACCCTGGAGCCCTTCCACCTTCAGCATCCGGAGGGGGAATCCCAGGGAGCCCAGAACCTTCTTTTCCAGCCCCCGTTCCGTTCCGATGAACAGGACGCAGTTGGCCGGATCCCGCCGGAGGAACTCCTCGGCGATGGCAATCCCCGGAAAGAGATGTCCTCCCGTCCCGCCGCCGGCGATAATCATCCCCAGACCTTGGGAATCCGGAGCGGAGCCGCAAGGCTCTGCGGTTACTATCGTTTGCGGATTGCCGGAATGCTGTTTGTCCACCCTTGTGCCTTCCATGTTTTTAAAAAGCCGTCCCGCTGCCGTCATGATTCATAGGCGGATATGTTCAACAAAATGCCCACCGCCACAAGGGACATGATCAGGGATGTGCCCCCGTAACTTAAGAATGGGAGGGCGAGCCCCTTCAGGGGGATGAGCCCCATAACGCCCGCGATGTTGATGACCGCCTCCAGGGCCAGCATCATTGTCAGCCCCGAGGCCAGAAGGTTTCCGAACAGGTCCGGGGCCTTCAGCGAGATCTGGAAG
>JAPLJY010000303.1 GCA_026388345.1 Deltaproteobacteria bacterium
GGTGTCGACAAGTGCTTTGCGATCCAGGCCGGGAGGGAAATCCGGATTATGGTGGAGAATGAGAAGATCTCCGACAACGACACGGTGATGCTCTGCAAGGATATCATCAAGAAGATCGAAGCTGAACTGGCCTATCCCGGGCAGATCAAGGTGACGGTCATCCGGGAGACGAGGGTTTCCGATTTCGCGCGATAGGATCCCTTCATGAAGATATTTTTTATCGGGGATATTGTAGGCAAGCCGGGGAGAAGGGCCGTCCGCGAACTTCTCCCCGGGATCATCGAGGAGCGCCGGATCGATTTCGTCATCGCCAACTGCGAAAATGCCGCGGCGGGATTCGGCGTGACCGCAGAGATTGTCGAAGAACTGTATGGGGCCCATATCGATGTCCTGACCTCCGGAAACCATATCTGGGATAAAAAGGAGGTCATGGAATTCGTGGACGATTACGAGACGCTGCTTAGGCCGGCCAATTATCCTGAAGGGGCGCCCGGCCGGGGAAGCGTGGTGATCCCCTCCCGGGTCGGGATTCCTATCGGAGTGCTCAATCTGGCCGGCCGTGTCTTTATGCAGCCCCTCGATTGTCCCTTCCGGACGGCCGACCGGGAGATCGAGAAATTGAGGAAGAGGGCCCGAGTGATCATCGTGGATATGCATGCGGAGGCGACTTCGGAGAAGATCGCCATGGGCTGGTATCTGGACGGCCGGGTCACGGCAGTTCTGGGAACCCACACCCATGTGCAGACGGCCGATGAACGGATCCTGCCCGGAGGCGCCGCGTACATCACCGATGTCGGCATGACCGGTCCATTCGATTCAGTGATCGGGATCCGAAAAGACAGCATCATGCAGCGGTTTCTCATACAGATTCCAAATAAATTCGATATTGCCAAGGGAGATGTCCGCCTCCAGGGGGTGACGGTGGAAATTGCCCCGGACGGCCGGGCGATTGGGTTGGAAAGGTTGAATGTGTCGCTGCAGGAGCCGCCGGGGTGACCATTCCGAATCCTGAGGACTTTTACACGGGGATTTGGGGTGTGTTGCCGGCGTTTTTTAGGACAATGGAGGCGAGGCGTTGAAGAGCGTGTACGATGTATTCCGAGAGAGGGGTTTTATCGAACAGATCTCGGATGAACCTCAGATCCGGGAACTTCTGGAACATAAATCCATCACCTGTTATATCGGTTTTGATCCGACGTCGACCAGCCTGCATATCGGATCTCTGGTACCGATCATGTCGCTGGCCCACATGCAGAGGCACGGCCATCGGCCGATCGCCCTCGTCGGCGGCGGCACCGCCCTGATCGGGGATCCCTCCGGTAAGACGGAGATGCGCCAGATCCTCACCCGGGAACAGATCGATCACAACGCCCACTGCCTGCAGAAACAGCTGACCAGTTATCTCGAATTCGGTGATGGAAAGGCCGTTTTGCTCAACAACGCCAACTGGCTTACACAGCTCAATTATATCGAGTTTCTCAGGGATATCGGACGCCACTTCAGCGTGAATCGAATGCTCACCGCCGAGAGTTATCGCATCCGCCTAGAAACGGGACTCAATTTCATCGAATTCAATTACATGCTCCTGCAGGCTTATGATTTTTTGTACCTTTTCAAGAATTACGGCTGCCGTATGCAGATGGGCGGGAACGACCAGTGGGGGAACATGGTTGCCGGGATCGACCTGATCCGGCGGGTGGAGGGGGAAGCGGCCTTCAGCATGACCTTTCCGCTGATCACCACCTCACAGGGCCACAAGATGGGAAAGACTGAAAAAGGGACAGTCTGGCTCGATGCCGAGCTGACGTCCCCCTATGAATATTACCAGTACTGGATCAACACGGAGGATGCGGATGTGGGGCGTTTCCTGGCCCTGTTCACCTTCCTGCCGATGGAGGAGATCTCGGTCGTCAAGACGCTGACCGATGCCCGCCTCAACATGGCCAAAGCGGTTCTGGCCTTCGAGGCGACGAAGATCACCCACGGCGAGGAGGCCGCTTTTAGGGCTTATGAGAAAACCGCACAGCTTTTTGGCTGCCGATCGGTCGATGCGGGGTTGTTCCTGTCCAGTACGATTCCAAGACCTGATGTGATCGGGGAATTGCATTTAGCACTCCCATCCCTATCATTTTCAGCCCAAGGCGTCTCTTCGCTGCCGATAGAACGCAGCAGATTAGACGAAGGCATTCCAGCGTTTGAGTTGTTCCACGAGACGAACCTGTGCGCTTCCCGAGGTGAGGCGAGGCGGTTGATTGCCCAGGGGGGCGGCTATGTCAACGACCGTCAGTTTGCAGCCTTCGACGAGCGAATCGGCCTTGGGGATGTCGATGAGCGGGGTGAAATCCGTCTGCGGAAGGGAAAAAAGCGGTATGTGATTCTCTCCGTGAGGTAACGAAATGTTCGTTTCACAGGCCGGTAGGTTGAAATCATATCATTGTATTCCGGCTACATAGAATCGGTTGAAAAAAAATTGAAATTAATGCTTGACTCCTGAAGACGGGTGGGGTAGAAACCGCGCTTGTTCGTTGACAGAGCGGGTTGAGAAAAGAAAATTTGGATTTCCGCTTGACATCACCGTCTGAATGGATTTATAATCTATATTCGTCCCAAACGGGATGGGTTGCGAGACGGAAAGTATTTAGAGACAGTTCTTGACAGGAAATTGAAATTGGTTTAGATCTACCGGCTCGTTTCTAACTGGCTCTTTGGAAATTGAATAGTGGGATAATTGATTTGTGGGTCCTTAGTACAATTGAGTAAATGAGGAGAGAAATCTCCTTCAGGATTAAAAACTTGAGAGTTTGATCCTGGCTCAGAACAAACGCTGGCGGCGTGCCTAACACATGCAAGTCGTACGAGAAAGGGTCCTTCGGGACCTGAGTAAAGTGGCGCACGGGTGAGTAACGCGTGGATAATCTGCCCTTCAGTT
>JAPLJY010000089.1 GCA_026388345.1 Deltaproteobacteria bacterium
CTCGCCGGCGACGACGTAGACGAGCCCCGTCGCCGGGTCCTGCCGGCAGACGACGGGCTCAATGATCCCGACCTGGCCGACGGAGGCCGTCATCTCGTCGAGGGCCACGGGGTCCATGTACTTGCGGGGTTGCGCCGGGTCCGGCTGGAGCTCGGCCAGCGGCACCTGGTAGAGCTGGTTGGGAATGTAGCTCGCCATGGATTGATCCTCCTCTCTCGTCAAAGGTTGGTCTGTCGAGAACAGGGACCGTCGGTGAAGGCATGCGAGATGCCCACGGCCTTTCACGTTTAGCGTATCGAGACGGCCCAGCCGAGCCGGGGGACAACCACGAAAGACGAGGATCGATGATCAGCAGGACAGCGGAAAAACGGAAAGAGTGGGCGCGCAGGATGGCAAACGCTACACGCAATGCAAGGGAATATCAAGAAAAAAATGGGACCAGCTTTCCAAATCACCGGACATAATTGAGTGTGTGACATCAAACGCGGCCTCACAATATCGGTCGGTCGATTACGATGTCACGTCGGTCGATTATCGGTCGATTTAGGGAGCACATAGCTCACCGCACGTCCCTTACCCTCTGCCTCCAATAGGTCCATGTCAATCAATCCTTTGAGATCTCGACCGGCCGTGTCATTTGCAACGTTGAACTGCGCCACACACCAGCGTCGTGTCACTGAACCGGCTACCAGAACTTGCCGGATGATACGCTTCTGCCGCTCATTCAATTTGGCTTCCACAGAGGGGGTAACCAAGAGCTGTATCTCGGGCACCCGAAGGCGCTCGATATTATCACCCGGTCCCGGGAAGGTGACCTGGAAATAGCCGGTGTCCGTTCCGATGAGCGGCTGGTC
Organism: Deltaproteobacteria bacterium; assembly: GCA_026388345.1. Next base: position 855 of record JAPLJY010000089.1, read on the forward strand.
GAGGCCGTGGTCGAGCATCTGGTTGCGCATCCGGCGGAAACCGCTGCCGCGTTCCTCGATGCGGTGGAAATAGGAAAGGTTCTGGGCCAGGACGGGATTGCGCGAACAGGGGCGGTATTTGCCGCTGCGCAACTTGGCGAGGGTGATGGGCGCCGGCGGGAGGCCCGGGCTGGAGATGACTACGCGGTCGGCGAACACTTCGAGCATGGTCTTGCGGCCGGCATCCTCGTACTGGCGGTGGGCCGCGGCGTTGACGAGGGCTTCCCGCAGGGCTTCCACGGGATACTCGTCCAGACGCACGCGGTTGAGGCCGACCACGCGCATGGGATGGCGGGTGTTCCGGTCGATGAAAGCGATGGCGCGGTCGATTGCCAAGGGCATGGGACCGCGGATGTCCTCGTGATCGCGGGGCTCTCCGTCCGGCTCGCTGATGCGGTAGGCATCGGCGAGGATCCGGCATTGGGGGAAAACCGCCGACGGGTCCCTGGCCAGAAGGACGATCCCGGCGGCGGTGGCATAGCGCTCGCCCGATTGGGGATCGCACCAGATGAGGCCGCGCAGGGAAACCCCGGAGAGGAGGTCGCCGTCGGACAGCTCTTCCGGCCTTCTGCCCTCGGCCGCAGCAACGAGGCGGCGCGCCACGGCCTGGTCGAGGTCCTGCCAGGCGATCCGCGTCAGCGGCTGGGACTCGAAGGCGGAGGTCGCCTCGATGGTCTGCCGGGCGATCTGGTCCTCGTCGCCGGAGGGAGCGATCCCGAACCGCTCCTGGAGGAGTTTCACCAGTGCGGCGCGGACTTCCTTCTGCAACTCGATGACGTTGCCGAACCGCTTGTACTTGAAACCGTCGGCCTCCAGCTCCTCCAAGAGGGCCTCGGTGCCCTCTTCGCGCTTCATGGCGCGATCGCCGTTGATGAAGGCCAGGACGGGCAGTCCCCGATCCTTGGCACGGCGGTATTCGGCGTGGGTGATGGAAACCTCGTCGATGCGGGCCCCGTACTGGACCGCAACGATGAGCACATAGACCTGGCATCCGTCGAGGGCCTTCAGACATCCTTCCAAGGCCTTGTAGGGAGAGGCCGGCTCGCATTCGTAAAGCAGCGGCGCGCAATGGGCCGACAGGAACGCATCGGTGTTCAGCAAATTCTGGACGATGAGGCGCTCGTCCTCAAGCTCCTTTTGGACCGAACTGACGAAGATAAGAAGCCGTCCATTCATGGTTTCACCTACAGGATGGCATTTAGCTCTTGCTCTGCCCGGACCTGACGCGAACTTTCCAGCCAGACAGCAAATGCCGACAGGCGATCCGAACCGGTTGGCCTGCACATCCTTACGATTGCGCCGATATAATTTCAGTTCAGTGCACTGAACTGAATCATCTATCCGATATCATTAAAGGTGTTCCGTGAGCTGCTTTCATTTTAGCTTCGCTTTGCTCCGCTGATTCTTCGAATTCATGTCGGTTGTTTCTTGTTCTTCACCGCCCGGGTGATGGCCGGCTCCAGGATATCCTTCAGGGCGTTCATGGTCTCGATGAGCATAGCCCGGTCCTCCGCGGAGAAGGAGGGAAAGAAGGAAAGGCGATCTCGGCGTAGTTTGTGCCGTCGATGAAGACGGCCGGAACGGTGGGGAGGCCCGCCTTGCGCGCCGCGGCGCAGCGCCTCTCGCCGGCGACGACGTAGACAAGCCCCGTCGCCGGGTCCTGCCGGCAGACGACGGGCTCGATGATCCCGACCTGGCCAACGGAGGCCGTCATCTCGTCGAGGGCCGCGGGGTCCATGTACTTGCGGGGTTGCGCCGGGTCGGGCTGGAGCTCGGCCAGGGGCACCTGGTAGAGCTGGTTGGGAATGTAGCTGGTAGCCATGGAATGATCCTCCTCTCTCGTCAAAGGTTGGTCTGTCGAGAATAGGGACCGTCGGTGAAGGCATGCGAGATGCCCGCGGCCTTTCAGGTTTAGCGTATCGAGACGACCCAGCCGAGCCGGGGGACTGCTAAGAAAGCGTGGATCTAATGACCAGCGAACTGCGGAAGAGCGGAAAGAGTGAGAGCGAATGTTGGTGAACGCTACACGCAATGTGGGGGAATATCAAGAAAAAAGAGAGCGGAATGGCCTCGTCCGGAGTCCTAAGGTTTCCGGATGATCCTCGACGCGGCGATAATAATCGGCAGCCTGTGGATTTCCTAAAAAAGATTGACACTTCTCATCCTGAATTGTATTTAGAGCAAAACAGCGAGAGAAAGAAATCACATGCGCGGATACATGCCTTTGGCAACGAAGATGACGAAAATGAGGCACAATAGGCGTATCCGCGATGGGGCTGGTGCGCTCGGAGGAGAACATTAACAACTCATAATCCAGGTCGCCACTTTCAACCCGCCATGGATATTCAAGGCGGTTTTTTTATTCTTGATCAGGGAGTTTGAATCATGGCAGCAAATGCGACGGTCGGCACGTTTGTCGCCGTGGTCGTTGCGCATATCATGGCTGATTTCATGGGCATGAGCGTATGGCCGGTTTACAAGACACTGGCCGGTCTGGATGTCGCCAAGGCCGGATGGATCGCCACGGTCGTCGGCATGAGCGGAACAGCACTCCAGCCGGTATTCGGTTTGATCGCCGACCGATTCGGGCCGCGACGGGTCATCCTGCTCGGTACGCTGCTGACTTCGTTTGCCTTGCTGCTCGGCCCGCTTGTTGATTATCAATCGGCGCTGGATAGCCGACTGCCGACATTGTTCGGATTGAGCGGCTTTTACCTTGTCGTGTTCATGATCCTTGCGGCCGGCCGGCTCGGACAGGACATGTTCCACCCCTCGGGAGCGGGGCTGGCGGGCAGCTTCTCCGCCCGGCGCGGCTCGATGTTCCTCGCCGTGTTCATCGCCGTGGGCAGCATCGGCTTCGGTCTTAGCCAGATCGTGTTTCGCACCGCCTACAACAACTTCGGCCATCACACCGAAATCCTTCTCATTCCCGCGGCGATCCTATGGGCGTTTGTCTGGCTGCGGTGCCGGCCGGCCGAGGTGCCGTACTC
>JAPLJY010000233.1 GCA_026388345.1 Deltaproteobacteria bacterium
CGCCCATCTTGTAGGATTTCCCCGTATAGAAGAGAATCCGCTCCGTCACCGTTGTCTTACCGGCATCGATGTGAGCGGCAATTCCGATATTTCTTGTACGTGAGAGTCTGGATTTGGATGCCATAGAGATTCACCACGGGACGGCGCCCGCTATCCCTCTTTCGGCGGCGGCGCCGGCGCGATCAGCTCCCGGTTCATCATGAAGGGATTGTGGAGACCGATATGGCCCTTAAGCGACTCCCTTTCCTTGCCGCCGATCAGGATTCTGATCCTTTTGATCGCCGGCAGATTGGTGGTCAGCGTATTGGTCAATGAATAGACAGTGGCCATTTCTGCAGCGCTTCCCCCCGGATGATTCGCCACCAGACTCTCCCGGAAATTGACGGAGAGGACATCCTCCCCTTCCCTATTGACATCCTGGAGTTCCGCCTTTTCGGGAAAGGTATTGACCAGCCCCGTTTTCGAGCCGGCAATGAGGGCCTTGACCATCTCCCTCGCCTGCGCTTCCGGTTCATTCTCCTTGGGGATAAACCGCTTTTCCGGAACGAGAAAGCGTTCGTTGGCGTCGGAAAAAAAGAGGGTCACCTCCTGCTTATCCCTCTTTTTCGCTGCGGTGTGCTTTCCGGCGGCAGGCGGATAGATGTAATCGAAAAGCGTAATGAAGAAGATCGCCAGAAATACCACGGAGACCACGACGATCACAGAGAGCAGCAAGACCCTTTTTTTCTTCTTCGTTTTCTTGTGTTTGACCTCATCGGTCCGCTTTTGCTTCTTTGTGGCCATACGATCCTTCGTCCCTTCTGCTCGCGAGTTGCGGTAACTTACGGTATTTTCACGGCAGTGTCAAGAAGAGAACGGAAACCGCCGACAGAACAGGACAAGACAAAAACTGGTTTGCTCACTCTTACGGGATCGGGTTTTTGAGAGATTCTTTCGCCTTCTTCCCGAATTCCGACTCCGGCGCCAGTCGGATGGCGTTCTGAAACGCCGCGGCGGCATCCGCCGTCCGCTTCAGCTTTTGATAACACAACCCGGTCCAGTAATGGGATTCGGCAAGCGACGGGGCAAGGGTCAGATCCACGTCATCAGGACGGTGTCGGGGTCCTTCTCCGCCGCATCCCGGTAATACTTCAGTGCGCGGTCATATTCCCGCTTTTCATAATAGGCGCGTCCCAGGTTGTAGAGGGAGGCCGACGGGGTATCGTAGAGAATGTTGGCGAGCGACCGGTTAAAAGAGGCTATGGCATCGTCCCAGCGCCCCTTTTCCATGTAGATCGCTCCCAGATAATTGTGAACCTCCGTGTCATCCGGCTTGAGGACGAGCGCCCGCTGGAACTCAGCGATCGCCATATCGGACAGCCCCTTGCCGTAATAGGAGATGCCGAGCAGGTAGTGGATCTTGGGGTCGTCCGGTGTCAGTTTTTCCGCCGCCAGGAATTCCTTCAAAGCCGAGGTGTACTGAACCGAGCCGAGGTATGCGGTGCCGATCTGGATATGGTTGCCGGCCCGTTCCTGAAGCTTGGCCGTATTGGCGCAGGCAGCGAGGCAGAGCAACAGCGCAGGCAACAAAAGGATTCTCGCCAACCCGATTCTATTCATTTTGCCCCGACGACCCATGATTGCCATTGACCCACCAGTCGCTCTTGTCCTTGAACCACCAGTTGGAAGAATCCGTAGCGAGGATGTCCGCGGCCAGGCTACGGGCGTTTTCCGTCGCGAGACGCAGGACGGCAAAACGGATCCATTCCCGACTGTATTTGTTGCCCAGATCGCCGCACTCCTTCAACTGGAGGATCAGCGAGAGCTGATCGGCATCCCGCGCCAGCAGTGATTCCTTTGTCTCTTTTCCGTTGAACTCTTCGAGGGCCTCCTCGATCTCCCCGCCGAAAAAAAGCGGCTCGGCCAGCTCCCGGATCGCCTTCTTCTCGTCCACCGTCACATACTTCTTGTTCACGTAATTCATATCCCCCGTCCGGGCCTCTGGCAGATCGTGCATCAGGCAGAGCCGGAGAACTTTCAGCTCATCCGCCCCAGGATCCATCTTGCACAGAACGTAACCGATGTAAAGCGTTCTCAGGACGTGTTCGGCCACCGATTCGCACCCTGATCCGAGAAACTGAAAACCGCTCCGGGGGGTCTTTTTCAGCATCCAGACCTCGAAAAGAAAATCCGCTATCTCCCTCATCTTTTCAACCACCGATTATCAATCATCAATGAATGTACCTTCGTTGATCATTGATCATTATTCTCTTTTCAGGGTCTGGATCCGGTTCGCCATCATCTCGGAGATTTTTCGGACCTGCATCTGAAGGGCGGCAATTCCCTCCGGTTTCAACACCGCCACCCGGTCCACATGTTCCTTCCAGTATTCCAGAAGACTGATTTCATTTTCCTTCACCTTGCGTTCGAACCGCGCTTGGATCTCCTTGAGAAAAGCCGCCTGCTGCTCTCTCTCCGCCATGATCCCCCCTTTATCATCGGCATTCACCTTTTTCAAACCATTACGGAAGCGGATTACCCGTCCGACCTTCCCTATCCGCATTATATATATCACTTCCAACCGATCTTGCAACCTTGAAAATGGCGTTTTTATGCGTCCATAATCATTCCTTTCCCGCTGGACATTTTTGGATGTTTGTCGTAAGCGTATGATACTTCAAAGGGGGGAATGGCTATGGCGCTCGATTTCGAATTTACACCGGAGCAGAAAATGATTGAGGAAATCGTCTGGCGCTGGGCGTCCACCTGGCTGGAACCCCAGATGGAGGAGCTCTACGAGCAGGACAGGATGCCCCCGGACCTCTTCCGGGAGCTGGGCAAGATCGGCGTCAATGGCGTCGTCTTTGAGGAAAAATACGGCGGGGCAGGCCTCGGCTACGTGGAGACCCTGCTCATCTACGAAACCATCGCCCGGGTGAGCAATGCCCTGGCCATGACCGTCGGCGCGAGCCAGACCCTCTGCTTTGACAACTTCCGGCGGAATGCGACGGAGGGGCAGAAGATGGAAATTCTCCCCAAGGCGTGCAGCGGGGAGTACATCGGCTGCCTGGGAATCACCGAACCCAACGCCGGATCTGATGCGATGGGAATGACCACCCGTGCCGTCAAGGTCAAAGACCGCTATGTCATCAACGGAAGCAAGACCTTCATCACCAACGGCACCGTCGCCGATTTCATGCTCTTCTACGCCAAGACGGATCCCGCCCGAGGGTCACACGGCATCTCCGCCTTTTATTTTTTGACGGAGGGGGCAAAGGGGCTTTACCGGGAAAAAATCAAGAAGTGGGGCATGAGGAGTTCCCCGACGGCACTGATCACCTTCGAGGATATGGAAATTCCCGAGGAAAATCTGATCGGCGGCCTGAACCGCGGCGGGGCGATCCTCACCAACGGCCTCTGCACGGAGCGGATCACCCTGAGCGGCTGCTGTCTGGGATCGCAGCGGGCCTGTCTCGATCTGAGCCTGCGGTACGCGCGGGAACGGGTCCAGTTCGGAAAGCCGATCTCCTCCTTCCAGTTCATCCAGGGAAAGCTGGCCGACATGTACACGAGCTACATGGCCTCCAAGTGGATGGCCTACAGTGCCGCCGCCTACTGCGATTCCCTGGAGAAAAAGGTCGGGGGAAAGGGAACGGACCTCGACCGCAAGGCCGCCGCCGCCCTCCTCTTCTGCGGGGAGATGGGCACGAAGGTGGCCGCGGACGCTGTTCAGATCCATGGGGGCTACGGCTACTGTCAGGAATACGCCGTCTCCCGGCACTACCTCGATCAGAAGCTCTGGGATATCGGCGCCGGCACCGCGGAGGTCCGCCGGATGATCATCGCGCGGGAGCTTCTCCGGGACAACTTTCAGAGCGCCCGGTGAAGGGGCCGTACACCGGAAACAAACAGCGCCGTGATCCGGGAAGGAGAACTCTTTGTCGCCGGATGCCCCATAAATTTCCAACAAGGCGTCCGCCGGTCGCCTTTGACTTTTCAGGACATGTCCGGTATGATCCCCCCGTTTTTATGCGATGATCGCGATGTCCTTATTCTTGGGGACACCTTGCCGCAAGGTGTCCCCAAATAGATCGTGCAGCAAATCGAGAGGGAATCATGACCGAGGGGAATTCTTGGAAATCCGAAGACAATTTAAAACGCAGCGGTGGGGACACCTTGCCGCAAGGTGTCCCCAAGCGGATGCAAAATTGCGGACGACGATCCCGTAAAACACCGGGATGGGGATGGCTTCGAATCCTCGGTTTCCCCTTCGCGGTTTTGCTCCTTGCGGTCCTTCTCTCCTCTCCACTTCATGCGCTCGAAGACAGCGCTCGTCTCGTTTTTCAGAAGACGGCCGGCAGCGGCAAGAGCCGGGTCCATGTGGTTAAAAAAGGGGAATTTTTCGACGGCATCCTCCGGAGCCGGTTCGGAGATAAACCGGTCCCTTACGCCCTGATTCGCCGGTTGAACCCCGGGATCAGGAATCCGAACCGGATACACCCCGGCCAGAGGATCGTTCTTCCGGTCCCGGACAGTTCAGAACCTTCCGAACCGATCTCCGACGTCGGCAGGGAGAACTCCTCCCCACCGGTTATTTACCGGATACTGGAGGGGGACTCCATCAGCCGGATCATCCTGTCCGAAATGAACATTAACCCCGCGGAAGCCCTCCCGGTCTATCGTCTCATTCGCAAGCTGAATCCGGAGGTCCCGGACCTGAACTGGCTTCCGGTCGGCCAGACCCTCCGCCTGCCCCCGGGACCCTCTCGTTCGGCCGTCCCGCCGGCGGCACCCCTGACGACCGCCGCCCGTCCGACGGAAAATTTCGACACGAAAGCGGCGGCAAAGAAATCACCTGCAGCGGACTCCCTGCTCGGAATCATCCGGCCGGTCATCGGCCGGATGCGGGGCGCGGTCACCGTTACGGGAAGTTACTTCATCCCGCTGCAGGAGGCCACACAGATCACCATCGACTGCTCCCAGATCCCGGTCGTGGAACTGGATGATGGAACAACGGTTCTTCTGGATTACGGAGATCGTCTGTCGGAGAATCTGAAAGGACTGATCCGCCAATCCTGGAAGAACTACGCCTTTCTGACGGCGGAAGAGTTTCGCGACGGACTCGGGGGCTTACTGGGCATTATCCGCCATTCCCAAAATTACCGGATGGTTCGCGCCGACAAACCCCTGGAGCTGACGGTGAAGCCGGAAATCCTTATCTTTCCCGATTGGATCATCACCGGCAAAGAGACGGCAGGCGGCGCAACCTACCGTCAGGGGCTCTTCCTGCTCGATCGCGGCGAACGGCCCCTCCCCGCAGAGGCAAGGACATTCATCGAGAAAAGCGGCGTCGCCGTGACGGAGATCGCAGAAGACCGCGCGGTCTCTTCCCCGGAAACACCGCCGGCACTGCGACCAGCTATTGCGGATTTACGAGACCTGAAGGGCATCGCCCTCGCGGAAAAGCTTCTCGCAACCCTCGGCGAGACGGCGGTCCGGAACACTGAAGTCGTTGTCTTCGACCAGGCCCGCAACGGATTCAACCTCTCCGTCACGGCCGATCTGCTCATCCGGAAGGGAGAGAAGCGCTTCATCCTCCATACGAAGAGGCTGCCCGAACAGTTCGTCCAGGTTCTCCGGGAGGCGGGCACGGAGGTGCTCCCGATCGGAGAGAAAGATCAGGGAAGGGCTCTCATCGAAGGCGTGCTTAAAGGGCTGGGGATCCCCGTCTCCTTCGGTCATTTCTCCTTCCGGATTCCCGATGAGGGCAAACGTCCGCGGCTTACGGCCTCCTTTTCCGCCCTGCGGGCGATGAACGAGGGGGAACCGATTTATCTGACCGATTTCGATATGCCTCCCGCTGTCCTGCCTTTTCTCAACGGCAGCCGGGGAGGACGTGTCGTCCGATACTGACAAGGGATTGGTGTTGAAAACAAAAGCTATTGCACTTTTTTCGGGAGGTCTGGACAGCATCCTGGCCTTCAAGGTCATCGCGGAACAGGGGATCGAGGTTTTGGGGATCACCTTTGAGACCCCCTTTTTCGGCGCCCAAAAGGCCCGGGAGACCGCCCGGCGGATTGGCCTGCCGCTCGTCGTTCTCGACATCACGACAGAACACCTTCAGATGCTCCACTCGCCCCGTTACGGCTACGGAAGGAACATGAACCCCTGCATCGACTGCCACACGCTGATGTTGAAAGTGGCCGGACGGCGGATGGAG
>JAPLJY010000213.1 GCA_026388345.1 Deltaproteobacteria bacterium
GCCTGACCTCCCGCATACTCATGACGATAATGTCCCTCCCGGCCATAATTACCCCCCTTCGTTAGGGAAAAATTACAGCCTTACATTAGGACATTTCTACTTTGGTGATTTAGGACATTCTCATTTTGGCGGGACAGAGAAATCCGTTTTCCTGTCTGATCATGAAGGCCGGAAGTTTCAAATCGACCAAAGCCTTTGTATATGTTTGATCGGCGCTTGGACAAAAGGGAACGGAAAAAGGGATGGCGGTTTCCCCATCTGCTTATGGAAAGAGGGCGGCGATGCGGCGCTGGTCCCCGGCGGCGAGGTAGGGGTGCATCGGAAGGCTGAAAATCCGCCGGGCGCAATCCTCGCTCACGGGGAAATCCCCCTCTCGGTAATCCAGGCCGGCGAAGGCCGTCTGGCGGTGGAGGGGTTTCGGATAGTAGACCGCCGTCGGGATGCCCGCTCCTTTCAGTTTCGCCATCAGGCCGGACCGTTCGGCGCTGTTCCGGACGATGATCGAGTACTGCGCCCACGCGCTTTTGCACCCTTCGGGGATCTGCGGCGTCGCGACGGCGCCGGAGAGGAGCCCGTTGTAGCGCCGGAAGACCTCCTGGCGCAGGTCGATCTCTTCGGGGAAAATTGAGAACTTGGCGAGAAGGATCGCGGCCTGGAGGGTGTCCAGGCGGCCGTTGATTCCGATCCGGACATTCTCGTACTTATCGCTCCCCTGGCCGTGAACCCGGATGGAGCGGAGGATCTCGGCGAAACGGTCGTCGTTCGTGAAGCACATTCCGCCGTCGCCGTAACAGCCGAGGGGCTTCGCGGGGAAAAAGGAGGTGCAGGCGATCGCACCGAAGGAACCGGCCTTTCTCCCCTTGTATTCGCCCCCGAAGGACTGGGCGGCGTCCTCGATGACGGCGATGCCGCGTCGGGCGGCGACGGCCTCGATCGCGTCGTAATCCGCGGGCAGGCCGAAGAGGTCGACGGGGATGACGGCGCGGGGGCGAAGTTTTCCGGCGCCGCCGCCGGGCAGCGGGTGGAGGGCCGGGTCGCCCTTTTCGACGGCCTCGATGGCCTGCGAAAGCTTCGCCGGGTCGATGTTGAAGGTGGCGGGGTCGATGTCCACGAAAACCGGCGTCGCGCCGACGAGACTGATCACCTCGGCGGTTGCGACGAAGGTGAAGGGGGTCGTGAAGACGGCGTCGCCCGGGCCGATCTCGAGGGCCATGAGCGCCATGATGAGGGCGTCGGTGCCCGAGGCGCAGCCGACGGCGTGCTTTGCGCCGACGTAAGCGGCGAGCGCCGCTTCCAGCTCCCGGACCTCCGGGCCGTTGATGTACTGGCCGTGGGCGAGGACCCGGGCGATATTTGCCTGCAATTTGTCCGATATGCGCCGCTGCTGCGCGGCCAGGTCAATGAAATCCATTTTTTCTCCACAATGTCCGGCGTTTTCGACCAGGAATGATTCAATCCTTGAAGATCTTCGCGAAACGCCGGGGCTTGCGCTTCTTCCAGCTTCCCCGGTGCCAGGCATAGCTCGCCAGCAGCGGGAGGACGGAGGTGGCCTCCGCATAAACCATCTGCTCGTTGCTGCTGTCCACCTTCCCCCAGGAATTGGCCTCCTTGAGCGTGGAGCTGGAGCAGGCGCCGTCGCGGACGTCGGCCACGGTGATCTGGACGGCGTACTTGTGCATCGGGACCTCTTTTCCCAGAACCTCCGCGCAGACAACCGTGTCCTGGGCGAAGTTCTTCGGCGTGCCGCCGCCGATCATCAGCAGACCCGTCTCCCCCGCCTTGATCTTGACCTGGGTCAGCTCCAGGAAGTCCTTGACCGAGTCGATGGAGAGGTGCGCCCTGGGGTGCTTCACCTGGTGAAGGACGAGGCCGAAACCGGCGCTGCTGTCCGAGAAGGCGGGGCAGAAGATCGGGACGTCGTGCTCGAAGGCCGCCTGGACGAGGGAGTCTTTCTTCACGGCATGCTCGATCAGATAGCGTCCCATCTCCCGGATGAACTCCCGCGAGGAGTGAGGGCGGGCGGGGAGGCCCTCGGCAATGGTCTCTATGGTCTTGTCGCAGACCTGGAGCTCCTCCTCATCGATGTAGGTGTCGTAGATCCGATCGATGTAGAGGCTCCGGAGGACCCGGTCGTCCACAAACGGCGTCCCCTGGTAGTGGCGGAAACCGAGCGCCTCGAAGAAGTCCATGTCCACCACCGCAGCACCCGTGGCGACAATCGCGTCCACCATGTTGTTCTTCACCATTTCCGTGTAGATCTGCATGCAGCCCGCGGCGCTGGTGCTTCCGGCGATGGTCAGGATGATGCCGCAGCTTTTCTCGGCGAGCATCCGGTCGTAGATTTCGGCCGCCGTCGCCAGATCCCGCGCCGTGAAGGACATCCCCTTCATCGCCTCGATGACCGGCGTGGCGTCGAACGAGGTAATATCGATGTGCCGGACCGGCGTCTTCAGAAAGTCTTTCTTTTCCATAACCTCCCCTGGTGAATCGTGATCGGGAATCCCGCTCCGCCGGAACATGACCGGCGGCCGGGGCCGGAGGGGCTTCAATCCCCTGTTGCGCCGTATTATGAAGGAGCGGCGGGCAAAAGTCAACGAATCTGTCCTTTCGATGCGCCTTCCCGGCGGTCCGGAGCGGCGTCCCTCCCCGGAAATTCGGTCTTGTCACGGCGGCCGATATCTGATACTTCCCCACCATGGACAGCGGAAACCTGAAAGAGATTTTGACCGTTTCGGCGCTCAACGACCGGATCAAGACGCTTTTGGAGGAGGGGTTTGCCCTCGTCTGGGTGGAGGGGGAGGTGTCGAACCTGCGCCGCCCGGCGTCGGGCCATATCTATTTCACCCTCAAGGACGCCAAGAGTCAGATCCGGGCGGTGATCTTCCGGAACCCCTTCGGCGGAGGCTGGAAACGGTCCGCCGGTTTCACGATCGAGGAGGGGATGAGTCTCGTCTGCCGGGCGCGGGTGACGGTCTATCCGCCGCGCGGCGAGTACCAGCTCATCATCGATGCCGTCGAGCCGCGGGGGCTGGGGGCCCTCCAGAAGGCCTTCGAACAGCTCAAGACCCACCTCGATGCGGAGGGTCTTTTCGATCCGGCCCGCAAGAAACCCCTCCCGTTCCTCCCCGCGCGCATCGGCGTCGTCACCTCGCCGACCGGCGCCGTCATCCGGGACATCCTGACCGTCACCCGCCGCCGCTTTCCGTCGGTGGACATCCTGATCGCCCCCGTCCGCGTCCAGGGGGCCGGGCGATCGGCGATCTGCAGGTCGCAGGCGGCGTTGATGTGATCATCCTCGCCCGGGGAGGCGGGTCGCTGGAGGATCTCGCCCCGTTCAACGATGAGGGGGTCGCCCGGGCGATCGCCCGTTCGCGGATCCCCGTCATCTCGGCCGTCGGCCATGAAACGGACTTCACCATCGCCGACTTCACGGCGGACCTCCGCGCCGCGACCCCTTCGGCGGCGGCCGAGCTGGCCGTACCGCTTCGCGTGGAGCTCCTGGGGACCGTGCAGGCGATCCGCCTCCGCCTGACCCGCTGCCTGCGTCGGGAGACGGGACGGCGGCGGGACCGGATCGCCGATCTTCAGGGAAGGCTCCGGGATCCGAAAAGGCGTCTTGCCGATGCCCGGATCGCCCTCGACGATCAACTCGAGCGGATGAGGCTCTCCCTCGCCCGCCTCCGGGAGACCGGACGCCGGGGGTGGATGCATCTGAATGTGCGCCTGGAACAACGAAACCCCCGGTCGCGAATCGGCGAGCATCGCCAGGGGTTGGAGGGTCTCGGAAAGGCGCTGGGTGCGGCCTGGGAGAAACGGGCCGGGCAGGGAAGAAACCGCGTGCAGACCGCGATGGCGCTCCTGGCCTCCCTGAGCCCGCTTTCCGTGCTTGGCCGGGGCTACAGCATCACACGGCTAATGGGGACACCTTGCGGCAAGGTGTCCCCCGGCCTCATCCTCCGCCGGTCCGGGGACGCCGCCCTCGGGCAGGAGGTCGACATCCGCCTCGCCGCGGGAAATCTGCACGCAAAAATCATCAAGATATTGAATCCCTCCGCAACAAGCTGCGGAGAATCTTCGATCCTTAAGAAGAATACACCATCTGATCCGCTCGCTGACCCCGCAGCAAGCTGCGGGGAATTGCTCGCAAGCGGATTCAAGGAGACGTCCGATGTCCAAGGAGAAGTTTGAAGAGTCGCTGGAGAAGTTGGAGGAGATCGTCCGCCGGATGGAGGCGGGGGAGATGACCCTGGAGGAATCCCTCAAGGCCTTCGAAGAGGGGATCAAGCTCTCCCGTCTGTGCGCAAAGAAACTCGACGAGGCCGACCGGCGCGTGGAGCTCCTCCTCCGGGAGGAGGGGGAACTTGCGACAAAACCTTTTGCGGGGGAGGAACGTGAATCCTGATTTTCCGCTGAAAGAATACCTCAATGGGCGGAAGGCGCTCATCGATTGCGCGCTCGATGATTACCTCCCCCTGGAGGCGAGCGACCCGGCAGTCATTTTCGAGGCCGCTCGTTACAGCATGTTCGCCGGCGGAAAGAGGCTCCGGCCGATCCTCTGCATGGCCGCCGCGGAGGCGGTCGGCGGGGAAACGGACGCGATCCTGCCTGCGGCCTGCGCGCTGGAGATGATCCATACCTATTCGCTGATCCACGACGACCTTCCGGCGATGGACAACGACGATTATCGCCGGGGGAAGCCGACCTCGCACAAGGTCTTCGGCGAGGGCATCGCGATCCTCGCCGGCGACGCGCTGCTGACGGAGGCTTTCCGTCTGTTGAGCGACCGGGAACGGATGCCGGATGTACCGCCAGGGCGGATGCTCCAGGTCGTTCGCGAGATTGCCGAGGCGGCCGGGTTCTTCGGAATGGTCGGGGGGCAGGTCAAGGACCTCCTCGCGGAAGGGGAAAAGGTCGATCTGCAAACCCTGTACGAGATCCACCGGCGCAAGACGGGGGCGTTGATTCTGGTCTCCCTCCGGGCGGGGGCGATCCTCGCCGGGGCCGGGGAGGCGTCGCTCGCTGCGCTTTCGGACTACGGCCGGCGGATCGGCCTCGCCTTTCAGATCACCGACGACATCCTGAACGTGGAGGGCGACCCGGCCCTGCTCGGGAAGGGGACGGGAAGCGATGCGGCCCGGGGGAAGGTCACCTTCCCCGCCTTGATGGGGATCGAGGCGTCGCGCGCCCGGGCGGAGGATCTCATCCGGGAGGCCCTCGTCTCGCTTGCAACCTTCGCTGACCGGGCGGCGCCGCTCTGCGCCATCGCCCGGCATATCCTGGAACGGAGGTCTTAAAGAGAGGCGATGGCGGAGAACAAGAATCCCAGTGTGCTGGCAAAGGTCGATTTCCCCGAGGATGTCCGGCGTCTCAGCCTCGCGGAGCTGAACCTTCTCGCGGAGGAGATCCGGGAGCTGATGATCGCAACCGTCTCGAAGCGGGGAGGACACCTCGCCTCCTCCCTGGGCACCGTGGAGCTCACGCTTGCCCTCCACTACGTCTTCGACACGCCGCGGGACCGCCTCGTCTGGGACGTGGGGCATCAGGCCTATACCCACAAGATCATTACCGGCCGGAAAGGGCGCTTCGACACGCTGCGCCAGCGGGGGGGGATCAGCGGTTTCCCGAAAAGGGCGGAGAGCCCCTATGACACCTTCGACGTGGGGCACAGCGGGACTTCCATCTCCGCAGCGGCGGGGATGGCCGAGGCGCGCTGCCTGAAGGGCGAGAATTTCCGGATCATCGCCGTCATCGGCGACGGGGCGATGTCCGCCGGGATGGCCTTCGAAGGGTTGAACTGGGCCGGAGACCGCCGCAAGAACCTGATCATCATCTTAAACGACAACGAGATGTGCATCTCCCCCAACGTCGGCGCCCTCTCCTCCTATCTCAACCGGATCATGACCGGCCAGACCGTGAACCGGATCAAGGCGGAGGTCAAAACCTTCCTGAAATCGGTGCCCGGCATCGGCGAACAGATGCTGAAGTTCTCCCGCCAGGTGGAGGAGTCGCTCAAGACCTTCTTCGTTCCCGGGGCGATCTTCGAAGAGTTGGGCTTCACCTATGTGGGTCCCCTCGAGGGACATCACCTCGACCACCTGATCGGGAATTTGAAAAACGTGAGGACATTGGAAGGGCCCGTCCTCGTCCATGTCGTGACACAGAAGGGGAGGGGTTACAAATTCGCCGAAGACGACCCCTCCCGGTTCCACGGCATCGCCCCGTTCGATATCGATACCGGCGAGCCGGCCGCTGCCGGCGGTTCGCCGGCAACGGCTTCCTATACGAAGGTGTTCGGCCGGACGGTCGTGGCGCTCGCCCGGGAAAATCCGCGGATCGTCGCGATCACGGCGGCCATGTCGGAGGGAACGGGTCTCGACCATTTCGCCGGCGAATTCCCTGCCCGGTTCTACGACGTGGGCATGGCCGAACAGCACGGTGTCACGTTCGCCGCAGGGTTGGCCACACAGGGATTCGTCCCCATCGTCGCGATCTATTCCACCTTCATGCAGCGCGCCTACGACCAGGTGATCCATGACGTCTGCCTGCAGAAACTGCCCGTGGTCCTGGCGATGGACCGGGGCGGCTTCGTCGGTGCCGACGGTCCCACCCACCACGGCCTGTTCGATCTCGCATTCCTCCGCACCGTCCCGAACATCATCGTGATGGCGCCGAAGGATGAAAACGAGCTTCAGCACATGCTGAAGACCGCCGTGACCTGCGGCCTCCCCGTCGCGCTGCGCTATCCCCGGGGAACCGGGGTCGGTGCGCCGCTGGACGAGACTCCCCGGGCCCTCCCCGTCGGGAAGGGAGAGATTCTCTTTGATCCGCCGGGCGCGACAGCCGCCGTTTTCGCGATCGGAAACTGCTGCCATCCGGCCCTAAGCGCCGCAGAGATGCTTCAGGCCGAGGGGATTCCCATCCGGGTGATCAACGCCCGTTTTGTGAAACCCCTCGACGCGGAACTCCTCTGCAGCGCCGCGAACGAGCTCAAGAGGATCATCACCGTTGAGGAGAACGCGCTGATGGGAGGCTTCGGCAGCGCCGTTCTCGAACTCTTCGCGGAAAAGGGGATCCGCGGCGTTTCCGTCCGGCGGCTCGGCATCCCGGATGAGTTTGCCCCGCATGCGACCCAGAAGGAGCTCCGGCGGCTGTACGGAATCGATGCGGAGGGGATCGCCGCCGCGGTGAAGGAGATGGGGTCAGGTCTTGGAACTTGAACCTCTGTATCCGCCCGGAAACGAAGAGAACCATGTGCGCAACTTGGGGGTTCGGATCCCAGGAGCGCACATTGGAGATTTTTCGGGGCACCCTGCCCCCGCAGCGGAGCGCCCGCAAAGACGATTGTCTGAGCGCGGAGCGCGAGTTTCGTCTTTGCAGCGAAGCGAGGAGGTGCAGGGTCGAAACAATATCCAGCGCGCGGAGGGATCACGATCCTCAAAGGTCCCGAGGAATTCAAATCCCAAGACCTGACCCCGTCAAAGGTAGAGGATGACGACGCCGAAAACACCGAAAATCCGGCTGGATTGCCTGCTCGTTGCGCGGGGCCTGGCGGAGAACCAGCAGCGGGCGCAGGCGCTGATCCTTGCCGGGGAGGTCCTCGTCGGCGATCGGCCGGCGGACAAGGCGGGAAACTTGGTTCCCGCCGATGCGGAGATCCGGATCCGGGGCGAAGAGAACCCCTATGTCAGCCGGGGCGGCCTCAAGCTCCGGGGCGCTCTCGAAACCTTGGGCCTTTCCGTCCGGGGCCTTGTCGCCCTCGATGTGGGGGCCTCCACCGGCGGCTTCACCGACTGCCTCCTCCAGGCGGGGGCGGCGAAGGTCTATGCGGTCGATGTGGGTTACGGCCAGCTCGCCTGGAGGCTCCGGGAGGATCCCCGGGTCGTCTGCATCGAACGGACCAATATCCGCCATTACGACGGCAGAGACATCACGGACGGGATCGACATCGCCGTGATCGATGCCTCTTTCATCTCGCTTCGGCTGGTGATCCCCCCTGTCCTTGGACTGATCAAAGATGGCGCGATCGTCCTTGCGCTGATCAAGCCGCAGTTCGAGGTGGAAAAGGGCGAGGTCGGCAAGCGCGGCGTCGTCCGGGATCCGGCGCTCCATGAACGGGTCCTCGCGGAAACGGCATCCTTCTGCCGCGACCTCGGTCTCGATGTCTTGGAAAGCTGCCCATCCCCGCTCACGGGACCGGCGGGGAACCGGGAATTCTTCCTCTGTCTCAAGAAAACCGCGGCGGGAGGAAGGTTCATGAAAGGAGCTTAGGCCATGGGTATAATACTGGCGAAAACGGCCGGCTTCTGCATGGGGGTCAAACGGGCCGTGGACGTGGTCCTCGATATGGCCGGCCACAAGAACGGGGAGGCCATCTACACCTATGGTCCGCTGATCCACAATCCCCAGACGATTGAGCTTCTCCGGAAACGGGGCATCATCCCGATTGCGAGCCTTGATGAGTTCGACTGCGCCCCCGCCGGGGCCGCGATGGTGATCCGCGCCCACGGGATCTCCCCCGCCGAAAGAATGAAAATCAAGGAAAAGGGATTCCGGATCATCGATGCCACTTGCCCCAAGGTGGCCCATGTCCAGGCCATCATCCGGAAACATGCGGCGGCAGGCTTTGCGGTCCTGATCGCGGGGGATCGGGAACACCCGGAGGTGAACGGTCTGCTGGGATTTGCCGGCGAGGCGGGTATCGTTCTCGGCGTTCCCGGGGATGTAGATTGCCTCCCTGCCTTGCCGAAGGTGTGCGTCGTCGCTCAGACGACGCAGAGCCTGGAGGATTACGCCGCCATCGTCCGGCGGGTGAAGGAGCGGTTTCCGGAGGCGGTCATCTTCGACACGATCTGCGACTCCACGGAAACGAGGCAGACCGAGATCAAGGCGCTCGCCGCCGGAACGGACGCCGTCTTCATTGTCGGAGGCCGGAACAGCGCGAACACAAGGCGCCTTGCGGAACTCGCGAAACTTCAGGGGAAACCCGCATTTCACATCGAGGTCTCCGATGAGCTCCTGGGGATCGACATCGAACCGTACCGGAGGATCGGCGTCTCCGCCGGGGCCTCGACCCCCAACTGGATCATCGACCGGGTGGTGGACCATCTGACCGGCCGCCTGGGAAAGAGGGAGGAACTCCTCCGGCACCTCTTCAAGATCTGGGTCTTCACGGTCCGCACGGACATCTACTCCGCCGCGGGCGCGGGCTGCCTGTCGTTAGCCGCCATGCTCCTCCAGGGACTGCCGGTGAACCC
>JAPLJY010000067.1 GCA_026388345.1 Deltaproteobacteria bacterium
TGGAGACGGCGCTCCTGGAGACCCCGATGGTCGTCGTCTATAAGGTCTCCGGCGTCTCTTACGCCATCGGCCGGAGATTCATCCGCGTGGACCACATCAGCCTGGTGAATCTCATCGCCGGATGCGCCGTCGTCCCCGAACTGATCCAGGCGGAGGCCAGCCCGGAGCGGATCGCCGCCGAGGTGAGAGAGATCGTCACCCGGCGCGGAAAGGCGCGGGAGATGAGGGCGTCGCTTGCCGAGATCCGGGGGAAATTAGGGGCGCCAGGGGCGTCGCAGCGGACGGCGCGGATCGCCTGCGACATGCTTTCCGGCAAATAGAGGTAAATCGTGGACATTTTCAAAAGACTCCTGAAACTGGCGAAGCCGCATGCACTCAAGTTTTCGGTCGCCATGATCTGCATGCTCATCGTCGGCGCGACGACCTCGGCGCTCGCCTTTCTCGTTAAGCCGGCCCTCGACGAGATTTTTCTGAAGAGAAATGCCGAGATGCTCCAATGGATCCCGCTCGCCGTCGTCGGGATTTACCTCACAAAGGGGGCATGCAGCTATGCCCAGACGATCCTGATGAATTTCATCGGCCAGCGGATCGTGGCCGATCTGAGGGCGGAACTCTACCGGAAGATCCAGACCCAGTCGCTCGCCTTTTTCACAAGGAATCCGACCGGCATCCTGATGTCCCGGATAACGAACGACGTCGGATACATCCAGGGCGCCGTCTCGGAGGCGGTGACCGCACTGCTCAAAGACTCTTTCACGCTGATCTGCCTCGTCTTCGTGATCTTCTATCGCGAGTGGCAGCTCGCCATCATTGCGATGTTCGTCTTCCCGCTCGCCGTCTATCCGATCGCCAAGTTCGGCCAGAAGATGCGGCAGGTGGCGACGCGGACGCAGGTCACGGTCGGAAGCCTGATGACCCTTCTGCAGGAGACGATCTCCGGAACCCGGATCGTCAAGGCCTTCGGCATGGAGGAGTATGAAAACGGGCGGTTCGCAGGGGAGAACGAACGGCTCTTCCGCCTGAACCTGAAGTCGGTCTCCATCAACGCCGTCTCCAGCCCCTTCATGGAATTTCTCGGCGGCCTCGGCATCGCCGCAATCGTCTTTTACGGCGGCTACCAGGTGATCCACGGCCAATCCACGCCTGGGACTTTCTTCTCCTTCCTCACGGCTTTGATCATGCTCTACGAGCCGGTCAAGCGCCTGACGAACGTGAACAACACGATCCAGCAGGGGATCGCCGGCGCCCAGCGGGTCTTCGGGATCATCGACCTCGTCCCGGAGATTGGAAATCGTCCCGGCGCCGCCCCCCTCCCCCGGATCTCCCGGGAGATCGAGATCCGGAACGTCACCTTCCGGTATGAGGAGGAACCGGTTCTTAAGAACATCAACCTGACGATCCGGTCGGGCGAGGTGGTCGCCTTCGTAGGTATGAGCGGCGGCGGGAAAACGACGATTGTCAACCTGATCCCCCGCTTCTACGAGGTTACGGAGGGGGCGATCCTCATCGACGGCAGGGACATCCGCGACGTCACCGTCGAGTCACTCCGGGGGCAGATCGCCATCGTGACCCAGCAGACGATCCTCTTCAACGACACGGTGAGGAACAATATTGCTTACGGCGACATCGTCAAGACGGAGGAGGAGATCATCGCCGCGGCAAAGGCCGCGAACGCCCACGACTTCATCATGCACACGCCGAAAGGGTACGATACCCTCATCGGCGAGCAGGGGACAAAACTCTCCGGCGGCGAGCGGCAGCGGATCTCGATCGCCCGCGCGCTGCTCAAGGATGCCCCGATCCTGATCCTCGACGAGGCGACCTCCTCTCTCGACTCGGAGGCGGAGATCGAGGTCCAGGACGCCCTGGAGAACCTCATGAAAGGCCGGACCACGCTGGTGATCGCCCACCGCCTCTCCACGATCCGCAACGCCGACCGGATCATCGTCCTCGTAAGCGGAGAGATCCGCGAGGAGGGAACGCACGAGGCTCTTCTCGCCTGCCAGGGGGAATACTGCCGCCTCTACAACATGCAGTTCAAGGAAAACGGCCGGGGCAACGGAGAGCCCACCTGAAACGGAGCCGGATAATCGTTGGTATTTGGCATCTCCCATTTTCAGGGCTATTGCAGTTTGAATGCGGCATGGTGAGTTTTGCCTCTGCCGCAAAGCGAGGCATTCACAGGAGGCGACTTTGCGATCTCCGGAGGAGAGGCTGAGGGAAATCTGGGAGAACGAGCAGACGGCAGGCGCATTCGGCGCCATCGCCGCCGCACTCCGTCTCCTCTCGCTCCCCTACGGCGCCGCCGTCGCCCTGCGAAACCACCTCTACGACCGGAGACTTATCCATCAGGCAAAACTACCCTGCCCCGTCGTCAGCGTAGGCAACCTCATCGTGGGCGGAACCGGAAAAACGCCGACGGTGATCTTCATTGCCAATCTTTTGAAGGAACGCGGTTATCGCCCGGCCGTCCTGAGCCGGGGCTATGGCGGCAATGCCAAAGCCTCCGTCAACATCGTCTCCGACGGAAACCGAATTCTCCTGGGGTGGCGGGATGCGGGAGACGAACCAACCCTGATCGCCGGGGCCGCACCGGGGGTCCCGGTTCTGACCGGAAGCCGGCGACTCCTCACGGGGCGGGCGGCGGTAGGGAGGTTCGGCGCCGACGTCCTGATCCTCGATGACGCCTTCCAGCACCGGGCCCTCTTCCGGAACCTCGATATCGTCCTCGTCGACGCGGTGCGTCCCTTCGGGAACGGCTTCATCCTCCCCCGCGGGCCGCTCCGCGAAATGCCGGAGGCCCTGCGGCGCGCCCATCTCCTCATCCGAACGGGAGCGGAAGCAGACCCGACGGACCCCCTGCAGGGGGCCTCCGGCCTGCCCTCCTTTCAGGGTATCCACCGGCCGCTGGGGCTTGTCGAGGCGGGAACGGGGCGGGTATTGCCGCTTGCTGAACTGAAAGGCCGGAGGGTGTGCGCCTTCGCCGGGATCGGCCGGCCGGAGGCCTTCCGAAGGAGCCTGGCCGGACTGGGCGCAGAGTTCGCCTCCTTCCGGGCCTTTCCCGATCACCATCCCTACAGCCGCACCGACATCGACGCCCTCCGGCGTCTCGCCGGTGAGAACGGCGCCGAGGGGATCGTCACCACGGAGAAGGATGCCGTCCGTCTTGCGGATCACCCCGATTTCCTAAGAGAGGTCTCCCTCCTCCGGATCGGGATGGAGATATCGCCAGCCGAACCATTTGCGGAGTTGATTTTTTCCCGGCTTGCGGATGAAAAAGGGCAAAGATATTGAGAAGAGAAACAGGGGATGATCTGGGGATGCAACTGAAAGTCAGAGGCGGGAAACGATTCCCCGCGGAGGGGATCGAAAGGATACTGATCCGGGGGACGAACTGGATCGGGGACGTCGTCATGACGCTCCCCGCTATCGCCGCCATCCGGAAGACCTGGCCCCGCGCAAGAATCTCCGTACTTGCAAAACCATGGGTCGCCGAGGTTTACCGGCTTTCCCCGGACGTGGATGAGATCATCGTCTTTCAGGAACCGGGACGCCATGCCGGAATCATCGGGAAATGGCGTCTGGCCGGTGAACTTCGGCAATGCAGGTTCGACTGCGCCATCCTCCTCCAGAACGCGATCGAGGCGGCGATCGTCGCCCGGCTCGCCGGCGTACCGCTCCGGGCCGGTTACAACTCCGACGGCAGGGGATGGTTTCTCACCCACTCCGTCCGCCGGACGAAAGAGATCCGCCGGGTCCATCAGATCGACTACTACGTCGAGATGCTCCGGACGCTCGGCTGTAAACCGGCGGGACGCGATGTCCGCCTCCGCCCCGGCAGGGATTACGACGACCTGGCGGAAACGCTCTTCGCCCGTTTCGGCATCGCTGAAAACCGCCTCTTGATCGGCATCGCGCCGGGCGCCGCCTACGGGCCGGCGAAGAAGTGGTTCCCCGACCGATTCGCCGCCGTCGCCGACCGCCTGAGCAACGAATCCGGAGCGCAGGCGATCCTCTTCGGGAGTGCCGGCGACCGGGAGAGCACCGCCGCGGTGCAGAGAAACGCCCGGCATCCCCTGATCGACATCGCCGGAAAGACGAACCTGAAGGAGGCGATCTCCCTGATCTCCCGCTGCGCCCTCTTCATTTCGAACGATTCCGGCCTGATGCACGTCGCCGGGGCGTTGGGGGTCCCGACGATTGCCGTTTTCGGCTCGACGAACCCCGCCACGACGTCACCCGTGGGGAATAGAAGCGTTGTCATCCACCACGACGTCCCGTGTGGTCCCTGCCTGAAACCGGTCTGCCCGACCGATTTTTGCTGCATGGAGATGATCGGCGTGGAGGAGGTGACGGCGGCCGCCCGGAAGCTCCTGGACGATTCGGGGTCGGGTGATTCCCTATGAAGAACACAAAAGGGAAAAGTGGTCTTCGCCGGGTCTCGGGATCTTTTTCCGACCCTGCACATCCTCGCTCCGCTGTCGGGAAAAAACTCGCGCCCTGCAGGCGCTCAAACAGTTTTCCCTGCGGGCGTTTCGCTGCGGCGGCAGGGTGCCCGGAAAAATCTCCAATCGAGTCCCTGGCAAAGACGCACTTTCCCCTTTCCGGAGGCCGCAATTGATGGAAGAAAAAAAATGGCGGGCGGCGGTTTTTCTGGACCGCGACGGGACGATCAACGAGGAGGCGGGATACCTCGACCGGATGGAGAAGCTCCGTCTGCTCCCCGGCGCCGCAGGGGCGATCCGCCGGATCAACGAAAGCGGGCTCATGGCCGTCGTCGTGACGAACCAGTCCGGCATCGCCCGCGGCCTCTTCGACAAAGCCTTCGTTGCCCAGGTGCACGCACGCCTCCGGGAAATGCTCCGTGCCGAGGGGGCCTTGATCGACGCCTTCTATTTCTGCCCCCACCATCCGACGGAAGGGGGGGGGGCGTATCTTAAAACCTGCGACTGCCGGAAACCGGCCCCGGGAATGCTCCTCCTGGCCGCGGAGGAACTCCGGATCGACCCGAACTGCTCCTATATGGTCGGCGATACGCTGAAGGATATCGAGGCAGGGGCTAGGGCCGGGGCGCAGGGCATCCTCGTCCGGACCGGATACGGCGAAGAGGCCGTGTCTAAACTGCGGAAGAATGGGGACATGATGCCGCATCGTGTCCCCATCGGGAAAGCCGGCGCCCAAGGGGAGACGGGAATCGTCCGTCCTGCGCACATCGCGGCGGACCTGCAGGAGGCCATCGCCTGGATCATGGAAGACCGGAAGAGGACAGGGCATTGAACATCCTGATCGTCAAACTGAGCGCCATCGGCGACGTCATCCACACCCTGCCGTCGCTCGCCGCCCTCCGGCGTTGCTATCCCGACGCGGACATCTCCTGGGTCGTCGAGGAGACGGCGGCCGATCTGCTCGCGGACCATCCCGATCTGAACCGGGCCCTGATCTCCCGCCGCAAAACCTGGCTGAAGGAACTCCGGCAGGGAAGGATAGCAATCCCCTTCCGGGAAATGCGTGCATTTCTCCGGGAGCTTCGGAGCCGCCCCTACGACCTCGTCATCGACTTCCACGGTCTGCTCAAGAGCTCCGTTATCGTCCTTCTCGGCGGCGGCAAAAGAAAATTGGGCTATGACAGCCTCCAGGAGGGAAGCGGTCTTTTCTACAACGAAAAAATCCCCGAGGATATGCGGAAACACGCCGTCGACCGCTACCTCGACTTTGTCCGCCATGTCGCCAAGGGATCGGAGACGTCCTGTCTCGCAGCGACGCCGGAATTCAAGATCGCAGTCGGGGAAAAGGAGAAGCGGCGCGTGGCGGCGCTTCTCAACGAAAATTCGGCGATTTTGACGACTGGGGAAAAGGAGGCAGGGGGGGGGGGCACATACTCAGGCGGGGAAAAAGAGGAAGGCCGGCATTTTCTGGCCGTCAATCCGGTGGCCTTCTGGGAGACGAAACTCTGGGAGGATGAAAAGTTTGCGGAGCTCTGTGACCGGATCCGGACGGAGCTTAGAATCGGCGTCGTTCTGACGGGGGGAGAAACCGGCCCGCTCGACCGGATCCAGGGGCGGATGAAAACAGCAGCCGTCAATCTCGGCGGGCGGACGACGCTCCGGGAGCTCGCCTGTCTCTACCGGCGGGCGGCCCTCGTCGTCACGACCGATTCCGGCCCCATGCACATCGCTGCAGCGGTGGGCACACCGGTCGTCGCCCTCTTCGGGCCGACCGATCCCGACCGGACCGGTCCCTACGGTCCCGGTCACCGCGTCATCCGCAGCGGCCTTTCCTGCATGCCCTGTTTCCGGAAACAATGCGATACGGTCCGGTGCATGCGGGAAATCGGCGTCGGGGAGGTCTTTGCGGCGGTCAGGGAAATGCTTGCCATCAGAGGAATATCATCAGGGGAAGGGCGGGGAAGGGATCCCGTCCTGGATCGATAGACGTTTGCTTAACTTGGAAATCGGATCCCGGAAGCGTGCATTGGAGATTTTTCGAGGGGGAGGGGGGCTCTGCCCCCACAGCGAAGCGAGGAGGTGCCGGGTCGGAAAATGTCCAGCGCGCGGAGGGATCACGATTTCCAAAGATTCAAGGAGTTAAAAAATGGGAATCAGCAAGGAACTGTTGGAAATATTGGCCTGCCCGAAGTGCAAGGGGGAGGTTCGCCTGACGCCGGCGGAAGACGGTCTGCTCTGCGACCGGTGCCATCTGCTCTATGAGATCCGGGAGGATATCCCGATCATGCTCATCGACGAGGCGAAGAAAATCGAGGTTTCTTAGGTGCAGGGTACGGATTGACCAACAGTGTGTCCCGGTACCAGTCGATGGTCTTCGCAAGCCCCTCCCGGAAGTCGGTTTTCGCCCTGAATCCGAATTCCTTGAAGGCTCGGGCCGTATCCAGCATCCGCCGCGGCTGTCCGTCGGGTTTGGTTGTATCCCAGACGACGCGGCCCCTGAACCCGGTCAGTTCGGTGATAAGGCCAACCAGGTCCCGGATGGAGATCTCGAACCCGGCGCCGATGTTGACCGGTTCGGGCTTGTCGTATTTCTCAGTCGCAAGGGCGATCGCCTCCGCAGCGTCCTCCACATAGAAGAACTCCCGCGTGGCGGCGCCCGTTCCCCAGACGACGATCTCCTCCTCGTCGTTTCTTACGGCGTCCGCGCACTTCTTGATCAAGGCGGGGATGACGTGGGAGGAGCGGGGATCGAAGTTGTCGCCCGGGCCATAGAGGTTCACGGGCAGAAGGAAGATGGCGTTGAAGCCGTACTGCCGGCGGTAGGACTGCGCCTGGACGAGCATCATTTTCTTCGCAAGGCCATAGGGGGCGTTGGTTTCCTCGGGGTAGCCGTTCCAGAGGTCGTCCTCTTTGAACGGCACCGGCGTGAATTTGGGGTAGGCGCAGATCGTTCCCAGGGCAACAAACTTGTCGATCTTCCGGAGATAACCCTCGTGGAGGAGCTGGACCCCCATCATGATGTTCTCATAGAAGAGGGAGCCGGGATGTTCCTGGTTGAAGCCGATGCCGCCGACCTTTGCGGCGAGATGGACGACGACATCGGGCCGCTGCTCATCGTATAGCCTGCGGATGTCCTCCGGGCGGAGCAGGTTGTATTCGGGGAGGTCCGCCACAAGAAGGTCGCAGCAGCCCCGCTTCTCGAAGGCTCGGATGAGGTGCTTCCCCAGGAACCCTTTGCCGCCGGTAATCGTGATGCGTTTGTGTTTCATATCGAACCTCAAGGCAGCCGGTGGTTGCCGCAGGTGTAGCCGGCGTTGACCAGTGTCTTCTCCTTTTCGGCGGTCTCCAGGTCCGCGGCGACCATCATGCCGATGAGCTGATCGAAGCCGACTTTTGGCTCCCAGTTTAGGGCCTTGCGCGCCCTGGTTGCATCGCCCAGAAGGATGTCCACTTCCGTCGGGCGGAAGTAGCGGGGGTCGATGGCCACATGCCGCTGGTAGTCGAGGCCCAACTTCGCGAAGACCTTCTCGGCAAACTCGCGCACCGAGTGAGTCTCTCCGGTGGCGATGACAAAATCGTCGGGTTTGTCCTGCTGAAGCATCAGCCACATCGCTTCGACGTAGTCGCCGGCGAAGCCCCAGTCGCGCTTCGCCTCGAGATTCCCGAGGTAGAGCTTCTCCTGAAGGCCAAGCTTGATCCGGGTGGCTGCCCGGGTGATCTTCCGGGTGACGAAGGTCTCGCCTCGGCGGGGGGATTCGTGGTTGAAGAGGATCCCATTGGCGGCGAAGATGTTGTAAGCATCCCGGTAGTTGCGAACGACGTAGTAGGCGTAAACCTTGGCGGCAGCATATGGGCTTTGCGGCTGAAAGGGAGTTGCCTCGCTCTGGGGAGGCAGCGCCGCGCCGAACATCTCGCTGGAGGAGGCTTGATAGAAACGGGTCTTGATCCCCGTCTTGCGGATCGCTTCCAGGAGGCGAAGCGTCCCGAGACCGGTCACGTCGCCGGTGTATTCGGGCATGTCAAAGCTCACGCGGACATGGCTCTGGGCGCCCAGGTGGTAGATCTCGTCCGGCTGGATCTCGTGGAGGAGGTCGGTAAGCTGTCCGGAGACGGACAGGTCGCCGTAGTGGAGATAGATCCGCGCCTGGGGGTCGTGGGTGTCCCGGTAAAGGTGATCGATCCGTTCTGTGTTGAAGGTACTGGCACGGCGGATGAGGCCGTGGATCTCATAGCCCTTGCAGAGCAGGAGTTCCGCCAGATAGGATCCGTCCTGGCCGGTGATGCCGGTAATGAATGCTTTTTTCATGAATTCAATATCCTTTCCCCTGGTTTTGGCTCTGGTTTTTCAGTGCAGTCCGCAGGATTTCCCTAATAGTAGTATTTCACGTATTTGCGCAGAAGCTGCTTCATGCGATCGTCACTTTCAGGCGAGGAATCGGCGATCACCTCGGAAAACTCCCCGAGAATCTCCGGGAATTCCTCAAGCGAGTACTTCGCATCGTTCCTGGCGATGAAGATCTTCTCGTGCCGGCTGGCATCGGTGCCCTCTTCCGCCGTCAGGATTTCCTCGAAGAGTTTTTCGCCCGGCCTCAATCCCGTAAATTGAATGTCAATATCTTTATAAGGTTCAAGACCATGAATCCGTATCAATTCCTCTGCGATATCGACTATATGGACTGGCTCTCCCATGTCAAGCACGAATACCTCGCCCCCATTCCCCAGGATCGAGGCCTGGAGAACCAGGGACACCGCCTCGGGGATGGTCATGAAGTACCGTTTCATCTCCCGGTCCGTCACCGTCAGAGGCCCGCCGTGCTTAAGCTGCTCCAGAAACAGGGGCAACACGCTGCCCCGGCTTCCCAAAACGTTGCCGAAACGGACAGACATGAACCGCGTCGACAATGGGTCGTTGTCCCTACTGATCTCGTTGAAGGCTCGACAGATGTACTCCGCCATCCGCTTGGTGGCGCCCATGACGCTCGTCGGCCGGACCGCCTTGTCTGTCGAAATCATGACGAATTTCTCCACGCCATGGTCACGCGCCGCCCCGGCCAGGGCAAATGTCCCGAAAAGATTGACCTTGACCGCCTCCTTGGGGTTGTGTTCCATCATCGGAACATGCTTGTAGGCGGCCGCATGGAAGACGATCCGCGGCCGGCAGGTCTCGAAAACCTCGCGGAGCCTCGCCTCGTCCCTGACATCGCCGGTCACGAAGACGAGCCGTTCCAAAAGATGGGGAAAGAGTCTCTGGAGCTTCAGCCCCTGGTTGTGCAGCTCCGTCTCGTCGTTGTCGAAGAGAATCACCTTTTCCGGTCCGAAGGCGCAGGTCTGCACGACGATTTCCGACCCGATGGACCCCCCGGCGCCGGTGATCAACACCGATTTCCCCCGGATGAACTCCCCGATACCCCGGTAATCCACGCTGACGGTCTGCCGCCCCACCAGGTCCTCGACGGAAATGTCCTCGAGGGTTTTCATGTTGATGTCGGGATGGCTGAAATCATAGATCCGGGGAACGATTTTGATGGTCTCCACCTTCGCCTTTTCCGCCCCGTCGTAAAGGCTCCGCAGGATTTTGTGGTTCAGTGTGGGGATGGCGATGACAACCGCCCGCACCTGGTGCTTCAGAATCATCGCCTCCAGGCAGTCCGTCGCCCCCAGGACCGATACGCCGTGGATGTGGGCGCC
>JAPLJY010000181.1 GCA_026388345.1 Deltaproteobacteria bacterium
GTTTCCGGAACTGCTGCCGCTCCTTGGAGTAGCGGACCGAATCCTCGAAAGCGGCTTGGGCAAGTCCCAGCGCCTGGGCGGCGATGCCAAGGCGGCCCGTGTCGAGGGTTTCAAGAGCGATCTTGATCCCGTTGCCGGGACGGCCGAGCAGGTTCGTCTCCGGGACGCGGCAATCTTCCAGGAAAAGGGAGGAGACGGGGTTTGCCCGCATCCCGCAGAGATCTTCGATTTCGCCCACGGCAAAGCCGGGGTTGTCCTTCTCCACGATGAACACGCCGGCGCTCCGCTGGGGGTTCTGCGTGTCCGTAATCGCAAAGATCAGCGCCGTGCCGCAGACGCCGCCGTTGGTCACGAAGATCTTCGTGCCGTTGATCACGTAATCCCCGCCGTCCCGGAAGGCAACCGTCTCCACGCCGCCTGCGTCGGAGCCGGCGTTGGCCTCGGTCAGGCAGAAGGCGCCGATCCGCTCCCCCCGCGTCATCGCCGGCAGAAAGCGGTTTTTCTGTTCCTCCGTCCCGAAACGGACGATGGGGTAGACCCCAACACTGTTGTGAACGGTGAGGCAGAGGCCGACCGCGGCGCTGACACGCGAAATCTCCTCGATTACGATCGCGTAGCTGATCGTGTCCATCTCCGCGCCGCCGTAGGCCTTGGGCGCCTGGAGGCCGAAGAAGTGCAGGGGCATCATCTTCTCCACGACCTCCCAGGGGAAACGGGCGTCCCGGTCGATGTCGTGGGCGATGGGGCCGAGTTCCGCCTCGGCGAACATGCGGACCGCCTTGCGGACCACCTTGTGTTTCATGCAGGGATTGAAATCCACTTCCTAAAACTCCAAATGCCTTCGCCCGGTATCATGACCGGAATGGGGCGGAATCCTATCGCAAAAATAAAGGAAAATCAAGAAGGACTGTTCAGTTTGTGACCCTCGCGCAGGTAATATCGGCCCCCCTCCACCATACGGATGTCGTCATGTTTCACGAGCGCGTTCATCGCCCTGGGCCGGTAGTCCCGCATGCCGATGCGGAACATGGACGTCTTGCAGTAAGGAAGCTCCACCGCCGAGGCCGGATCGAACGCCTTCCTCTCCTTCAGATCCCGGAGGATGAAATCGCAGGCCCTTTTCATCTTCCAGCCGGCGACGCGCAGGGTGAGAAGGAAGGCCCCGATGGTGATCAGGACCATCAGAACAATTTTCATGGTTTCGGACATGGTTGCGCACCTCTTTTTGCGGATGACTGAACTGTTTCCGCGCCCCACATCCCTCCGCGAGACACGGGCGTTCCATTAGCAGGCTGTTCAAAAATATCCGGATGCAAGGCACCCGAGATCCTGAGCCGTGAGGCGTACTTTCTGGTACGTTGAACGGCGAAGGATGAGGGAAACGCTACAGACGGGCGTTTCAGCCTGTCCGTTCTTTTATAACACCGTCCTAAGGGGGGGGTCAATGAAAAAGGCGGGGGACGGCCCCCGCCCCGCCGATCGAAAACGGTCGTGTCAGTAGGTCTTCACGACGCCGCCGTCGAAGAGGAGGTCGCCGCCGATCAGGTACTGGCTGTGATGGGAAAAGCCGAAAATGAAGAGGTTCGCCACCTCGATCGGGAGCATCATCCTTTTGATCCGCGACTTGCCGAGCATGACATCCCGGACGACCGCCTCCTGTGTTATCCCCCGCTGCTCGGCCTGGGCGGGGATCTGCTTGAGGGCGAGCGGCGTCGAGACGAACCCCGTACTCACCGAGAAGGAGCGGATCTTCCCCCCGCCTTCCGCCGCAATGGACTGGGTCAGGCCGCGGATGCCGAACTTGACGATGTTGTAGACCGGCTTGTTCAGCGTCGTGATGTGGGCGTGGATGGAGGCTATGTTGCCAACGGCGCCGACGCCGTCCCGGCTCTTGCGGATGTGGGGGATGACCAGCTTCGCCAGGTAGAAGGGCGCCCGGAGCATGAGCGCCTGCATGAGGTCGTACTTCGCCATCGGGAAGTTCTCGATGGCATCGATGTGCTGGATTCCGGCAATGTTCGCAAGGAATTTGATCTTCCCTAACTTAGCCGCCTCGGCGACGCAGGCCTCGATCGAGGCGTCGCGGGTCAGATCGGCCTTGAAAAACCGGGCCTCGCCGCCCAGTTTTGCGGCCATCTTCACCGTCGCCGCCCCCCCGGCCTCGTCGACATCCGCGCAGAGCACCTTCACCCCGTTGGCCGCCAGCGCCAGCGCCGTCGCCCGGCCGATGCCGCTCGATGCCCCGGTGACGATGCAGACGTTCTCGGGTTTG
Organism: Deltaproteobacteria bacterium; assembly: GCA_026388345.1. The sequence goes on from JAPLJY010000181.1 coordinate 2,273, forward strand.
AAGTAGCGGTCCTCCAGAATCAGCACATCCTTCTTGCGGATCACGGGCTCCTTCAGATCGATCTTTCCTTCCGGCATGTTTTCCCTCCTTTGCATGCGTTAGCGGAAACAGGGCCATTGTCTCCCTATTTCCTATTTCCCATAGATCACCTTGAGCAGGCCGACGATCTTCTCATCCCGCCAGCGGGCGATCTCCGCGGCGTCCCTCTCCCCCATCGCTTGCTTCACACCCTCCACCAGACGTTTCCGCGATTCCGGGGAGATTTCGCTCCAGGTCGCCATCTCCTTCCAGTAGGCCCCGAACGCCTTGCCGATGTGGTCGATGAAATAGCCGTAGCCCCCCTCGCCGCCGCCGAGATGGTAGATCTGGTGCTGCCCCATGAGCGCCCAGCGGATGCCGGGACCGGCGTAGAGCGCCTTGTCGACATCCTCCACCGATGCAACCCCCTGGATGACCAGGTCGATTGCCTCTCGCCAGAGGGCCGCCGCCAGGCGGTTCGCGATATGGCCCGGGACCTCCCGCTTCAGAACGACGGGGATCTTGCCCAGACCCTCGAAAAATCGCTTGACCCTCTCCATGACGGCCGGGTCCGTTTTCTGACCGGGAACGAGTTCCACCAGCGGCACCAGGTGCGGTGGATTGAAGGGGTGGGCGATGAGGCA
>JAPLJY010000070.1 GCA_026388345.1 Deltaproteobacteria bacterium
GCGTCCGCCGCGCTTATTACACGGATACGGGGGAGGATGCCCTGATCATGTCGGCGGATCTGGAGCGGGTCCCATCGGAGGCAGTGCCGCCGTCGGAACAGCGTGGAGCCCAAAATGATAACATCGCATGAACATCCATCCGTGGCGACCGGAGAGGTGATCGGGAATCTCGGCGTCGCCCCGGGCCACTTTCGGCTGACCCTCCGGCTACCCCCCTCCTTTGCGACGCCGCATCCGGGACAATTCGTCATGATCCGCGATCCCGAGCGAGGAGAACCCCTGCTGCCCAGGCCGCTGAGCGTTTACGGGTTTCACAGGGAAGGAGGTTACGCGATCCTGGATCTGCTCTGTCGTGTCGCGGGTCGGGGGACCTCTCTTTTTTCCCGGATGAAACCGGGCGCTTCCTTGACCGTCCTTGGCCCCCTCGGCAGGGGGTTTACCGTTCATCGCGATGTCCGGAAGGTGATCCTTCTGGCCGGCGGCGTCGGCGTGGCCCCTCTGACCTTTCTGCTTCATGAGGACTATCCGAAGGATTCCTCTCCACCAAGGGCGGAAATAACGGCCTATGTCGGCGCCAGGACAGCGGAACTTCTGACCGGTCTCGACCGTCTGGACGGTTTCTGCGACCTTCGGATTGCCACCGATGACGGCAGCGCGGGGTATCAAGGCCTCGTCAGCGATCTTCTCCGCTGCGATCTGCACGAGTACTGCCCGGAGGAGACGCTGATTTATGCCTGTGGACCGGCAGCGATGATCCGTTCTCTTGGGCTTCTCGTACGGAAGACCGTGATCCGCTGCCAGGTTTCTCTTGAGGAAAGGATGGCCTGCGGTATCGGCGCCTGTCTGGGATGCGCCGTGGCGATTACCGACTGTGAGGGGAAAAGCGGCTACCGGAGAGTCTGCCACGACGGCCCGGTCTTCGATATCCGGGAGATCTCTCGGAATCCTTCCGCGGACGAACAGGACAACGGTTATGGAATCGGATAAAAACAGAATCAGCCCCCTTGAGCTCAGGGTACGGATCGGCGGCCTTGAACTCAAAAATCCCGTCATGACCGCATCGGGAACCTTCGGCTACGGCGAAGAGTTCTCCCCGTTTTGCGATTTGAACCGCTTGGGGGCGGTTGTGGTCAAGGGTCTCTCCCTCGAACCGCGGGCGGGAAACCCATCGCCCCGGATCATGGAAACCCCCTGCGGGATGCTCAACGCCATCGGGCTTCAGAACATCGGCGTCCGGGCGTTCATCGCGGATAAAATGCCTTTTCTGCGGCAGTTCGACGTCGCCGTCATCGCCAACATCTTTGGCGAAACGGTCGATGAGTACCGACGCGTCGCCGAGATTCTCAATGGCGCCGACGGGGTGGACGGCATCGAGGTCAATATCTCCTGTCCGAACGTGAAAAAAGGGGGCAGCGCCTTCGGCGCCAATCCCGATGTTGCTGCCGATGTCACGAAGAAGGTCCGGGCCGAGACCGGTCTTCCCCTCATCGTGAAGCTGACGCCGAACGTGACCGACATCACCGAGATCGCGCTGGCGGTCGAAGCGGCCGGCGCCGACGCGGTATCCCTGATCAACACCCTGACGGGGATGTCGGTGGACATCGAAAGCAGGCGCTCCCACCTGGCGAACATCACCGGCGGGCTTTCCGGACCGGCCGTCAAACCGGTCGCCCTTAGGATGGTCTGGCAAGCGGTCCGCTGCCTGAAGATCCCGGTCATCGGCATCGGCGGGATCGCAACCGCCGCCGACGCGCTGGAATTTTTGATTGCGGGGGCGACGGCTGTCGAAATCGGCACGGCCAACTTCATCAATCCCGCCGCGACGATGGGGATCCTGGACGGCATCGAAGAATACATGACCCGGCACGGAATCGGCAGGATCGACGAATTGATTGGATCGCTCAAAACCAATCCATAGCAAAGAGGCAACGAGGATGCCGGATACGGAGCGGATTGCCCGGGGCGTTTATCTGGTCGGCGGACCGCAGATCTCGCATGCCGAGGACGCCACCTCCTTTGTGATCGATTTCGGCGGGGAGGCGGTCATGATCGACTGCGGCGCCGGACGAAGCCTCCGGACCATCCTGGCGAACACCGAGACCACGGGCATCGATCCGCGGAGGATTTCAACGCTGATCCTCACCCATGCCCACATCGACCATATCGGTGCGGCACCCGCACTGCGCAAGCGTCTCGGCTTGAAAATCCTCATTCACGAGTTGGATGCGGAGGCGGTTGAGAACGGCGATTCCGTCCGAACGGCGGCCGGCTGGTATGACGTCGATTTTCCCCCGACCCCAATCGATCGGCGGCTTACAGGCAGGGAAGAGATCCTCTCGTTCAACGGGGAGAAGCTTCGCTGCCTCCACGCCCCCGGCCACACCCCCGGCTCCATCGTCATCTTGCTGGAACGTGACGGCCGGAGGATCCTTTTCGGCCAGGACATCCACGGCCCATTCCTGCCGGCCTTCGGCTCCGACATCGACCAGTGGCGAACATCCATGGAGATGATTCTGGCCCTCAAGCCCGATATCCTCTGCGAGGGCCACTTTGGCATTTTCTACTCCAACGAAAGCGTTGAGCGCTACATCCGGCGATGCCTGCGCCAGAATGACTGAAGGTATCGTCCTTGATTATGATGCGGAACAACCTGGATTGAGATCGAATACGGCCTCCAGGCCGATCTATCCACGCACGGAATCCAGATCGACTTCCTTGAACAGTGATTTCAAGTAACAATCCAAAACTTTGATACTGGACGCCGTGCTGGCCCTGGGATATCTGTGCTTTATCTGATAGCAGATCCGATCGGGAGGGGGTTCCGAAAAACGGAATATGCTGTAGTTGCCGGTCTTCCGGGCTTTGCGCGCCACTGAGAAGGGTACAATGGCCCATTGCCGCGTATTGAAAAAAAACGAGAAAATCAATTGAGAGGTATCCAGGCGGATCCGGTCGGGGGAAAAAGGGTCCCACCACTGATCGTGCCACATCTGATAGTTCGGCCCGCTGTACAGGAACAACTCGTTGTCGGGATCCAAATCGCGCGGGTGAACCTGTTCCGTTTCCGAATCTTTGGACGCCTTCATGCGCAAACCCACCATCGGTTCCGTAAAACACTCCTCCACGAGGATGTTGGGATGTTCCCTCCGCAGGAGCGTAAAGGCGATGTCAACATCCCTTCGCTCGATCAGGTTATACAACTCCGGCGAGTGCGAAGTCACGACCTTCAGGTTGATTTTGGGCTTGTGCCGGCTCAGGGCCTGGTAGAGAGTCGGGAAAAAGGCATAATTGAGACTGTCGAGCGCCCCGATGGACAGGGAGAGGTTCGGGCTCACGGATTGAAGCGATTGCATCTCATGCCAGACGGAGAGCCACCGTTCCGCGACCTCAACCAGCGCCTCGCCGGCAGGGGTCAGACGAAATGTTTTGTTTCCCTTGACACGGTCGAATAAAACCGTACCGATCTCTTCTTCCAATATTTTCAGTCTTTTACTAACCGTCGATTGCGTCACATGAAGCTGTTCTGCCGCGCGGCTTACATTCTGCGTCCGAACCAGGGCCAAAAAGGTGTCCATGCCCAAATTATTCATTGCATATCCCCCCTTTATGATGAAAATAAGGAATAAGAAATATCGACATTATTCATTATACTTCATATACACAGTCAAGTAAAATGCTCACATATAGGCCTGTTTTATTCATGCAAAAGGGAATATATAATTTGGCCGAAGGAAAACCGATCATCCATTGCACCCATTATTCTAAAGGAGGTCATATGTTCAGTATTCGTAAGGTTACCATTTTTATTGCCTGCACGCTGATCGTTTCGTTGATTGCCGGAGGTCTATGCTTCGGCGCGGAGACATTTCCGACAAAACCGATCCAGGTGATCGTCCCGTTTGCCCCCGGCGGCTCCAACGATGTTCTGGCCCGCGCGGTGGCGAACATCTGGACGAAGTACAGCCCCCAGCCGATGGTCGTCATCACCAAGCCCGGTGCAGGCGGCATCATGGGGGTCGAATATGTCGTCCGTTCCAAACCGGACGGCTATACCCTCTATCTCGGACAGGGATCGAGCCCCGATCTGACCATACCGCACTTCCAGAAAATGCCCTATGATCCCTTCAAAGATCTTGCCCCGGTCGCCCGGCTCTCGGTTCACTCGGTCATCATCTGCGTGAGCGGCAAATCCCCGATCAAGTCGATGAAGGATCTGGTTGCCTTCGCCAACAGCGGCAACAGGGTCACCGCCGCGGCCTCCGTCGCGACCGGCGTCGTGGACATCACGCTGAAGGCCATGGCGAAGCGGGCGAATTTCCCGATCACCGTCGTTCCCTTCACCGGCGGCGCCGATGCGGTCACGGCCCTGGCGGGCGGCCACCTTACGATGGGCGGAGGCCATCCCTCCGAGGTGATGCCGCACATCAAGTCCGGCCGTTTCCGGGCGATCGGGGTGGCCCTGGACAAACGTGATCCCACACTGCCGAACATACCCACGCTGAAGGAACAGGGGATCGACGTGATCACCTGGGGCTCGGTGAAGGGCGTTGCCGTGCCGGCCGCCACCCCGCCGGAGGTGATCGAATACCTCTCCTCGACCCTGAAGAAGGTGTCTGAGGACAAGGAGTACAAAAAGGCCATGGCCGCCGTCTACCAGCCGATCATGTACCAGAACACAAAAGACTGGACAGTCTTCCTGCATCAGGCATACAAGGACTACGGGGATTTGATCAAGGAGCTTAACCTTAAAATCTAAGGTTGACCCTGCGGAGGACTTATCGTGAAGAGGCGCCCCGGTCCGCCGGAGGCGCCTCAACCATTTTGGGAATTTCATGGAAACGGTACAACTGTTCATCACCTGCATGGGAGAAAATCTTCTTCCGGATGTGCTGAAGAAGATGGTCCTCCTGCTCGAGCGTCTTGGCGTCCGGTGCGAGTTACCCGAGGCGCAGACCTGCTGCGGGCAGCCCTTTTTCAACAGCGGCTTCCAGGCCGAAGGGCGCGAAATGGCCCTCGGATGGATGAAGGCCTTCGCCGATACCGAGGGATACATCGTGGCCCCTTCTGGCTCCTGCGTCGAGTTCGTCAAACACCGTTATCCGGGGATGTTTCCGGAGGGATCGGCGGAACATGAACGGGCGGTTCGGCTCGCGGGGCGCGTCCTGGAATTCAGCCAGTTTCTCGTCAATGTCTTGAAGGTCAAGGACGTCGGGGCCTCCTTCCCCCACCCCGTCGTCTGCCATTACCCCTGCCACCTGACGCGCGGACTTGGCGTTCGCAGCGAACCGCTGGAGCTGCTCCAGGCGGTCCGTGGGCTGGAATTGATTGAGTTGAACGAATCCGACACCTGCTGCGGCTTCGGGGGGATATTTAGTGTCGTCTACCCCGAGGTGTCCAGGGCGATGATGGAGACCAAGGTGAAAAACATCATCGCCAGCAACGCCGAGGTCGTGGTGGTCAGTGAACCGGGGTGTCTCCTTAACATCCGTGGCGGCCTCGTGAAGGTGGATTCCCGTGTGCGGGCGATGCATCTGATCGAGATCCTGGCCGGGGAAGGTGCGGCATGATGGAGAAAACGGCCAAAATCGATTTTCGTGAAAACTCCCGAAACGCATCTCCTGCTGTCGTTACAGCAACACAGAAAAGTACCCGCACGGCCCTGCTTAAGCGGGCCGAGGTCGTCGCGGAGTTCGGCGAGGAGCGCTGGCAGGAGCTCCGGAAGGCCGGACACGAGATCCGCCTGCACGCGCTGACCCACCTGGACCGGTATCTGGCCATGGTCGAGGAGAAGGTCACCGCCGCCGGCGGCCTTGTCCACTGGGCGAGGGACGCCGAAGAGGCGAAAGAAATCATCCTCAAGCTCGCCGACGAACACGGCGTCCAAAGCATCGTCAAGGTCAAGAGCATGGTGTCGGAGGAGATCGACCTCAATCCCGCTCTGGAGGCCCGGGGAATCAAGGTGTATGAAACGGACCTCGGCGAATTCATCGTACAGCAGGCCGGGCAGCGCCCCTCCCACATCACCGCCCCGGCGCTCCACATGACCAAGGAGGAGATCGCCGACCTTTTCCGCGAAAAGCTCGGGATCGACGCCCGGCCCATTCCCGAGGAACTGACCGAGCATGCCCGGCTCCTACTCCGCCCGGAATTCCTCAGGGCCGGAATGGGAATCTCCGGCGGCAATTTTCTGATCGCGGAAACCGGAACGCTCCTCATCGTGACGAACGAGGGGAACGGGCGGCTCAGCACGTCGCTCCCCCCCGTCCACGTCGCCGTCGTCGGAATCGAGAAGGTCATCCCGGACTGGGAGAGCGCCGCGGTCCTCCTCAAGCTTCTGGCGCGCAGCGTCAGCGGCAGCAAGATCACCGCCTACAACACGTTCATTACGGGCGTCCGAGAGGGCGGCCCGAAGGAATTCCACCTCGTTTTGCTCGACAACGGCCGCTCGCGGATCCTCGCGGACGAGCTGGCCCGGGAGGCGCTCCTGTGCATCCGCTGCGGGGCCTGCATGAACTCCTGCCCCATCTACAACCAGGTCGGCGGTTACGCCTACGGGGCGGTCTATCAGGGCCCCATCGGATCGATGCTCACCCCCCTGCTCATGGGGACGAAGCTCGCAGGATCGCTGCCCTTCGCCTCGACACTCTGCGGGGCCTGCGCGGAACTCTGCCCGGTGATGATCCCGATTCCCGAGATCCTCCTGCACCTGCGGAAACGGTTCGTCGAAGGGGATTCATTCGAAACCTCCTCGGTTCCGGGAACACTCAAGGCGATGGCCAAAGTAGGACGGATTGTCCTGGGATCGCCTACGCTGTACCGTCTGGGGGCGCGCCTCGGCAGAATCTTCCAGTCGCCGCTGCGCCGCGGCGACTGGCTCCCATCCTTGCCGCCCCCGCTGAACCGCTGGACCATGGCGCGCCCCTTTCCGGCGTTTCAGGGGGATTTCCGTCTCTGGTGGAAGAATCGGAAGGCAGCGGTGAAACAGATGGAGGGAAAGACCCATGGGTAGGGCGCAATCACCAAGAGAGGTCATTTTGGCCGACGTTCGCAAGGCCATTGCGGCGCACGCCAGCTCGCCCCTGCAGCCGCTGCCCGTTGCGGCCCGGTTTGGGCCGAGAAAAGCGGGAACCCTCGACGAAGAGATCGAGCGGATGCTCGGCGAGGTCAAACGGGTCAGCGGCCACGGCAGGAAGGTTCACGGGCGCGAGGAATTCGCCGCCGCCCTCGGGCAAATCATCCGGGATGAAGGAATCCGGACGGCGGCCTTCAGCGATCACCCCCTCCACCGTCACTATGATACTGGAGCGTTGCTGAAGGGGTTCGGGATCGGGATCGTCTCCCCCGACGGTGACGCCCGCGGGCTCGCGGATTGCGATCTGGGGATCTCCGTGGCGGACGCGGCGCTTCCCGAGACGGGAACCGTCCTGCTGCGGACGACGCAGGGACAACCCGACGCCCTGTCACTGCTGCCCCGCGTCCATCTGGCCCTGATCACACCTGCGGCCTTCCAGGCGGACCTCCATCATGTCTTCGCCCTGGCGAAGGAGGACAGTCACTTTGTGCTGGTCACCGGATGCAGCCGCACCGCGGATATCGAAAAGGTCCTGACCCTCGGCGTTCATGGACCCAAATCCTATCACCTGTGGATATGCGATTGAGCATGGATCGTTTAAGGTTTGAAGGGAAGAACAACGAAGCATGGACAAGAAAATACGAAATTCGGCTGAACTCTTTGCAGGCATTACCGGGGCCTATCCCCGTTCGATGTTCAAATCCGTCGGCTATCGCCGCGACGAGCTGAAAAAACCGGTGATCGGCGTCGTCAGCTCCTGGTCGGAAATGCACCCGGGCAGTTATTCCAACAAGGAACTGGCCCAGTTCGTCAAGGCGGGAGTCTGGGCGGCCGGGGGCACGCCAGTGGAATTCCACACGATCGCGATCTGTGACGCCGTCGCACAGGGGAACGGGATGCACTACGTCCTACCCGGCCGCGAGGTTGTGGCGGCAGAGATCGAACTCATGGTAGGTGCGGGCGGTTTCGACGGCCTGGTCCTGATCCCCTCCTGCGACAAGTCGCCGGGGGGCATGCTGATGGCGGCAGCCCGGCTCAACATCCCGACCATCTTCCTTCCTCCCGGACCCATGCTCTCCCATTTCCAGGACGGCGAGCAGCGGGTCATGTGCGACATCAAGGAGGCGATGGGGGCCTTCAAGGACAAGAAGATCGATGCGGCGGAGTTTGAGGCGATCGAGGAGGATACCTGTGCGACCGCGGGCGTCTGCGGCATGATGGGAACGGGCAACACGATGGGGTGCCTCATCGAGGCACTGGGGATGAGCCTCCCGGGCGCTGCGACCACCCCTGCTGTCTATGCGGCTAAGAAACGGCAGGCCAAACTCACCGGTGAGCGGATCGTCGGCCTGATTAAGGAAGACATTCGCCCCCGGGCGCTCCTGACGCGGGAAAACATGCTGAACGCCGTCCGGTTTCTGATGGCGATCGGCGGTTCGACGAACGCCGTCCTTCACCTTCCGGCCATAGCCCGGGAGGCGGGATTCACTCTGACCCTCCGGGACATCGACGGGATCTCCGCGGCGACGCCCTGCATCGCCAAGTTCAAGCCCTCCAGCAAATACTCCCTGTGGGACTTTTACGAGGCGGGCGGCGTCGGCGCGATCCTCGGAGAGATATCGGGGCTTCTGAATCGTGATGTCCCGACCGTTATGGGAAAGACGATCGAGGCTTATTTCCGCCCGGTGAAAAACCGCGAGGTGATCCGGACCATGGACAATCCCCTCCAGCCCCAGGGAGGGATCGTCGTCCTATACGGCAGCCTCGCGCCGGACGGCGCGGTCATCAAAGTCAGCGGCATCCGGGGCGCAAAACCCCGCCATGTGGGAACGGCCAAGACCTTCGACTCCGAAGAGGAGGTCATGGAACAGATCATGACCAAGACCATCAACCCCGGGGATATCCTCGTCATCCGCTACGAGGGGCCGCGCGGCGGGCCCGGCATGCGGGAGATGTCGATTCCGGCCGGGATACTGACCGGCATGGGTCTCGGGGACAGCGTCGCCATGGTTACCGACGGACGTTTCTCCGGCGCCACGCGCGGTTTCTGCATCGGTCACGTCACGCCCGAGGCCCAGGTGGGCGGTCCGCTCGCGGCCGTCCGCGACGGGGATTCGATCGAGATCGACATCCTGAGCAAGCAGCTCAATCTCCTGCTCTCTCCGGAGGAGATCGCCGTAAGACTGAAGGCCCTTCCACAGCGGCCGGCACCGATTGACACCGGATTTCTAGGCCTCTACTGCCGCCACGTATCGCAGGCGGACCGGGGCGCCGTCTTGGAGGGATGAAGGTGGAGCTGCCGAAAATGACCCTCTGCCGTCAGAGATTTCCCCGCGAGACGGTCCCGTCGACCGCGGAGACCCTGGCGTCGCTCATGAATGAAAGCTGGATCCCCGGGAAGGTCCTGCCGGGGCAGACGGTCGCCATCACCGGCGGCAGCCGCGGCATCGCCGCCATCGTCCCGCTGACGCAGGCGATGGTTGTGATCCTCAAAGGGCTCGGCGCCCGGCCCTTCGTCGTCAACGCGATGGGAAGCCACGGCGCAGCCACAGCCGAGGGGCAGAAGGAACTCCTCACCTCACTCGGCATGACGAAGGAGAATCTCGGCTGCCCGGTCACGATCAGCATGGAGGTCGATCAGGTCGGCGAGCTTCCGGACGGCTTCCCGGTCCTGTGCGACCGAAACGCCGCGCGGGCCGACCACATCATCGTCATCAACCGGATCAAAGCCCATACGGCGGTCACCGGCCCCATCCAGAGCGGCCTCTGCAAGATGTGCACGGTAGGACTGGGCAAGGTGGCACAGGCCTCGCGGATCCACCGTTACGGCCCCTCCCATATGGGCCGGATCATCCGGGACGCAGCTTCGATGCTCATCGAGAAGACACCGGTCCTGGCCGGGGTCGGCATCGTCGAGAACGCCTACGGCGAGGTAGCCAGGCTCGAGCTGGTCCGGCCTCAGGAGATCCCCGCGACGGATGAAAGGCTCCTTGTGGAGATGCACCGCCTGATGGCCAAATTGCCCTGTCCCGAACTCGATCTTCTGGTCATCGAGGAGATGGGCAAACGCCACAGCGGCTCGGGCATCGACACCCACGTCACGGGGCGCTGGCGGATCTGGGGAGAACCGGAGCCTGAATCCCCCCGGATCCAGAGGATTGCGGTCCTGGGGCTCGACCCCTCCTCCCACGGCAATGCCCAGGGGGTGGGGCTGGCCGATCTGATCACGGAGCGGCTCTTCAATCAGATCGACCGGCAAAAGACCTACATGAACTCCCTGACTTCCACCTATGTCCAGCGGGGGATGATCCCCGTCATCGGCGGCAGCGACCGGGAAACGATCAAAAAGGCCCTCTATTCCATCCCCCTGATCCAGGAGGGGCAGCTCCGGGTCGCCTGGATAACCGACACAAATCATATCGAAGAGATCGCCCTCTCGCCGGCGGCGCTATGCGGCTGCGGACCGGATGCGCGTCCGGCAAAACTCCGCGAGATCGACTGGAAGTTCGACGAGACGGGCCGAATCATCCCCTGGGGAAAGGAGCAAAAGTGACGTGGCCAAGGCATTGAAAATCAACCCCCGCGACAACGTCGCCGTTGTGCTGGCGGACGTCCATCCGGGTGAAGAGATCGTCGTGACAACCGAAGTGGAGGTGGTCCGTCTTGAAGCGCGGCAGGCCATCGCGTTCGGGCACAAGATCGCCCTCGCGGATCTTCACGCCGACCAGCCCATCATCAAGTACGGCGAGGAGATCGGCCGGGCGCAGACGGAAATCGGCGCCGGCGACTGGATCCACCTCCACAACCTCACCTGCCGGCGCGGGCATGAACAATAAGACAGGATAGATTATGACAACATTTGAAGGATATCGAAGGTCTCAAGGATTGCCGGGCATCCGCAACGGGGTCGCCGTTATCCCGTCGGTTTTTTGTGCCAACACCGTCGCCCGGCGGATCGCCGAACATGTCGCCGGCGCGATTGCATTCTGCCATCCGGTCGGCTGCAGCCAGGTCGGCCTGGATCTGGAGCTGACCGCACGCGGGCTGAAAGGACTGGGGAGGCACCCCAACTTCTATGGGGTCGTCGTCGTGGGCCTGGGATGCGAACGCTTCCGGGCCCGGGAACTGGCGGAGAGCGTCGCCGCCGCGGGAAAACCGGTCGAGATGCTCGTGATTCAGGAGGAGGGGGACACCCTCCGGGCGATCGAAAAGGGGGTCAAATTTGCAAGCCGTCTGGTGGAGGAGGCCTCGCGACAGAGGCGGGAGGCATTCCCCCTATCCGATTTTTCCCTCGGACTCAAGTGCGGCGGTACGGACGCCACCTCGGGGCTAGCCGCCAATCCCGCCCTCGGCTGGGTGACCGACCGGATCGTCGCCTCGGGAGGCAGGGCGATCTTCACCGAGGTGACCGAGCTGATCGGGGCTGAGCAGATCCTCGCCGGACGGGCTAAGACGCCGGAAGCGGCCTGCGAAATTCTCACGACGATCGGCAACATGGAAAAAAGGCTCAGCCGGGCCACGGCGGGGACGGACGTTCAGCACCGTTCGGCCCTGATCTCGCCGGGGAACGAGGAAGGCGGGGTCACCTCCGTCGTCGAGAAGGCCCTGGGCGGGATCTACAAGGCCGGAACCGGTCCGATCCAGGGGGTCCTCAGTTACGGACAGTATCCGGAGGCGCCGGGTCTCTATCTTCTGGACTGCGTCGGTCACGACGGGGAGGCGGTCACGGGTCTGGTCGCATCCGGCTGCCAGGCGGTGGTCTTCACAACCGGCCGGGGGACGCCGACGGGATTTCCGGGCGTCCCGGTCATCAAGATCACGGGAAACGGCGAAACCTACGAGAGGATGAAATTCAACCTCGATTTCAACGCCGGAGGAATCGTGGAAGGGACTCCCATTGCCGAGGTGGGAGCGGAATTGTTCGGGAAGGTCCTCCGGATCGCCTCCGGAGAGCCGTCGCGGGCCGAGCTGCTCGGCCACGACGAACTGTTCTGCATCACGCGGATATGATATGAACAGATGCCGAGCCGAGCCCCGAAAGGCCGGCCCGCGTGCATCACGATATGACATAATCAAAGGAGGTAAGGTCGATGTTCAAGCTTCATGGTATCTACGCCCCCATCGCGACGCCGTTTGCGGGAGGGGAGATCGCCTATGACAAGATGGAAAAGAATCTGGCATTCTGGCTGGGCTCCGACCTGGAGGGAATCGTGGTCATGGGCTCCAACGGGGAGTTCGTCCTGCTTTCGCCCACGGAAAAGGAAGAGCTGATGCGCTTCGTCTGCGCCCGGGCGAAGGGGAAGAAACCGGTGATCGCCGGGACCGGCGCCGAGTCGACGGCGGAGACGATCCGGCTTAACAGGAAGGCCACCGAGGCGGGGGCCGACGCGGTCCTCGTCGTCACCCCGAACTACTACAAGGGGGAAATGACCGATCCGGTACTGGCCCGGTACTACACGGACGTGGCCGACCAGAGCCCGCTGCCGGTCATCCTCTACAACATGCCGCGCAATGCGGGAATCAACATCTCCGCCAAACTCGCCGTGGAGTTGGCAAGGCACCCGAACATCATCGGAATCAAGGACAGCGGCGGCAACATTGTCCAGATCGCGGACATGATCCGCAACGCACCGGAGGGCTTCTCTGTATTCGCGGGATCGGCAAGCTACCTCTACACGAGCCTCGCCCTCGGCGCGACGGGTGGAACCTTGGCCCTGGCCAACATCTTCCCGAACGAATGCGCGCGCGTGCAGACGCTCTTCGATGCCGGAAAGCTCAAAGAGGCCCGGGATCTGCAGATGAATCTGATCGACAGCAACAACGCGGTGACGGCCCGCTGGGGCATCCCGGGGCTGAAGGCCGCCATGGAGATGATCGGCCTGTACGGCGGGGATCCCCGCCCGCCCCTGGTCCCCCTGAAGGAGGCGGATCGGGAGGAACTCCGGAAGATCCTGACAAAGACGGGGTTTTTCCCGAAGGCATAGTTTGGATTTCCCGGCGGGTTTAAGCCGGGGAAATATCATAAACTAAGGAGGAATGTATGAAACGTTCGAAAAGCGTAGGAAAGGCTGCGGGCCTGGTTCTGGCGGTCTTTTTGGTTGTCGGCATGGCTTTGGCCGTGACGGCTGTCGCCGCGGAGAAGTATCCGGCCAGGGCCGTCACCGTGATCCACGGCTTCAAGGCGGGCGGCGGAAGCGACCAGCTCGCCCAGGTGACTCAGCCCTTCCTGGAGAAGGTTCTGAAGCAAAGGTTCGTCAACGTCTACAAACCCGGCGCGGACGGCGCCATCGTCTGGAAGGAAGTGGGCAAGGACACAAAGCCGGACGGCTACACGCTGACCACCTGCCTGACCCCCAAAACCCAGCTCAACTCGATGGTCAACGCCAACTCGGGCTATGCCATGACCGACTTCGAACCGATCGCGAACATGATCTTCGATCCGGGGATCCTGGTCGTGGCCGCGGACAGCAAGTTCAAGACCTTCCAGGAGCTCATCGAAGCCGCCAAGAAGGCCCCGGGACAGATCAGGCTCTCCCATTCCGGCAACGGCGGGGACGACTGGTATAATGGCCTGATGATCGCGAAGCTGACCGGGACCAGTTACAACATGGTCCCCTTTGACGGGGACGCCCCGGCCTGGCAGGCAGCCGCGGGCGGCCATGTCGACGTCTGTACCACGAACGTGGGTGTCGTAACGGGTCTGGTCCAGGGTAAGAAGCTTCGCGGCCTCGCGGTCTACACCGAAAAGAGGCTGTCGTCGATTTCCGAAGTCCCGACGCTGAAGGAGTTAGGGGTCAACCTGATCGAAGGCTCCTACCGCGGCTATCTCGCCCCGAAGGGAACCCCGAAGGAAATCATCGACATCCTGGCCGACGGCCTGGAGAAGGTAGCGGCGGACCCGCAGTTCAAGGCGGCCTGCGCTGCGCAGAATATGGTCCCCGATTTCAGGAGGGGTGATGCCTTCAAGACCTTCCTGGCGCAGGAGGAAGAGCTGCTCCGCAAGATCGTCAAGGAGATGAAACTCGCCCAGTAAGGCGGGAAATGGGGCGGCGGGTTGGAAAGCCCGCCGCTCTTTCAATCAAGAACAAGGGTTTATTTATGAAGGAACGTATTGTTTCCCTGGGGATCCTGATATTTGCGATGGTCTATACGGCCGGCGCCATCGCGCTCAAGGTCGGAACCCTCGCCCAGCCGGGTGCGGGGCAGTTCCCGGCGGCGATCGCCCTCTGTCTGCTGGTCGTTTCCGCCTTCCATGTCTGGCGCACCTTCCGGAGGACAGCCGAAAAAGATGAGGGGCATAGTTGGACACAGCTCGCACCTGCCGGGATCGCCGCCGCTCTCATCGTCTACCCGATTCTCTTGAAGACGTTGAGCTTTCTTCTGTCCACTTTCATCGTCCTTTTTATTCTTCTTCGGCTGCTGCGGTTTAAAACGACACTGACCTCCTTTCTGACAGCCCTCGTTACGACCATTCTCTCCTTCATCATCTTCACGGGTCTTTTAGGCGTCGTCGTGCCGTCCGGCATCATGGAACAGTTTATCTTAACCATTTTGGAGCTTGGCTAATGGACGTCCTGCACCAACTCATGATGGGGTTCCAGGTTGCTGCGACCCCCGTCAATCTCCTCTGGGCGCTCATCGGCGCCTTCGTGGGCACAATCGTGGGGGTCCTTCCCGGAATCGGCCCCCTGGGGTCGATGGCGATCCTGCTCTCCTTTACGCTGAAGATGGACGCGACGACGGCGATGATCTTCTTCGCCGGCATCTACTACGGTGCGATGTACGGCGGTTCGACCACCTCGATCCTCCTCAACATCCCCGGCGAGGCGGCCTCGGTCGTCACTTGCATCGACGGCTACAAGATGGCCAAGAAAGGGCGCGGCGGGGCAGCCCTGACGATCTCGGCCGTCGGTTCCTTCGTGGCGGGCACCCTCTCGATCATCGGCCTGATGTTCGCCGCCTCGATACTGGCCGATGCGGCGCTAAAGTTCGGGCCGCCGGAATTCTTCGCGATCGGGACGATCGGGCTTTTGTTTCTCGTCCGGCTGAGTGGCGGTTCCCTCATCAAGAACGTGATCATGCTCCTGATCGGGCTCGCCCTCTCCACCATCGGCACGGACCGCCTCCACGGATCGGCGCGTTTCACCTTCGGGATCAATGAATTGGGACAAGGAGTGGAATTCCTCCCCGTTGCGATGGGGCTCTTTGGGATCGCCGAGGTGATGCTGACCGCCGTGGAGAAGGAGGAGCTGGGTGAGATGATTCGGGTCCGGATGCGCGACCTCCTGCCCACGCTTTTGGAATGGAAACGTTCCATCGCCCCGATCCTCCGGGGGTCGGTCCTCGGTTTCTTCATCGGCCTTCTGCCGGGTCCGTCACCGGTCATCTCGACCTTCGTCTCCTACATGGTCGAGAAGAAGAGCTCCAAGCATCCTGAGGAGTTTGGCGAGGGGGCCATCGAAGGTGTGGCCGGCCCCGAGTCGGCCAACAACGCGGCCGTCGGTGGGGCATATGTGCCGCTTCTCGCGCTGGGGGTTCCCTTTACGCCCGCCATGGCGGTGGTCGTGGGGGCGCTGATGCTTCACGGGATCACCCCGGGCCCGATGATGATGACGGAGAAACCCCAGCTCTTCTGGGGGGTCATCGCCAGCATGTACATAGGGAATGTGATGCTCCTCGTTCTCAACCTCCCTCTGGTCCAGCTTTTCGCGCTGATCACGAAGGTCCCCAAGCCGATCCTGTTGCCGCTCATCACACTGATGTGCCTTGTCGGGGTCTACAGCGTCAACTCCAGCTACGTCGACCTCTATGTCCTGGCCCTCTTCGGCATTCTCGGCTTTATCCTTCGTGATCTGGGTTATTCGCCCGCACCGCTGGTCCTGGCGCTGGTGATCGGCCCGATGATGGAAACCGCCATGCGTGAATCCCTGATGATCAACCAGGGCGCCATCACCCCGATGATCTTCCGGCCGATTGCGGGGACGATCTATCTCGCCGCCGCCCTCGCGCTGATCGTCCCGCCGCTCTTCCGGATGATCCGCCGGAAGATGAGATAGTCCTTAAAGGTTTATTCCCTTTTTTCAGAACAACACTTCCCGGAAAATATTTTATTGACAGCCGGCCATCTCCATGTTAGAGGCATCGGCAAAGGATTACCGATGCCGATGAAACCCATCTTCAATATGGAGGACATCGAGAAGAAGATTCTCCTGATCCTCAGAACCCTCCACGAATCTCCGGAACCGGTGGGTGCCCGTATCATTGCCCGGAGGATGCAGGAGCACGGCATCACGCTGAGCGAACGGGGGGTTCGCTACCATCTCAAGCTGATGGACGACCGCGGCCTAACCCGACTCGTTGGCCGGCATGACGGCCGGACCATCACGGAACAGGGGATTGACGAGATCGCCCATGCGAGGGTCCATGACAAGATCGGCTTCGCGATCTCCCGAATCGAGATCCTGGCGTTCCGGACATCACTCGACCTGGACCGGCGGCAGGGGCTCACCCCCGTGAACGTCTCCTTCTTCCCCAAAAAGGTTTTCAAAAAGGCGCTGGAGCTGATGAAACCCGCCTTCGGCGCCGGCATCCACGTCAGTGAACTGGTCGCCTGCGCCAAAGAGGGGGCCCGGCTGGGTGAGGTGACGGTCCCGGCGGGATACGTCGGCTTCGCCACGGTCTGCAGCATCGTCGTGAACGGTATCCTGCTCAAGAGCGGCATCCCGATGGATTCGAAGTTCGGAGGCATCCTCCAGCTCCGGAGTGGACAGCCGCTCCGTTTCATCGAACTGATCCAATATTCCGGATCGTCTCTCGATCCGTCGGAGGTGTTCATCCAGGGCCGGATGACCTCCGTATGCCAGGCAGCAGAAAAGGGCGAGGGGAAAATCCTTGCCAATTTTAGGGAGATTCCCGTTCCGGCGCTGAAGCTGGTCGATGAGCTGATCACGAAACTCCGGAATGCGGGGATCGGCGGCGTCCTTTCGATCGGCGAGATCGGCGAGCCGATCTGCCAGATCCCGGTCGACATGAACCGGGTCGGCATGATCCTCTACGGCGGGCTGAATCCGGTCGCCTGCGCACATGAGATGGGGATTGACGTAGAAAACCGCGCCATGTCCACCGTCATGGATTATCAGGAATTGCAGAATTTCTGGGAACTCTGCAAGAAGCAATAGGGACGGTTACATTCACCACTAACACTAGAGAAAGAGAGGAAGAATTTATGGCCAAGGTTAATCCGTTTGTGGTAGCACAGAGGCAGCTCGATCAGTGCGCAAAGATACTCCATCTGGATCCCGGCGTGCAGGCGATCCTGAGGGTTCCTTCGCGCGAACTTCACGTTTCGATTCCGGTCCGCATGGACGACGGCTCTCTGAAGGTTTTTCAGGGATTCCGTGTCCAGTACAACGATGCCAAGGGTCCCTGCAAGGGCGGAATCCGCTTCCATCCCGATGAGACCATCGACACCGTCCGCGCGCTGGCCGCCTGGATGACCTGGAAGTGCTCGCTCCTCGACCTGCCCCTCGGCGGCGGCAAGGGCGGCGTGATCTGCAACCCCAAGGA
>JAPLJY010000101.1 GCA_026388345.1 Deltaproteobacteria bacterium
CGAACCCCTCGTCGCCGGTCGCCGCAAAATGCATGCAGATCGGCGTTTCCCGGGAGGCTTTCGGGGGGAGGACCAGCTCAAAGAAGGAAGTCCGGCTCTCCGCGGGCAGGGGAAGGTCGATGTAGGGGGATAGGAAGGCGCCCCGGCGCAGCAGCGCGGTTTCGGTCTCCACAGTCTCCTCCCAGCGGACCTCGACGGGCCGCGGCGGCCCGGGGTGAAGGCCGGCGCGGTGGAACTCCCGGAGACGCGGGAGATCCCCCCATCCGTCCTTGAAAAAGAGGCGGCGGTTGGACTGGCTCGCGTAAAGGCGGTCGAGAATGCTTGTCATCTCCGTGGACTTTCCCCTGTCGGTTTCCGTCATTTTCTGCTATAAGAATCGCCGGCTTCCGGCACGATCCGCGCCGGTCGGTCTTTGATACAGGCAGGAATGTCTTTTTGTCAATCGTTTGTTGACGCCTTTTGGAAAAGCCCATGGGTTCGGATTCCACAGATCTCATTCGTCTTCACCTGGAGATCGCGCAGGATGAGCAGCAGCAGGGACGGCCCGTCATGGGAACGCTCTGTTCCCACGTCCCCGTCGAGATTCTCCATGCCTTCGGCGTGCTGCCGGTCCGCCTGTGGGGGCAGGCGGAGGAGATCGGCCGGGCGGACGTCCTGCTGCAGACCTACATCTGCCCGCCGGTCCGCCACCTCATGGCCCTGGGGCTTTCCGGCCGCTATGACTTCCTCGACGGCCTGATCCACACCTACTGCTGCGATGCTCCCTGCGGCCTCTTCAACATCTGGCGGCGGAACCTGAAGCCGCGATTCTCCCGCATGGTAAGCCTGCCCTATCAGGCGACGGAGGAGGCCGTCGACTACGCCGTGGCGGAGTTTAGGGGCCTCATCGACGCGCTTGCGGCCTTCACCGGGAAACCCTTTTCGGAGGAGGCGCTTGCGGGATCCATCCGCCTCTACGAGGAGGCCCGCGGCCTGCTCCGCGGCCTCTATCGCCTGAAACAGGAAGGTGCGGCTATCCCCTACCCGGAGATCTATCGGCAGAACCTCCTGTTTCAACTCCTCCCCGTCGAACGTTTCATCCCCCTCTGCCGGGAATACCGGCCGCAGGCTACCGCCGCGGTTTCCGCAAAGCAAATCCGGATCCTCCTCTCGGGGAGCGTCGTCGCCGACGAGGAGATCCTGGAGCGGATCGAGGAACTCGGGGGCCGGATCGTTGCCGACGACACGTGTCTCGGCCTCCGTCCGCTTCAGGGGCGGGTCGCCGAAAACGGGGATCCCCTCCGGGCGCTTGCGGCCTTTTATCTCGAAAGGCCGCCCTGTGCCTCCCGGGCCGATCTCCCGTCCCGCCGCCGCTACCTCCTGGAAACCATCGCCTCCGCCGGGGCGGAAGCGGTGATTTTTATCCACCAGAAATTCTGCGACCCCCACCTCTCCGATCACCCGCTCCTGAAGCAGACCCTGGAGGAACGGGGGATCCCCCAGCTCCAATTCGAGCTGGAGGGGGAAGGGATGACCGGCCAGGTCCAGACCCGTCTTGAGGGGTTCTTCGAGATGCTGGAGGGACGCGCATGGAGATGAAGAAAACGAGAAAACGGCTGCAGGCAAACGGGAGGCTCCGGGAGATCATCACCGACTTCTATGCCGACGGCCACCGGGCAAAGGCCGAGGGGCGGCCGGTCGTCTGTATCCCGCCGATGAACGGGATGATCGAGCTCTTCTACGCGATGGACATCCATCCCGTCTTCCCGGAGAACTGGGCGCCTCTCTGCGCGGCAATCGGGACAAACCGGCAGAACTTCGCATCCGCGGCCGAACGGGGATTCTCCGGCGACCTCTGCGGCTATTTCCGGAACAACGTCGGCTACGCGCTTGCGGGGATCGAGGAGGCAAACCAGCCGCTGGGCGGCCTCCCGAAACCCGATTTCCTGATCTCCTTCGGCGCGGGCTGCATCCCGACACAGAAGACCTTCCAGGTCCTCTGCGACCACTTCCGGGTTCCGGTCATCCGGGCGGACCTGCCGCAGGTGGCGATGGAGGAGATCCGGGAGCACCACATCCGCTACGGCGTCGTGCAGACGGAGCGCGTCGTCCGGTTCCTCGAGGAGAAAACCGGCCACCGGCTGGACATGGATCGTCTCCGGCAGGCCGTCATTTACACCGACGAGGCCTGCCGCCTCTGGGACGAGATCATGGCCCTGCGCGCGACGGTGCCGGCCCCCTTCTCCGCGGCGGAGATCGGAATCATGTTTGTCATGGTGACCCGCCACGGGACGAAAATCGCCGTTGATTTCCTCCGGGAGGTCCTCGCGGAGGTGAAGGAAAAGGTGGCGCGGGGCGAGGGGGTGATCCCGAACGAGAGGATCCGCCTCTTCTGGGACAACATCCCCCTGTGGCACAACATGGCGGTCTTCAATTACTTCGAGAAATGGGACGCCGTCGTCGTCGCAGAGACCTACTCCGCCGCCTGGTCCCTCCGTCTCGATCCCGAGAAGCCGATGGAGAGTCTTGTCTACAAGTCGCTCGTCTCGTACCCCCTCGTCTCCTGCGTCTCTCTGGAGAAACGCCTGGAGCTGATCGTGAAGGCCGTCCGGGAGTACAAAATCGACGGCGCGATCCTCCATTCCAACCGGAGCTGCAAGCCGATCTCGATGGGACAGATGGATATCGGGCGGGTCCTCGCGGAGAAACTCGGCTGCCCCTCCGTCATGTTCGACGGGGACCACATGGACGGCGACCGGTTCTCCTTCGCCCAGTTTCAGACCCGGATCGACGCCTTCATGGAAATGCTGCTGGAACGGAAGAAGTTGTGATATGATGTTGCGTCATCCATCAACGCCGGCATGCCGGGAAAGGGGTTTGGCCGTCGCGGATTGTACAATGAACGCAACCATGAATACACTCCCCGTCCCCGTGGACGGCAAAGAACCGAAACGGTGCCTCTCCTGCGGGACGATGGAGAATATCGGGCGCCGCCGCTACTGTTCCATCGACTGCCGGCAGAAGCTCCGGCAGCGGCTCGACATGCGCATCGGCCTTCTCGAGGCGCTGAACACGCGCTACGCCACCTTCTATTTCTCCGACCTGCTGATCGTCATGGACGTCCTTCCCCGCGGCTACAAGGAGATCTGCAGCTTCTTCTACCCGCGGACACCGGGGAAGAGTCCCGGCGAGGATTTCGGCAGGATGGCGGATATCCTGGGGGAGACCTGGTGGGCGGAGCAGCGGCGGACGAAGAAGCGGTATTTCGCGACGCTCCACGTCCTCGATCGGGCCGCCCGGAACCGCGTGCCGCCGCAGGCCGTAAAGCCCAGAATCCTGCACACACCGAACGTCAAACCGGCGTCGCTCATCTACCTGAATCTCGAGAAGTCGAACCTCGATTCCCCCGAACTCCGGAAGATCATCCGGGACGCCTACCGGCGCCAGGTCAAGATCCACCACCCGGATCTCGGGGGCGAAGCGGCGATGTTCCGGAAGATCCACCAAGCCTACGATGACCTGATCCGCTGGGCGGAGAATCCCAGCTTCATCCGCCACCGCGGTTTCCCGGACAAGTGGTTCTACGAAGGAGACAAAGAGCGCTGGGCCCAGCCCACGCCGCTCCATCCGCAGGGCAGATGAGGGGCCTGTCCAAAACCACCGATGAGACTCCCGATGGAGGAGACGGACATTTCACCAATTCAGAAAAGAAGGCAATGTGACCTGCACACAGTTCAGTTGAGGAGCAAAAATTATAAACAGAATGATTCAACATCCTATTCCAAATCTGTCGGCAGGGTAATCTGGTACGGAAGGGAGATTTAGCTACTGTTATAAAAACGAAAACCATAACCCTCCTGTACTTCCTGAAAGTAAACAAGTCGTAAGCCTCAATGATGATTCAGAATTTCAAGTCGTAATCAATGTTAGGATTTCTTCAGCCATTATGATATGGATACAATAATTTAATGTCCGTATCTGTGAGGGGCTTGGGCATCAAAGCCATGATCGAAATACTATGACACTGCCGGGAAACCAAACGGTTAACGGAGAAGAAAACAAGCATTAACCCACCCGTATCAAGAGAAACCGGTCCATTCGACTAAAATATTATGGGCAGCATGCAACTAATGTTCAATTTCCCCCATGTCGAACGCAAATTCATCGCCCCGCGGGCAGATGTGGCTATCGATTTTTTTTTCCCCGAAGAGGAAGCTGACAAGCTTGCCCAGATCGAATCGTACAACAAGCACCTTTTCCGTCCCAATACATATCTGCATAAATGGTGGGCCAGGCGTTCCGGCGTCACGTTCCGCTATATACTCAAGCAACTCTCCGCTAAATCTGATCTGCGTGATTTTTATACTCCGGGAGGCCTTGAAGGCCTGACTATCCTGGATCCGATGATGGGAGGGGCGACAACCCTGCATGAGGCCATCAGACTTGGTGCCAATGTCATCGGTTATGATGTGGATCCGATACCTGTTCTGCAGGCCCGCGCCTCGTTAACCGAGATCAACCTCCAAGAAAAACAGGTGGCCTTTGATCTCTTTCTTGAAAAACTGGATCAGAAACTATCCACCTATTTTGAAACGTCATGCCCGGACTGTTCCGAAAAAAGCGACATGCAATTTCTGCTTTATGGCCTCAGAAGACAGTTCGATAAGGACGAAGCTATTTTTCTTGATTCCTTCACCTTGCGAGCGGAAACAAACGGAGATAGGAAAACCATCCTCGATTTTTATCCTTCCCTGAATGTTACACGCGAGAACAGAACCTGGCCATTGATGGATAAGGATGAGGTAAAAAATAGAGGAATAAACGTCAAAAATTTAGAACTTCTGGATATTCCCTTTGCGGACCGTTATGTCCCTCTGGTCATGGTTGGGAAATGCAGACATCACGGTCAATTCTTCAAGGCGCCTGATGTCAGGGATCTTCAGAACATCGCTACCGCAGTGTCACAGACATCCAGACTGACCTTTCCTGGTCAAAATGGATTTAGAGTTCCTCAAGGCCCTAAATCAAGTGATCTTATTGCCCGGGGCGTGGCGAATTTTTTTGAACTGTTTTCTCCCCGTCAACTCCTCTATCTGTCCGAGGCGAAACGGTGCATCAACGAAGCAGCCCCTGAGCATCGGCTGTGGCTGGCCTTGCTCGTTTCCACATCTTTGGAATTTAACTCCTTGCTGTGCGGATACAAGGGCGTCGATCAGAGAAGACCGGGGGCCATACGCCACGTTTTTTCCCATCACGCCTATTCATTTCCCTGCACAGCATTAGAAAACAATCCTGTCTTTAAGGCCAAAACATCCGGTACGCTGCGTAATTTATTTGAGAAGCGCATTTTGAAAGCCGGAATATGGGCACAGGCGCCGGTCGAACGGCGCTGGTCAGGCGCCAAGTGGGAGAAGGTCATCATTGACGGCGAATTGGATGTGGGTCAGGAATGCGAGGCTATGGATGAATTTACAGAGGATACTCGCTCCTTCATGATCAGGCAAAATGATTCCTCTGTGCTTCCCTTGCCCAATCAAGCCATTGATTATGTCGTCACCGATCCCCCTTATTTTGACAATGTCCAGTACAGCGACCTGTCACATTTTTTCCGCTGCTGGCTCCGCTGGTTTCTGCCGGACCAGGCCAACTGGCAATACCAGCCTCTCCTGTCTGCTGTTGCCGAATCTAAGGAGAATGAAGCAAAATTCGGCGATATCCTCGCTAAAGTCTGGCAGGAATGCCATCGCGTCCTTATACGGCCGCACGGCAGGCTAATCTTTACCTACCATCACTGGCGTGCCGCTGCCTGGTCACAGCTTACCATTGCCCTTGCCAGTGCGCGCTTTCGGCTGATGAACGGCTATGTCGTTCACTCGGAGAATCCGATTTCCGTTCACATCAGAAGCCTTCGTGCCCTTCAGCACGACGCGATTCTTGTGTTCAAGCCTTGCGATGACGATGACGGTAACGCAAGGCATTGGGGGAAGCCAGAAAGGATACAGATGGACGACAGTGAGTCCTTCTGCCGAGGTTGTACGCAATACCTGGGCTGGATACTGAACCATGATTTTGATCATGAAAAGATCCGCCTTTTATGGAAAGAATTCATCGGGGGCGACTAATGGCCAAATACCCTTCAGAGATTTTCGGATGTTATCTGCGGAACATCTCGCCGGAAGCTGAAGAGATGAGGAGAAAATACTGGTGTCCGTTCCATGAATCACCATGCTACAAGCAGAGCCGGCTGATCAATTATCCCTTCGGCGTCTGCACCGCCCATGTGGATGGACAGGAAATTGCCTTATGCCCCCGGCGTTTTCTGGAGAAAAACAAGGTCTTCCATGATATTGCGCTCTCCCAGTTTGGAACAAGCGACAATGTTCTCGTTTTTTCTGAGGTTGGTTTGCCCGGTATAGGAAATTTTGATTTCGTGATGGTTCAACATAAACCGTTAAGTGCCCATGTGGAGGATTTCGTTGCCATAGAGTTTCAAACGGGTCAAACAACGAGCACGGGCCAATTGGTTGAAGGGTTTAAAACCTTTATGAAAGATCGCCGTTTACGAGATGATTTTTCATACCATTTTGGGATCAATATGTATGATATCTGGAAAAGGACGTTCACCCAGATTCTCAACAAGGGCATCATAATGGAAAAGTGGGGAAAGAAGATATTCTGGGTAGTTCAAGATCCGGTATTCAATTACTTTCAAAAAAAGTTCCGGTTGTTTGACATAGGCTATAGCAAAAGCCATTGTTCCGTATTTTCCCTTTATGACCTTAAAGAAAATGGCCAGCGTCTCGATTTGCTTCCAACAAGAATGTTCTCCTCAACCGTGGACGCCCTATTTGATGCTTTTCGCAGGAATGACGATATCCCTCCGGTAGAGAAATTTATGGAACGGCTTGAATCAAAACTGAGTGGCGACATGAAGATAGCCCTTCATTTGAGTCATGAAAAGCCACCCGCAAAATTCGACGCCCCGAAACCCGGTGCCACGGGTCGAGTGCGAGAGCCATCAGATGAATTCAAAGACTGATTCTCTTGATGCCTGGGAGTAGCTACTGCCATGTGATCTCACGTCCCGACTAATCTTTGCATTAAAACTCTGTACTTACTTTCAAATGGTAATATTCAATACTTTTCCTGAATCAATTCTGAGGCTTATTAGGTGTAAGAGACATCCGTCTGAACTTATTTGATAACTTTTAAACATAAAATTTGCAGCATCTGAAAGCATCATTTTGCACAATAAAATTTCGTTTGATTACGGGTCAACAATTCCCTCCTGTAAAGCAATCGTGAATCATCGTGTAAGTCCTTCATTATAATTTTCCATACTTAGTTATCACACCCCTCCATAACCTGCCAATTGCCTGCCAATTGCCTTGACAGGCAAACCCCATCTTCATATACTCGATCCCGCTCAGAATGCCGGTTCCGATTCAATGGATGCTCTTTGCAGCAGGTCGGGGGGAATGCGTTCGCCGGCAGATTTAAAGACATGGCGGCAGTGAACAAGGGAACGGCAGGAAAAGACAAAACCGGCATTCAAAAGGAGCAGATATGAAGAAGATCACCATCCCCTCTTTTCGCCAGAAAAAGAAGGACGCGCAGAAGGTCACGATGATCACGGTTTACGACTATGTCTTCGCCCGCCTGGTCGAGGCCTCCGATGCCGAAATGATCCTGGTGGGGGATTCCCTGGGCATGGTCATCCAGGGGTTGCCACTGACGAATCCCGTGACGCTGGAGGAGATCATCTATCACACCAGGATCGTCCGGCGCGGCGCCCCCAATACCCTGGTCGTCGGGGACATGCCCTTCATGAGCTACCAGGTCAGCCCGGAAGCGGCCCTGGCCTCGGCCGGAAGGATCGTCAAGGAAGGCGGCGCCGACTGTATCAAGCTGGAGGGGGGAACGTATCTGGCACCCTCCGTCCAGAAGATCGTCCGGGCCGGCATCCCGGTCGTCGGCCACATCGGCCTCACCCCCCAGAGCTCTTCCGCGCTGGGCGGGTTCAAGGTTCAGGGGAAGACCAAGGAAGAGGCGGACCAGTTGATCGCCGACGCCCTGGCGCTGGATGAGGCGGGGGTTTTTGCGATCGTTCTGGAGTGCATCCCGGGCGGCGTTGCGAAGGTCATCACCGAATCGGTCCGGGCAACGACGATCGGCGTGGGCGCCGGCCCCTGCGTGGACGGCTACAATCTCAACGCCTACGACCTCCTCGGACTTTTCGGGGATTTCGTGCCCCGCTTTGCCCGGCAGTACCGGCAACTGGGCCCGGAATGCACCGAGGTGTTCAACGCCTTCACCCGCGACGCCCGTTCCGGCGCCTATCCCGTGAAGGAAGAAACCTACGGCGGCGGCCCGGAGATCGACAAACATTTTCCCCTTCCCTGATTCCCGCGGCCCCCTCTCTTTCCCGAGCGGGGCGGGGGCGGAGGACAGCGGAAGGTCGAGGATACATGCATTACAAGGAGAAGCCATGACCCACCACAATGAATCCCGCGGTCCCCTGCGGAGCTCCATCATCACCCAGGGGATCGATCGCGCCACGCACCGCTCCCTGTTCTATTCCATGGGCCACTGCCGGGAGGATCTGGACAAGCCCCTGGTGGCCGTCGTCAACTCCTTCAATGAAGTGGTGCCCGGCCATGTTCATCTGCAGGCGCTCTGCCAGGCGATCAAACTGGGGGTGGCCGAGGCGGGGGGAACGCCGCTGGAGTTCCCCTGCATCGCGGTCTGCGACGGCATCGCCACGGGCCACAAGGGGATGAAGATGCCCATGCTCAGCCGCGAGATGATCGCCGATCTGATCGAGCTGATGGTCACGGCCCACGGTTTCGATGCCATGGTGCTTTTGACCAATTGCGACAAGGTGACGCCGGGGATGCTGATGGCCGCAGGCAGGCTCAACATCCCGGCCATCCTGGTGAGTGGCGGCCCCATGGACACCACCTCCTTCCAAGGTAAACGGGTCTGCTACACGGACCTCATCGAGGCGGAGGGAAAGGTGATCCGGGGCGAGATGAGCGAAGCGGATCTGACCGAATTCGAGCACGTGGCCTGCCCCGGGTGCGGCGCCTGTGCCCTGATGGGAACCGCCAACGCCATGAACATGCTGACCGAGGCGCTCGGCATGACGCTGACCAACGGCGCCCTCATCCCGGCCACCTACGGGGCCCGCGTTGCTCTGGCCCGGCGCGCGGGGCAGGCGATCATGGAGCTTCACAACCGGAACATTCTGCCGCGGGACATCATGACGATAGAGGCCTTCGAGAACGCCATCGCCGTCGACATGGCAATCGGGGGATCGACCAACACCTGCCTCCATCTTCCCGCAATCGCCCGGGAGGTCGGCATCGCGCTTGAGATGGACAAATTCTCCGAGATCGCCGAGCGGACGCCGCATCTGACCCTGCTCAAGCCGGCCGGGAAATTTTTCACCGGCGACATGTACGATGCCGGCGGTATTCCGGCCCTAATGAACGAACTAAACCGGCACGGGCTGATCCATCCCGATTGTATGACGGCGACCGGAAAGACCATCGCCGAAAACATCGCCGGCCGGAAGATCCTCGATTACGAAGTGATCCATCCGGTCGAAAAGCCCATCTCCCCCAAGGGCGGGCTCGTCATCCTCCGCGGAAACCTGGCCCCCGAAGGCGCGGTCGTCAAAAGCGCCGCCGTTGCCCCGGAAATGCTGGTCCATTCCGGACCCGCGCGCGTCTTCGACCGGGAGGAAGAGGCGCTGGAGGCGATCTTTAACGGGAGCATCAAGCCCGGCGACGTGGTCGTCATCCGCTACGAGGGACCCAAAGGAGGACCCGGAATGCGCGAACAGCTTTTGCCTACCTCGGCCATCATCGGCATGGGACTGGGCAAGACCGTCGCGCTGATCACCGATGGGCGGTTCTCCGGGGCAACGCAGGGGGCCTGCATCGGCCACGTCTCGCCGGAGGCTTATCTGGGCGGCCCCATCGCGCTCATCGCGGAGGGAGACACGATCCGGATCGACATCCCGGCGCGCAAACTGGAGCTTGCGGTCGATCCGCAAGTTCTGGAGGAACGAAAAAAGAGCTGGAAGCTGCCCGAAAGCACGACCATCGCAAAAGGATCACTATTGGAGCGTTATCGGCGGATGGTGGGTTCAGCGATGAAGGGTTCCATTCTGGAGTAAATGCATTATTCAAGACGGACGAAATAGTATCAGTGCGCCGATACTATTTATAATATTTATATTATTGACGAATCACACGACAGTCGAAAAGTTTTGGCCCCTGCTCACGCCTCTCCCGAGCGGGTATCCGGAACGATTCCGGATGCCCGCTTTCGTAGAAATGATGACTTTGACGTATTTGCTGCCGGCACAACGATCACCTCAGGGGCCCATGAGAAGCCCGGGCAGGAACGTGCTCAACCAGGGCACATAGGTCACGATGGCCAGCGCCAACAGGGTCACGAGGAACGGTGCCCAGATGGCCCGGCTCAGGCGGTCGAGGGACATGCCCGTTATGCCGCAGACCGAAAAGAGCACCGCGCCAACCGGCGGCGTAATCAGCCCCAGCACAAGGTTCAGGCAGACGACGATGCCAAAGTGCACCGGGTCGATCCCTACATGGGCGGCAATGGGCGCCAGCACGGGGGTCACGATGACCAGCGCGGGGACGGTCTCCATGGGAATCCCGAGGATGATTAAAAAGATGTTGGTGAGCAGCAGGACCACCCAGGGCGACGTGGTGAAGCTGGTGAGCCACGCGATCACCAGTTGGGGTATCTGGTCCAGGGCGACGAACCAGGCAAAAGGTTCCGACATGGAGATGAGCAGCATCACCATGCCCGATTCCAGGCCGGCCTTGAACAGGATATCGGGGATGTTCCGGAAATTCAGTTTCCGGTAGACCAAGACCCCCACGACGACTGCGTAGACGCAGGCGACGCCGGCCGCCTCGGTGGGCGTGAACATGCCGCTCAGGATGCCGCCCAGGATCAGCACCGGCATGAACAGGGCGGGAAGCGCTTTAAAGAAGGCGATGATTACATCCTTCATGGAGGCTTTCACATCCAGGGGATATTTCCGCCTGACGGCCACGAAATACATGTAGATCATCAGCAATACGCCCATCAGGATGCCGGGCAACACGCCGCCTATGAACAGCGCGGCGATTGAAACGTTGGCCGTGACGCCGTAAATGATAAACGGGATGCTGGGAGGGATGATGGGCCCCATGCAGGAGGCCGCACAGGTCATTGCGGCGGCCACGTCTTCGTCATATCCGGCTTTCGTCATGGCCGGAATCATCACCATGCCGATGGCCACGGCTGTGGCTACCGCCGCCCCGCTGATCGCCGCGAAAATTCCGCAGGCAAGGATTGTAGCAAGTCCCAGCCCGCCGCGGATGTGTCCCAACAGCAGACGGGCGAATTTTACCATGTCCCCTGTGATGCCCCCCTCGTTCATGAGATTTCCGGCCAGCATGAATAACGGGATGGCAAGCATGGGGAAAGACGCCAGGCCGCCGAAGACGCTCTGAATCAACGAGGTGACGGATACACCGCTGTACAAGCCATAGACCAGAGCACATCCGCCCAGGGCCACAACGATGGGTGCGGAGATGCACAACAGGCCGACAAAGGTGGTCAGGAAGATAGACATGGGCATTCTCCTTTAGGTGTAGTAGGTTCAGGCCCCAGGCCGAGGAAAATCAGGAATTCCTCCAGCATGAAAAAGAACAGGATGAAGAAACCCGTCGGAAGCGCGGCGTAGGGGATGCTCATCACCAGGCCGATGGCCGGTGATGTCTGGCGAGCATTATAGATGGTCTGGAAGAGGCCGTAGTAGAACATGAGGGCGAAGAAGAAAAGGGAGAAAAGATAGCTCGTCAGCCTGAGCGCCTTGTCCATGCCGGGGGGGACCAAGTCCACCACCGACGTCATACTGATCATGTAGCCCTTTTTCAACCCCACCGCGCCGCCCAGCATCGAGGCCCAGACGAGGGAATACATCGAAACCTCGCCGGACCAGATGGTCATTTTTGCAAACACATAGCGTCCGATAACCTCGTAGGGAACGACGATGGCTATGACGGCCATAAACAGCATCGTCCCCCAGGTCCCCACCTTCATCATAAATTCATTGAACCGTTGCAGCACGCGCATACGCCACTCCTCCCGGAAAAAGAAAGGGAGCCCTTTTGGAAAATCCAGAGAAGGGCCCCCTTTCGGTGATCACTTACTTTGCATTCATGATCTTTTCGATATCCGCCTTGCTGAACTGTGGGAATTGGCTGTATACCGGGTCCATGGCCTTCTTGAAGCTTTCTTTGTCCACGTCGCGAACAATCGCTACGCCGTGTTGGGTCATTTCCTTCATCTTCGCCTCTTCGGCATCACGGTTGACCTTGCGCTGGAACTTGGCCACCTCCATGGCGGTCTTCTTGAACAGAGCCTGGTCCTCCTTGGGCATACCGTCGTAGATTTTCTTGCTCATCAGGAAAGGAGCCGGAGAGTACACATGTCCGGTCAGAGAGAAGTGCTTCTGGCCGGCATCCCAGAACTTGGAGGTGTAAAAGACGGCAACCGGGTTTTCCTGTCCGTCGATCACTTTCTGCTGCAACGCCGTGAACACCTCCCCCATCGCCATCGGGGTGGGGTTCAAACCGGCGGTCTTCCAGGCGGCCAGATGGACCTTGTTTTCCATGGTCCGGATTTTGAGCCCTTTGCCATCCTCGACCTTCCTGACCACTACTTTGGAGTTGCTCAGGTGGCGGAATCCGTTTTCCCAGAAGGCCAGCGCCTTGATCTCGGCCTTGTCAAAGTCCTGGAGCAGTTTTTCGCCGATAGCTCCATCCAGAACCAAGTCTACATGATTAAAATCCCTGAACAGGAAGGGAAAATCAAGGATGTTGATGGACGGGCTGAACCCGCCCAGAGGACCCGTGGAAGTGATCAGCAGGTCGATCGTGCCCTGCTGGAGGCTCTCGGTCATTTCACGTTCGCCCTTGCCCAACTGGTAGCTGGGATAAAGCTTGAACGTAATGCGCCCGTTGGTTCTTTCCTTGATCAGGTCGGCAAACTTCTGGCACCCGACCAGGTAGGGATGATTGATGTCCATGACAGATGATATCTTCATGGTGGCCTTGTACTCCGCAGCCGCTGCCGTTCCTGTCCAGGCAAATGCCATCAGCACCGCGAAACCCAACATAAGAACTTTTTTCATTTTCATTCCTCCTTTGTGATTGCGTTATGTAACAATAGCCGGTCGCCCTTTCCCTCTTCCTTCAATTGCGAGAATTCGTAATCTATCCGATATCATTATATTTTCCCTGCGCTGCCAAAGAATTCGATATATTTTTTCACCACCCCAACCATGGAATGGCGCGCCTCGATCATCAGTTCTTCAAGTCTCGTATTTTCATTGCCTTTTTCAGCAAGGAAACCGCGAACGGCATTGACTCCTTGAATGGATATTTCTGTATTCACGTTGAGTTTTGCAACGCCAAGCTGCATGGCCGATTTGATCAAATGGTCCGGCAGCCCGGAACCGCCGTGCAACGCAAGGGGGACCGAGACTTTGTTCGCGATCTGTCCAAGGCGAGCAAGATCAAGGGTAGGTTCTCCCTTATACAAGCCATGCACCGTTCCCACGGCAACTGCCAAGGCGTCAACTTCGGTCTCCTCCATAAACTGCTGGGCCTCTTTCGGATCAGTGAACAGGTCCGTCGCTGCCTCTCCTGTGCGGACGATTCGGCCCAATTCAGCTTCCACCGATACCCCTCGCGGCCGTGCCAATGCCACGGCACGTTTTGTTATGGCGATGTTCTCCATAAGCGGCAGTTTTGAGCCATCGATCATGACGGAGGTAAATCCGGCGGAAATTGCCAGTTCTATCGATTCTAACTTTTGCGCATGATCGAGATGCAAAGCAACCGGCACTCGCGAGTCTTTTGCCAGGGTCTTGACGATCGCGGCTACCGCCTGAATCGGAAAGTCCTTGAGATATCGCTCTCCCAACGCAATGATCACCGGGGAACGGAGATCATTGGCTGCCGAAAGAACGGCATCAACCGTTTCAAGGTTGTAAATATTGAACGCGCCGATCGCGTATCGCCCTTGCCGCGCCCTATCCAGCATTGTTTTGATCGTTTCCATGGCGGCTCACCACTTACTAACCGGTACAAATGCATTCAACACCTCTGTGTTTTTCACCCACCGAGGTGTCCCGCCGCTGAGCAAGCAATCAATATCTTCCGCCAAGAGTCTCGGGGAGTCAGTCAGGGATTCGACCGTTGTTCCGGCAAGATGAGATGTGATCGTCACGTTATCCAGCGCCAACAGGGGGTGCCCTTCCGGCAATGGTTCAGACTCGAAAACATCGAGGGCCGCTCCGCAGATGCGTTTTTCTTTTAGCGCCTTGTAGAGCGCTTCGTGAATTATGAGCCCAGCCCGGGCGGTATTGATCAGGTAGGCTGTCGGTTTCATGCTGTTAATTAAATTCTCATTGACCAACCCTTTGGTTGCATCAGTCAGGCGGGCATGAATGCTCACAAAATCCGACATCTTGAAGATGTTCTCGATTGTTTCTTTTCTGGCGCCGTGTTGATGGATCGTCTCGTCGGACACATAGGGGTCGTACACCAGCACATCCATTTTAAACCCCAGCGCTTTCTGCGCCACGAGCTGACCGACGTAACCGAATCCGACAAGCCCGATCGTTTTCTCGCGCATATTTGGAATAGTCGCCACATTGCTGAACTCTTTAAGCCATTTCCCGTTTTTCAGTGCTGCATGAGAGCGCGCGATGTTGCGGGCTTCGGCCAACATCAAACCCATCGCAAAATCGGAAACTGCTTCTGCGTTACGTCCCATGATATTGAACGCCGGAACCTTGTGGTCGGTTGCGGCCTGCACATCAAGATTTTCAAGTCCTGCACGGCACGTTCCCACTATTTTCAGACGCTTGGCCGCTTCAAAGACAATACGAGCAACCGGGGTGTAATGGACCATGAGAATATCGGCGTCAGCAACCTTTTGTAATAGTCCGGCAGGTGGCGCCTCTGCAGCCGGACCGTTTTTTTCAACATTAATACGTCTGTTCTGCAGCTCGACTTTGTCTTTTGTCACCCAATCCATGACTTCAATCGTTGCTCCATACTTGCCAAAGTACTTCTCGGCAACAGCGCCCATCTGTTTGCCCGGAATCATTGCATCTCCTGATACAAGCACTTTCATTGTCGTTTTCTCCTTTCAGTCATTTACGTCATTCCCGATGAAACCCATACTGCACAAATTCCACTCTCAATGAACTACCCCGCCGCAAGCAGCAGGGTATCTTTTCAGGATAATTTTCTTTTTTCGCCGCAAGCGGCGGGGAATTTACCCTGAGAGATTAAAAAGGTTAATCCGCTATCTCTTTACCCTTGCGCTGCCGCCACGCATGACATCATAGGCTTCCTCGTTCGTTACAAGGTTCCAGTCGTTGCGGATGGTGTGACACAGTGCGGAATATGCCCCTGCAAAGTCGATGATCTCTTGCTCGGGTTTGCCTTCCAGCATGCCCCAGATCAGTGCAGAAGCAAAGCTGTCGCCGCCACCGACGCGATCGTAGATCTCGATATCTTCATACTTACGGGACACAAAATAGCCATTTTGGGTCATCATAACGGTGCGCCAGTTGTTCAGCCTTGCGGACTTGACCTCGCGCAGAGAGGTGCCTACACAGATGATATTGGGATACTTCTGCATCACTTTCTGAGCTACGCCACGGTAGTTTTCGGGATCGATCTTGGAGTATTGTGCATCCGTACCTTCAGCCTTGATGCCCAGCATGGTCTCAAAATCCTCCTCGTTGCCGATAATCACATCAACGTAAGGCATGATACCCTTCATCGCTTCTTGCGCAGCTTCTTTTTTCCACAAGGTGGAGCGGAAGTTCAAGTCATAGCTGGTGAACGCGCCATTTTTTTTTGCTGCCTTAAGCGCCGAAGCGACTTCGGTCGCAGTCTGCTCGCCAACCGCGGTCACGATTCCGGTTGAGTGGAACCAGCGGGTATCCAGCACCTTTTCCCAATCGACATCACCGGGTTTGATTTTGCTTACCGCGGAATTTCCGCGTTCATAGACCTGATAGCTGGGACGGGGACCTACGCCCACTTCAATATAACACGTGCCATTACGGGTTTTTCCGACTTGATCATACGCATCAACGATTACATTGGACATATCTACGCCATGTGCCTGCGCATGCTTAATGATGTAGCTGCCGGTCCAGCTATCCACCAGTTTGGTTACGAAACCGGTCTTGAGCTGGGGCTTGAGCAGTTTGCTGCTGAGGTTGGAAATGTTAACGCAGCAATTCAATTCCGCTCCCGAAATACCCAGTTGCAGCTCTTCCGCCTGACCCAAACGGTCATTCCCGGGAGGGGTAAAACGCACCATCGGTTCACCAAAACTCATAAAATCATATTTTGCCATTGTTCATTGTCTCCTCTCTCGTTCAAAACCGATCCCGGCACTGAATCTCGTTCCTCCTGTCTCGTTCAAAACCGATCCCGGCACTGAATCTCGTTCCTCCTGATGCCGATTCCAACCACAGAGGCACCTTGGATGGAGGACTCTTAAATCGCCTCCACCGACCGTTGCTTTATAACTACATCAGTATTTGACTTAGTTGCTTTTTTACTATATACAATATTTTGAAATGTCAATATATTTCTTGAACTTTTTTGAACTCCGAAGAATCCGTTGACAATACGGATAAATATCTCATCTTCCGCACACGTTTATATGAATATATCGATAGAGAGGAAAGGAAGGGGGGGCAAATAGCGAATTATGTCAAGAAGAAGACGAAACATGGGGCCTTGGCAAGCTTGCTGATGATCTTTCCATAGCTGCCATCGCCCTTGGCCAGGACATCTGGTAGGAGGAAGTGTTCTGCATGCCGATTGCCGATACCTATACACCCGATGGATGTATCAGGAAGGCCACGCAATTGGAGGCCGTTTTCTCCTCTTCGGTTACTAAAGTAATTCCCGATGAAACCCGTACTGCATAAATTCCGCTCTCATTTGCATACCGACGCTTTCCAGGTTCATCGCTTCTTGCCCGCCACAGCGAGCCTGGACCTGTTTATTCTTTCCACCGCCTCCGGACCCATCTCCAGAACGATGGCCACATAAAGAATATCAATGATAACGAGCTGGAGGATACGGGACACCAGAGCGTCAGACCGATACTTGGTCTCAGTCGCGGAACTTAAGAGAACAACGTCGGAATATTTTGTGATGCTCGAGTTCCGATAACTGGTAAACGCGATTACACCTGTATTGCTTTTTTTTGCAAGCTTCACGCAGTCAAGAATGTCCCGGCTCTCCCCTGAATGAGAAACAGCAATTACGAGATCTTTGTCGGTTGTCTGGCTGGCCATGATGCTCATTAAATGAGAGTCGGCAGAGGCTGTAACACGCATTCCAAGGCGAAGGAATTTGTGATACGCATCAAAAGCAATAAAAGAAGATGAGCCTATCCCAATAAAGAGTATCTCCCTGGCGGATTTTATCAATGCCACTGCCTTTCTGATATCTTCGCTCGTAATCATTTGCTCTAAATCTTGGATGGAGCGGGCAGTAGAGGCGACAACCTTTTCCATGAGCGTCTCAATGGCATCTCCCCGGTCTATTTCGCCATAAATTGATTCAAGGTGTTCGTGTGGGATTTCCTGCGCAATATTGACGCGGAAGACCTGGTATGAATCGAAATCCAGTTTCCGAAGGAACCGCATGACCGTGGTTTCGCTTGTATCGCATTTCGCAGCCAACTGACTGATGGGCAGGAGGCTCACTTCGGAGATATGAGCGAAAATATAATCTGCTATCACCTTTTGTACCGATGAGAGCGTATGATATTTTGTTCGCATTGAGGCGAGGACTCCGTTTGGCATGTTTTCTTATATCTCCATACCTTTATTTACTGATCGTCGCTTTTTTGCCCGGTATTTTCATGAGTGCTTTATTTAACTATTTGAAATATTTAGAAATGTCAATATATTTTTTGAACTATATGAATGCAATATGATTATGTGACCCAAAACTGCAATAAATAAGACGGATCGATAGGGTCGAACCGTTTACAGGCCCTGCTCCCTGTCGAAAAAGTTCCTATGTGGTCACTCATAAAAAAGGCATTCTGAATGGTTCTCGGGATGTTTTTTCGTGGGTCGATGGCGGTCGGAGGCCGACTCTGTGGCCGGAATCCGCGTCTTGTCGGATCCTACGCGGCAAAGAGATGTCTCCGGTCATTCCCGGAAGCCCTGAAGAAATATCTTTGAATCAGGCCCCGCTTCAAGGCGTCGTAAAACGAGCACCGGGAGCGGGGAAAGAGGCAGAATGCCGATAAAAAATCTCACGGCAAACAATCCCCATGGAAATGATCACACGTAATTCTTGAATTGACGGATAAATCTTGAAGTGGTTCTCGATAAGA
The DNA here is from genome assembly GCA_026388345.1 of Deltaproteobacteria bacterium. The sequence goes on from JAPLJY010000101.1 coordinate 18,466, forward strand.
GATAGAATATGCACAGTGAAGATGTGACGGTTTTAAAAAAGTACGTGCCTACGGAGTGCCTACAATTTTAAATCACCTGCGTAATTAATTGATTATATTAAATATTATTTGCAGTGCAGAAATTCGGCAATGTAAGGATTCCATTCTGGAGTAAAGCATGACTATCCGTAACGTAACATTGCCGTATGGAGAAAAGAGCGTCGAGATCCGCATCCCGGAGAAAAATCTCGTGGGGGTATACTCCCCGCATGACGCGGCGCCGGTGACGGACGTTTCGGAGGAAATCCGGCGGGCGCTGGCCTCGCCGATAGGCGCCCTCCCCTTGAAAGAGCAACTCCGGGGGCGGAAAAACGCGGTCCTGATCGCGGACGACAACACGCGCCTGACGCCTACGGACATCCTGATCCCGATTCTGCTGGACGAATGCAACGCCACCGGAATTCCCGATTCGGCGATCCAAGTGATCATCGCGCTCGGGACCCACCGCTTCATGACGGACGGCGAGATCCGGGAGAAGTTCGGCGCCGAGACGCTCCGCCGCGTGCCGGTCGTCAACCATCCCTACAAGGACCCGGACGCGCTCGTCGATGTGGGAACGACGAAAAACGGCGAGCGCATCCGGATCAACCGCGCGGTCGTCGAGGCCGATTTCAAGATGGGGATCGGCAGCATCGTTCCCCACCACATCCCCGGGTATGCCGGCGGCGCGAAGATCATCCAGCCGGGCGTCTCCGGCGAGGAGACCACGGCCTACACCCACCTGCTGTCGGTGCGGGCGCCCCGCTCCTACCTTGGCGTGCTGGAGAACCCCGTACGCGAGGAGATCGACGCGATGGCCCGCAGGGTCGGGATGAATACGATCCTCAACACGGTGCTCAACCGGCACGGCGAGGTCGTTCAGGCCTTTTTCGGCGACGTGGCGGAGGCGTTTAGGGCCGGGGTCGCAAGATCCCGGGAGGTTTACGACGTCCCGATCCCGGAGGAGGCCGATATCGTGCTGTCGAGCTCCCATCCCTGCGACATCGAGTTCTGGCAGGCCCACAAGACGCTCTATCCTTCGGACCTGGCGGTCAAGGCGGGGGGCATCGTGATCGTGGCGACCCCCTGCGATGAAGGGATCGCGCAGACGCACTGCAACATGCTGGAGATGACGCCGTACGGTTCCCGGCGGCTGCGGGAGATGGTCTCGGCCA
>JAPLJY010000094.1 GCA_026388345.1 Deltaproteobacteria bacterium
TGACGGCCCTCATCGTTCCCGCCTTCGACCCGCTGGAGGAGTACGCCCGGAAGAACGGCATCCCCTTCTCCTCCCGCGAAGAGCTGATTCAAAACCCCGAGATCATCAAATTCTACGAAAAACGGATCCGGGAGAACACGAGGGAACTGGCCCGTTACGAGACGGTCAAGAAATTCCGGCTTCTCGCCCGGGCCTTCACGCAGGAGAACGGCGAGATGACGCCGACGATGAAGCTCAAACGGAAGGTGATCAATCAGAAGTACCAGGATCTCATCGAGAAAATGTACGAATAGCGGCGTTTGAACCAACTTTCAGGAGGCGGATGGATGAGCGACAGGAAACGGATCGTGGTGATCGGCGGATCGGCCGCCGGCCCCAAGGCTGCGGCAAAGGCGAGGAGAACGGACTACGATGCGGAGATCGTCATCCTTCAGAAGGATCCGGAGCTCTCCATGGCGTCGTGCGGCTACCCCTACTATGTCGGCGGTGTCTTCAATGACCGGAACATGCTCCTGAGCACCGGCTCGGGGGTGACGCGGGACTCCCGTTACTACCTCAATGCAAAGGCGATCGACGCCCGGACGAATACCGAGGTGACGGGCATCGACCGGGATCATCGCACGGTCGGCACGAAAAATCTGCTCACCGGCAAAACGGACATCCTAAGTTACGACAAACTGATCATCGCAACCGGCGCTACGCCGAGAATCCCCTCCGTCCCCGGAACGGATCTCCGGGGCATCACCACGCTGCAGTCCATGAAGGATGCGGATTTCCTCCGCAAGGTCCGGGATGAAGGTGTGATCCGGAAGGCGGTGGTCATCGGCGGCGGGCTGATCGGGATCGAAACCTGCGAAGCGCTTCAACTGGCCGGTGTGAAGGTTACGGTCATCGAACTGCTTCCGCAGATCCTGACCTTTCTCGACTGGGAACTGGCAAAGCTCGCGGAAAACCACCTGAAGAGCAAGTCTGTCCAGGTGGTTACCGGGAACGGAATCGCCGCATTCCTTGGAGAGGGCGGCAAGCTGACCGGGGTGAAGCTTGGAGACGGAACGGAGCTTCCCTGCGAGCTGGCCGTCGTCGCCGTCGGCGTCACGCCCAATGTACGGCTCGCACGAGCAGCGGGGCTGAAGATCGGCGAAACCGGCGGGATCGAGGTGAACGCGTACCTGCAGACCTCCGACCCCGACATTTATGCCGTGGGAGACTGCGTCGAGACCGACCACCGGATCACGGGGAAAAAGGTGCTCGCCCCCTACGGCGACCTTGCGAATCTCCAGGGCAGGGTGGCCGGGGAGAATGCGGCCTCCGCGAACACGGAGACCTTCCCGGGTACGATCCAGACCGGGATCTGCAAGGTGTTCGATTTCGCGGCGGGCGCCACGGGCCTCTCCGAAACCGCCGCAAAGCAACTCGGGTACGAGGATATCATTACGGTCATCAACGCAAGCCCGGACAAACCCGGGTTCATGAACGGACTTCTGCTGGTGACGAAGATGGTGGCGGACCGGAAGACCGGCAAGGTTCTCGGCGCCCAGTGCGTGGGTCCCGGAACCGTGAGCAAACAGATCGCCCCATGGGCGATGGCCATCCAGGGCAGCCTGAGCGTGGCGGATATTGTGAATGCGGACCTCCCCTACGCCCCACCCTTCTCTTTGGCCATCGATCATTTCATCGCCACCGCCCATATCATGCAGAACAAGATGAAGGGCAAACTGAAGGGAATCTCTTCCAAGACCGTCCGGGAGAAACTGGACGCCGGCGGAAACCTCTTCCTGATCGATGTGAGGGATGCCGTTGAATATGAACAGATGCGCCTTGGGATTGGAGAGACGCTCATCCCGCTCGGCGCCCTCCGGAAAAGGCTCCCTGATCTTCCCCCGGACAAGAACAGGGAAATCATCTGCTACTGCAAGATCTCGCTCCGGGGGTATGAAGCGGCCCTGGTCCTGGAGGCGAACGGCTGGAAAAATGTGAAGGTCATGGAAGGCGGCATCATGGCATGGCCCTATCCGCGGGAGAAATAGCCGGAGAATGGAATAACCGGATCTATCTCGACCGGTGCCTTGCGGAGACCTCGGCGAAGACCGAGGCGGAGCGGGATCAGAAAAAGGGTGAATTTCAGAAGGCCCTCTCCCGTTACATCGATATGGCCTGACGATGAACCGCCCGGTGCGGGCGTGGGGGCCGGGGGAAAATAACCCCCGGCTGCCCGATCAAGGCCGGCGGCAAAAAGCAGTGCGTTTGTTCTGATGCTTTAGAACGAAGCGATGTAACTAATGGATTGAAGCTTTTCTTCGCCAAGCCCGTCAAGGTCTTTGTCTTCAATCCAATTCTCCCTCAGTAGTCTGACGAATACGAAGATGAGCTGCGAATAGCGGTAGTCGTACTTTCCATCAACCGTCTTTCGCTGTGCGGTAAGGTAATCGTGAATGGCCCATATGTCGTCCGGCCGTTCCGCCTTCGCGGCCAAACCTTTGAGCTTCTCCATGACCGCAGCGCACTCTCTCTTCAATGCGGCGTCAAATGCGCGCCTTGCGACTTTCTTCTCGGCTTCCGACCACTTGAAATTGATCATCGCGGCATCCCCTGGAGACTCCTAACCGCAAAAAAATCAGTGGGAGGCACGATTTTGGGCCGATCCGAGGGGTTGACCGGTTCGGTGATTTTCATAAGTCTTCCGGAGTAAGGCCGATATGCTTGGCGATCCGTGCCAGCATCTTCGGACCTATTTCTAAACATGAACCGGCTCGAAACGATGAATGCGCGACAACACATCAGAGAGGGCGTCTTTCGCTTGCGCTGTATCGTAATCGGTCTGCAAGCCGACCCAGAAACCGTCGCTGGTACCGAAGAAGCGAGACAGGCGTAAGCCGGTATCGGCGGTCACGGCCCGTTTGCCCGCGACGATCTCTCCGATGCGCCGTTGCGACACTCCGATTTCCTTGGCGAGCCGGTACTGGGTAATCCCCATCGGCTTCAAAAATTCCTCCAGCAAGATTTCGCCGGGGGTAGGGTAAGGTATTTCACGCGGCATGGTCGGATACTCCATTGCCCGACTCGCTCGCGCTTCAGTTGCTCCAGCCTATTATTGGGCGGAATACGCAGATCTCCCAGATTTTCCGCCCGGTTGAGCATCGCCAACTTGCGCAGGGCCACGACTTGAATATTCACGAAACGGGCAACCCGCTTGCCATTGAACAGGGTTTCAGTGTCCGAGCACTTGAACGTCGAGATCATGGGTAAATACTAACGAGCTGCGTTAGCAATGTCAAGCGTTATTCGAACTTCCATCGTTCCACTTTCCGTGACCATAGCAGGGCATAACGGCGAGTTCACCGGGCGCCGGATTTTCGCCATTATAACACCTCCGTTAGTTCGAGGTGTCTACATTACCGGGGGAACTGCCCGGTCCGGTGGAATTCTTGGTTAGACAAGTCAGATTACTTTTGCCGACGTTACACTGCGAACAGAGCGTTTGTAGGTTTTCTAACGTTGTCTTACCTCCCTTGGAGAAAGGAACAATGTGGTCGACATGCAACTCACAGCCCAGCTCCGTGACTGGGCTTCGGCCGCAGAGCAGACAGCGAAACTTGTCACGCTGAAGCACCTTGAACCGCAGGCCTATGCTTGGGTCGCGCCTGTTTTCAGGTTTGATGTTCGTCGGCGCGGGTATTGTAACGCGAGGATTCGCGGCAATTTGATTTGCAGATTGTGCCCTGCCCCTGCTCGGACCAATGTTGCAGGTTGTGGGACTTTCAGTTAGATCGGCACGATTAACCACCTTGGAAGGATCTTGTTCGAGACCGAGTGCTGGATCGCCATCGATTTCCGAGTTGGCACGCTCCACGAAGGCCTTTAACGCGTTTCTCCATCCCCCGTAACGTTTGATGTAGGTGTTACTTCCGACGGTCGATGGCGGTTTGTCCATCTCCGAATGAGTAGGCGATCGGCCGAAGTGAGTCCAGACTCCGAGGAGGTTTTCGAATACCTCTTTTTCAGTATGACGTCGTCCATGTAGAACCTGCGCGATGCCGGCAAGTTTTAGAGCCTTTGAAACACTACCAAATCTGCTCGCTAACAATCCTTGATTGATCTCAGAATGAGCCTGAATATCGGCACCTGAGAGAGAAGGCTTTACTATCTGGGTGGCGATTTCGCGTATTTTCGCAAGGATATCTTCATTGCTAATGGCGCGGCCAGGTTGCAATCTCATGCGATCAGTCGTAGGCCGCCCGACGTATCGATTACCGATTCCTGCTGCATGGAGAGCTTCACGCCAGCCTCCAAACCGTCGCTTAAAAATGCTTCCTGAGTACCGCCCTCCATGTGTAAAGTAGAACTTGTTCGTAAATGGTTCTTCCGTAAAGGAGTCCGATACACGCTTCAGATCATCAAGAATGGCGGTGTCAGAGTACTCTGGGAGAGCGTCAGGCAGACCAGCTTTCCTTAAGGCCTCGCTCCACGATCCGAAGCGTCTCCCGACAGCGCTACTACTGATCTTGGACTGAGAATTGAACGTCTCAATGTCTAAGCGGCGGTTAGGAATCAACGCGGCAACGCGCCGTATTTCTTCCAGCAATGCCTCGTCCGAGGTGTCTTCCAGCCATGTAATTTCGAACTTCGCCATTTGCTTCCTTTTTTGCTTCAGTCAGGCTAACAAGTTATTCTATAGTTTCCGGATATCTCCACAACCCACAAGAATCTTCGTGGCTTCAGGCAATGAGCATACAACCGCAGTCTCGGCACTCGTCGAGTCTCGGTTTCCCATATTTCATTTTAAAAACGGTGTAATATCTATAAATCTCTTCACAAGGATTTGGCAACCTTTTTTTATTCTTCCAGATATCATGTCAAAATTAAGACTATGGTGGCAAATACCGGGATCAAAGCAAAGAGGAATACAGGACTTTTTACCATCAGGCGATGGAAGGCTGACGCTACCCGGGCGGCAGCGCACCGCGGGGGATGACGTGGACCGCCGTCGCCTTGAACGAGGCCGTGATGGTCTTTCCCTCCTCCAGCAGGAGCTCATCGAGGGACTGGCGCGTCACGTAGGCGACCAGGTCGAAGCCGCAGTCCACGCGGACCCGGTGGAAGAGTCCGAGCGGCGTGATCGTCCGAATCGTTCCGGGAAAGGCGTTCCGGGCGCTCGTACCGGGCGGCGGGGCGTTCGTGGAGAGGGTCACGTGCTCCGGCCTAATGCAGCAGAGAACCTCCTCGCCGGTCCGGACATGACCCACCGCCTCGATCTCGCCCCCTTCCACGGCGGCAGTGAAGACCCCGTCGGAGATCCGCACAACCCGTCCCGGCAGGACCGTCTCCACCCCCACGAAGGAGGCGACAAATTCGTTTGCCGGCCGGTTCATCACATCGGCCACCGGGCCGATCTGGGCGATCCTTCCCCCATTGACCACAGCGAGCCGGTCACCCAGCCGAAGGGCCTCCGTCTGGTCATGGGTCGAAGCCACGGCCGTCGTGTGGGTCTCGCGAAGGATCCGTTCGAGATCGCCGGTCAGCGCCTCCCGCGTCGGCGTGTCGAGGGAGGAGAAGGGTTCGTCGAGAAAAACGATCTCCGGTTTCGTGACGAAGGCCCGGGCGAGACTGGTCCGTTGCGCCTCCCCCCCGGAGAGCTTCCGGGCCGAACGTTTCGCCAGGTGGCCGACGCCGAAACGCTCGAGGTATTCGGGAACCGTCCGCCCGATCTCCCCCCGCCCCACGCCGCGGATCTTTAGCCCCGTGGCGACGTTCTCAAACACGGTCGTATCGAACAGGAGCGGCTCCTGGAAGACCATCGCGATGTGGCGGCGATAGTCGAACCCGCCGTTTCCGATCCTCTCCCCCCGGAACAGAAGCGTTCCCCGCGCGGGTTTCAGCAGACCGGCGAGCGTCAGCAGCAGCGTCGATTTTCCCGCGCCGTTCGGCCCGATCAAAGCAAGAATCTGCCCCGAAAAAACGTCGAGGGCGGGAATATCGAGGACTGTCACGCCCCCCCGATGTACCAGAAGATCCTCAGCCTTGAGCAGAATATTCGGATCGCCGGCGGGATTCATCGTGGTCTCTCCCGCTGCTGGACCTGTGTGAGGATGGCGTTCACCAAAAAGGCGAGGAGCATCAGGATGACCGAAAGGGCGATGGCGACATCGAAGTTCCCCCGTCCCGTCTCCATGACCGTAGCCGTCGTCAGGACCCGGGAGTACCCCTTGATGTTGCCGCCGACCATGATGGAGGCCCCGACCTCCGAGATGATGCCGCCGAAGCCTGCCATCACGGCCGCCAGCAGCGGCAGGCGCGCCTCCTTGACCAGGAGCCAGACCATCTGCACGCGCGTCGCCCCCAGGGCGAGGATCTGGAGGCGGAGGTTCGGCGGCAAATGCTGGATGGACGCGAGGGTGATCCCCGTGACGATCGGGGTTGCGATCACGGCCTGGGCCAGGATGATCGCCGTCGGGGTGTAGAGGATCTCCAGGAAACCGAGCGGCCCGTTCCGACAGAGGAAGATCGTCACGAAGAGGCCCACGACGACCGGCGGGAGGCCCATCCCTGTGTTGATCAGGCTCACGACCAGTTGCCTCCCCGGAAAACGGGAAAGGGCCACGGCCGTCCCGGCGGTGATCCCGATGAAGAGGCTGATCAGCGTCGCCGTCCCCGACACCTGCAGAGACAAGAGCGTGATCCCCAGGACCTCCGCGTCCAAGGTAAAGATAAGGTAAAAGGCCTTCAGAATGCCTTCCAGAATCAGATCCATCGATCGCACCGCCCGTGTGAGTTCCGATGGGCGTCGCGGAGGCGCACACCCACCCCCGCAACGCCCGTGTTCACTCTCTTACATCAATTATTTATCGTACTCCGGCTTGCCCGCGTCGGGGAAGAAGAGCGCCCCTCCGTACTTCTCCACGCCGAAGGTCTTGATGATCCCCTGGGTTTCGGCGGAGAGCATGAAGTCGGAGAAGACCTTCGCACCGTCGACATTCACCTTCGGCCATTTTGCGGGGTTCACCTGGATAACGTGATAGACGTTGAGCAGGATCGGATCCCCCTCCTTGAGGATGGGAAGGCCGAGCTTCTGCTGCAGCGAAAGCCAGGTCCCCCGGTCGGCGAGGGTGTAGCCCTTCTTCTCGGCCGCCACGTTCAGGGTCTGCCCCATCCCGAGGCCGGTCTGCTGGTACCACTTCTGCCCATCGGGCTTGATCCCGGCGGCCTTCCAGATCCCCTGCTCCTTGGCGTGGGTCCCGGAGTTGTCCCCCCGCGACATGAAGAGGGACCCGGCCGCGGCGATCTTCTGGAAGGCCTCAACCGTGCTCGTGGCCCCCTTGATCGCGGCCGGATCGGCGGGCGGTCCGACGACGATGAAGTCGTTGTGCATCACGATCAGCCGGTTCACGCCATTTCCCTCCGCCATGAACTTCTTTTCCGCATCGGGGGAATGGACAAGCAGGACGTCTGCCTCGCCCTTCTGCCCCATCGCCATCGCCTGACCCGAGCCGACGGCGATCGTCTTGACGAAATAGCCGGTCTTCTTTTCAAACACCGGGATCAGGACGTCCAGCAGCCCCGAATCCTGGGTGCTGGTCGTCGTCGCTAAAATCAGGTTCTTCTGCGCAGGCCCGGCCGCGCAGACGGGCAGCGCCATGCCGATCAGGAATACCGCAGCGACAAGCGCCGCACCCAAAACCCTCTGCAACTCTCGTTTCATGGTCTTCTCCTTCCATTAAGAGGTCATTACTTCCCCGTCTTTTTACGCCAGGCGTCGGAATTGGGGAAGAACATCGGCGCACCGTACTGGTCCTTTCCGAAATCCCGGATGATCGCCTGCCCCTTCTCCGGGGCCGTCATCCACTCTATGAACTGCATCGCCGCCGCCGCGTTGACGCGGGGAAACTTCACCGGATTGACGGGGATGAGCGACATGAAATTCAGCATCGCCTCGTCGTTCTCCACGAGGATGGCGAGCTTGATCCGGTCGCGGATGGAAAGATGGGTCGCCCGGTCGATCACCGTGTAGGCCTGCTTCTCATCCGTGTAGAGGAGGGTCGGGACGTTCCCGGTCGATCCCTTCTCGTAGGTGACATACCAGGAACCGGCGGGCTTGACGCCCGATTTCTCCCAGAGATCCAGCTCGGCGACGTGCGTCCCCGATTTGTCCCCGCGGGTGATGAAGGTCACCCCTTTGGCAGCGATGGTCTTGAGCGCCTCGGCCGCCGTCTTCATCCCCCTGATCCCCGCCGGATCGGCCGCCGGCCCCACGATGACGAAGTCATTGTACATCAGGGGCACCCGCTGCGTCCCGAAACCGCCCTGCACGAACTTTTCCTCCAGGGATTTGGCATGGGCAAGGACCAAGTCGAACTGCCCGCCTTCGGCCATCTTGAGTGCTGCGCCCGTTCCGGCACCCACGTGCCGCACCCGGATTCCCGTCTCCTTTTCGAATCCCTCCTCCAGCGCTCCGACGATACCGGCGTCGATCGGCCCGATCGTGCTGGCCAGAAGCACGAACTTCCCGTCCTGCGCGTACCCCCAGCAGGGAAGAAGGATCGCCAGGGCAAGCCAAAACGCGAATAACCTTTTTTTCATCTCCGACTCCTTAGGATCGCCAGGGCAAGCCAAAACGCGAATAACCTTTTTTTCATCTCCGACTCCTTTTCCGATTCATCAAAACTGTCTATGGCTTTGAATAGAGAATCTTTCCTGAACTCCGGAAGTCATAGCTCCCCAGATTCCCGACCCTTTTTCGGAACTCTTCCCCGCCCAACGTTTCCATGAGGGCCTGGACCCCCTTCTGAAAGAAGACCGACTGATCGAGGACCATGTCGAACCGCTCTTTGGTTATGGGAATAAAATCGAGGCCGAGCAGGCTCGAAACCGCCGCCGTGGCGATTCCCGTGTCCGCCTCACCGGAGAGGACGGCGAGACCGATTTCGATATGGGTGAACACTTCCCGGTCATAACCGGTGATCCGGGCGGCGGGAATCCCGGCTTTCTCCAGATGGTGATCCAGCAACAGGCGCGTCCCCGAACCCGGCTGGCGGTTGACGAAACGGACCCCCTCCCGGACGAGATCCGCAAATTCCCGGATGCGCCGGGGATTTCCCCGGGCGATCACAAAACCGAGTTCACGAAAGAAAAGGTTTACGACCACGGCCCTGATACTCGGAACCAGCCTGTCCAGATAGGGGATGTTGTACTCCCCCGTTTCGGGATCGAGCAGGTGGGTCCAGGCGATGTCGGTAAAGCCCTTTTCCAGGGCGATCAGGCCCTCCCTGCTTCCCGTGTTGGCCTAGAAGATGAAGAACTC
>JAPLJY010000007.1 GCA_026388345.1 Deltaproteobacteria bacterium
CGTTGTGCACGCCACCGTACATGTTTTGCTGCCGTGGCTATGGGAACTGCTGCAGAATCCGTCTTTGCATTCGTTCCCGAATTCGGTGTTACTGCATTGATTCGTATCCGGCGTGCTGCAGGAGGAGTGTGCATAATAGGCGGCGCTGCTGACCGAACTGTTGCAGAATCCGTCGGTGCGCCCGCAAGCGGCGCCCCGGCAATTTATAATATCCGGCGTGGTGCAGGAGGAGTGCGCGTAAACCAGCGTGGCGCCCTTTGAAGCTGAACAAAATCCGTTACTGCAATTGCTGCCCACGCAATTTGTGGTATCCGGGGTGGCGCACGCGGCCGCCGCATAAAAAGTAACCGCGCTCTTCGAACTTCCGCAGAATCCGCCGCTGCAACCAGTGCCGCCGCAATTCGCGGCATCGGCATAGCACGATTCGGTCGACCCGTACGTCAGGTCATCCCCCGCCGGGTTCCAGGCCATGCTTCCCGACAGATCCAGCAGAATCAAGGCATCCGGCGCCGTGGCAGTGGTGAAGAGGGACGTCTCATCCGCCCGGGATGTCCCTCCCCAAAAAGACAGGCCGACCAGGAGCGCGACCATGATGCGGATTTTCGCGGACATAATGCCCTCCTATCTTGACATTGTGGTGATTTCGATGGGACCGTAGCCCATCCCCACGTCGATTGTCACCGAGCTATCGTAGTTCGTATTCACACCCTTCACGCTGCCCACATAGCGCCGCTGTCCCCATTGTTGGCCGCCGCCGATCGAGTAGCCCCTCAGGGGAAGCGCATCCGGACCCGAAGCGGGTCGGCCCACGTTGCTGATCGTATAGCGCGATTTCGGGTCCGCCGCGGCATTCACCTGCGCGTCGGTCACCTGGGCGCCGGCCATATTCGCCGGATCGAAGTTTTGCACGAGGCGGTGGATGCCGGTTTCGGCCGCCGAGAGCGCCTTCTTTTCCCCGACGATGCGGCTGGTGATCTTGAGATCCCCGGTCGTGACGGAAAGGGCCAGAAAACCCAATGCCATCAGGATCATGATGGCAAGGATCGCCGTAACCAGGGCGAAGCCCTGCCGGCCTCGATAGATGACGCCTTTTCTCTCAGTTGATGACATGGTTCCTCGGAATCACACTCGTGGAATAGACCATCCGCCTTCTCTGTCCCGAATTCGGATCGACATCCTCCGTCTCCACCCACAGGGTGATGTCGATTCTGGCGATATTCGGAATCCCCGCCGGCAATGCTGCGGCCGCGATCTGGGTTCCCTGGGCGTTGAAGTACCGGAAGACGGGAACCGCTGCCGTGTTGATGACGCGGACCGCGCGCGGCCTGCCGCTCGCCGGACTGTCTCCCAGAAAAGGCTGATTTCCTCCGCAGTTCGTCGAACGGGTGATGTACTGGTTTACCGAATCATAGGCATAGGTGATGATCTCGTTGGTACTGCCGCCTACGACGCCGTCACCGTCGCCCCCGCTGCCGCCGATGTCTGCCTCGACGGTAATCGATGAGTCGGTCGCCGCCTGGATCCCCCGATAGCCTTGGTTGCCGGATGCCGTGGCGCAGTTTCCGGGATCCACCCAGATGTTCGGCGTAGCGGTCGGATTGTACGAGGCCATCTGGATCTCCAGTTCCATCAGCTCCAGGGAGGCACGGGCGTCCTGATGGGCGGCCACTTTTCTCTCGACGTTGACGGTGGATCGCTGCCCCATGTTCACCACGGCGTAGATGGCCATGATGATCACCATTCCCACGGCAATTGAAATCACCATCTCCACCAATGTAAAGCCATCGTGTTTTTTCATACGCATCCAGGGGGAAATCGAAAAGACTCCTGCCGGGTGACGACGATGCTCTCGGCGATGCCCGTTGCATTGAGCGGCGGCCAGCTCACCCGGACCGTGATCTGCCAGACACTCCCGCCGAGGTTTGCGGTGGTCGTCTGGACGGTGAAACTGGTGTCGCCCGACTGCGCCGTTCCCTGGCTGCTGGCATTGACAACCTGGGTGACCGGCGTCAAAGATACCGTGTTGCAGGGATTCATGACCCAGAGCTCCTGCCTCGTGAGTTCCCTGCTGAGGATGATCGCCGCGTGTCCGAGATAATCGGCCCGGGCGCTCGCCTGCCATGCGGAAGGCTGCATGGACAGGAGCCCGATCAATCCGATGGAAACGAGCAGGATGGCGATGACCGATTCGATCAGGGTGATTCCCCGGTTATGGCTAATTGAACTGGACATACGTTCTTCCTGTAATATTGACGGTGATCGTGGCCGTGGATCCCAGCCCGTTCCGCAGGGTCACGTTCCCCGACGAAAGCGTCCCCCGTTTCTTAAAACTGACTGTGGAACCGCCACTGAAATTAGGCGGATTACCGCTGTCGATACTGATGCCGTTTCCGAAGGAGGCCACGGACTTCGTCCAGACCGTGCCGGTATCCGTACGGGAGAGGACATAACTGTTGCCGGCAACATTGAATGTGAGGCGATAGACATCCAGATTTTCTTCAACCGCCCGCTGCTTTGCATTGGAAAGATCGGCCATCACTTCCCGCGCCGCGGTCTTCAGATCGGTTTTGGCCGCATATCTCTGCCACATGGGAACGGAGATCGCCGACACGATCGAGATCAGGGCGATCACGACGATGAGCTCAACCAGCGAAAACCCCGTTGGAATGCATATTCTTTTCATACAGCCCATTCATTCCTGCGGGTTCGTCGGGGGGAATCCATTTTCCCGAATATTTTCAGAAAGAAACCCGCTTTTGAGCCTATGATAAGAGCAGGGCGGGTCTGTTGTCAATAGAAACATCGTTCCCCGCGTGAACTGCTTCACACCTTCTGTGTGATTTTCTTCACTTTCGCGGCGAGCCCCTTCCCCTCAAGTCCTGAAGGCGTCAAACAGGCGGATCAGCGAGTTCCCAAAAAACAGATAGACCATGGCCGCCAGACAGAGAAAAGGACCGAACGGAACCGCATATTTCATGTCCTTGCCCTGGAACAGGATGAGCGCAAGCCCAACGACCGCCCCGAGAAGAGAACTGACCAGAAGGATGAAGAGAAGCGATTTCCAGCCGAGAAACGCCCCCAGCATGGCGAGCAGGTTGACATCCCCGCCCCCCATCCCCTCTCTCCCCGTCAACGCCTCGTAGTACACGGCCACGAACAAGAGGATGCCGGCGCCGATCATGATGCCGAGAAAGGCGTCGATGACCGTAAGCCCCATGAAAAGGACGGCCAGAACTGCAAAGACCGGAATCCCGCCCAAGGTAAGCACGTGGGGGATGATCTGGTGATCGAGGTCGATGAAGCTGATGACGATCAGGGTGCAGACGAAGAGGAAGACGGCGGGAAAGGCGGGTGTCAGGCCGAACCGGTGAAAAAGGAACCAGGCGAAGATTGCCGTCAGGAGTTCGATCAGGGGATAACGGAAGGAGATTCTCCCCCGGCAGTCCCGGCATCTTCCCCCGAGAAGGATAAAACTGATCACGGGGATGTTATCGTAGAAGCGGATCGGATGGCCGCATTGCGGGCAGCGGGAGGGGGGGGAGACGATCGAGAGGTCCTCCGGGATGCGGCCGATGCAGACGTTGAGGAAACTCCCCACGGCGGCGCCCGCCATGGTAAAGATGACCGCCAGCCACAACGTCGAAAACATGCCGATTCACCCTTGAGGCCTAGGCCGACGGCCCTCAGCCGTCCTTTCGCCCCCAGTCGTAGGGGATATCATTTTCATGGGGATGAACCCGGAATTCATCCGGTTCCTGATAGCTGTAAGGTTCGGTCGGGGTGTTCACGACGATCGCCTCTTCCGGCGAGATGCACTTGAAGCCGTGATAGACGAAAGGGGGGATATGGATGAGAATCGGGTTGTGAACCCCCGCGAAGAACTCATTCACCTCGCCGAAGGTCGGAGAGTCCTTTCTGCCGTCGTACAGGACGATCTTCATCATCCCCCGGACGACCGCCATGTTGTCGGACTGCACTTTATGGTAGTGCCACCCCTTGACCGCCCCCGGATAGGCGGTCGTCATGTAGACCTGGCCGAAACCCTGAAACATCTCGTCATCGGCGCGCAGCATCTCCATCAGGCGGCCGCGCTCGTCGGAAATGACCTTCAGTTTCTTGACCATCACCCCGTCGATCATCTTTCCCTCCCGGTTTTTCTCAGAGCTTGTTCGCCCCGGTTTTGGCCACCATGCCGCCGGCGTACTGGAGGGAATCGAAGGTCCCCGCGTCGGTCCACCACCCGTCCAGGATGTCCCAGGCGATCTTCCCCTCCCGGATGTAAAAATTGTTGACGTCGGTGATCTCCAATTCTCCCCGTTCCGATGGCTTCAACGTCTTGATGAAATCGAAGACCCGGTGGTCGTACATGTAGATCCCGATCACCGCATAGTTGGAAGCGGGCGCGAGCGGCTTCTCATCGATCCGGACGATCTTCTCCCCCTCGAAGACCGGCACGCCGAATCGCTGGGGATCGGCAACCTCCTTCAACAGGATTCGGGCGCCGTCCTTCTGCGTCCGGAACGATTCGACGGCCCCGCGGATGTTTCCCTCGATGATGTTGTCGCCAAGGATGACGACGATCTTGTCGTTGTCGGCAAAGTATTCCGCGAGGCTGAGCGCGGCGGCGATCCCCCCCTCCCCTTCCTGGTAGGTGTAGTTGATGTGCCGGAGGCCGAACTCCTTCCCGTTTCCCAAGAGGCGCAGAAAATCCCCCGCGCTGTTCCCGCCGGTGACGATGAGGATCTCGTCGATCCCGGCATCCACCAGCGTCCGGATGGGGTAGTAGATCATCGGTTGGTTGTAGATCGGCAAGAGATGCTTGTTGGTGACCTTGGTCAGGGGATACATCCGCGTCCCCAGACCTCCTGCCAGGACGACACCCTTCATGCGTTTCTCCTTTCGGCCCATTTTATGGGTCGCGCATCCATAGCACATTTTGAAAGGGGATCACAACGAAAAACCGTTTACATCCTCCATGGTCGTGATATAAAAGACCGACCGGAAACTACAGGAGAAGCAGATCATGGCAGCGGGGAAAAACCGTTCGACCGATGAGAGATTCATGCGCCGGGCCCTTGCGCTGGCCCGGAAAGGCGAAGGAAACGTGAGCCCGAATCCGCTGGTCGGCGCCGTGATCGTCCGGGACGGACGGATCATCGCCGAAGGCTTCCACCAATGCTGCGGCGAAAACCATGCGGAGATCGACGCCATCCGGAATGCAACGGAAACAATCGCGGGGGCAACCTTCTACATCACGCTGGAGCCGTGCAGCCATTACGGCCGGACCCCCCCCTGCGTCGAAGCCCTGATCGCGCACCGACCCGGACGCGTGGTCGTCGGCGCCGTCGATCCCAACCCCCTCGTCTCCGGAAGGGGTATCAAGGCCTTGAAGCAAAGCGGCATCGAAACGGAGGTCGGCGTTCTCGAGGAGGCCTGCCGGGAGAGCAACCGGGTCTTCTTCAAATACATCCGGACCGGCCTTCCCTATGTCACCCTCAAGTTCGCCCAGACCCTCGACGGCCGGGTCGCAGCCGCCTCGGGCCACTCGCACTGGATCAGCTCGCCCCCATCCCTCCGTTTCGCCCACCGGTTGCGGGCGGTCCACGACGCGATCCTCGTCGGCGCGGGCACCGTCCTTGCGGACAATCCGGAGCTCACTTGCCGCCTTGTCCGGGGCCGGGATCCCCTCCGGATCGTCGTCGATTCCCACTTAAGTCTTTCACCGGATGCAACCGTTTTTTCGGATGGAAAAAGGACACTCGCGGCCACAACCCGCCGCGCCCCGGCAGAGAGGCGCCGGCTTCTGGAGAAGAAGGGAATCGAGGTCTTGGAGATCGGTGAGGACCCGGCGGGACGCGTCGATCTGCATGCGCTTCTGATGCTGCTTGGGAAACGGGAGATCTCTTCCCTCCTCGTCGAGGGGGGCGCAACCGTGGCCACATCGTTCTTGAAGGAAAACCTGGCCGACCGCCTG
Organism: Deltaproteobacteria bacterium; assembly: GCA_026388345.1. The sequence goes on from JAPLJY010000007.1 coordinate 5,975, forward strand.
ATCGTCATCCTCGCCCCGAAGATCGTAGGCGAGGGGATCAACGCCGTCGGCGACCTGGGCATCCGGCGGATGGACGACGCCCTGGGTTTTTCCTTCCAGCGGGTCACCCGCTATGGAGAAGACTTGATCCTCGATGCCCGGATCAGCCGCCCGGCGACAAAATCAGCCGCTCAGCCGCCCGGATCCCGTCGAGGGCGGAGCTGACGATTCCCCCGGCGTAACCGGCCACCTCCCCGCAGGGAAAGAGCCCCGCCACGTTCACGCCCTGACCGTCCTCGCCCCGGAGGATCCGGACCGGCGAGGAGGTCCTCGTCTCCACGCCGATCAGATGGGCCTCCCCGGTGATGAACCCCGGCATCTTCCGTTCGAATTCCGCAAATCCCTGTTTCAGGGCCTCCACAACAAAGTGGGGGAGGATACCCCTCAGGTCCGCACTCCGGACACCCGGGCGGAAACTGCATCCTTCGATGGGCAAGGAATCCCTCCCGGAGAGAAAATCCGTAAGTCGTTGTGCCGGAGCGCAATAGTTTCCGCCCCCGGCGACAAAGGCCCTCTCCTCCCAGCGCCGGCGGAAATCCAGACCCGCGAGCGGTCCTTCGCCCCCCAGGTCCTCGGGCCGGACATTCACGACAACCGCGCTGTTGCCGCAGGGGCTCTCCCGCCGGAAGCGGCTCATCCCGTTTGTGATCACGCCGCCCGCCTCCGCGCTGCACCCGATCACCTGCCCGCCGGGACACATGCAGAAGGAATAGACGGAGCGGTTCAGCGCCTCGATCTTCGCCGTGAGAGAATAATCCGCGGGAGGCAGGTCCGGATGGCCGGTCCACTGCCCGTACTGGATCCGGTTGATGATCTCCTGGGGATGTTCAACGCGGAGACCCATGGCAAAGGGTTTGGGCGCCAGGGCGACCCCCCGCTCCGCCAGTTTCCGGTAGGTGTCGGCGGCGGACTGCCCGGTCGCGAGGATGAGACGGTCCGCCCGGATCTCTTCCGAACCGTTCACGACGATCCCGACCAGTTTCCGCTGACGGATCAGGAAATCCGTCAGATGCGCCCCGAAGCGGATCTCGCAGCCCATCCCGATCAGCCGGTGGCGGAGATTCACCACAACCTCGCACAGGCGGTCCGTCCCGATGTGGGGGCGGGCGTCCGCCAGGATCTCCGCCGGCCCCCCCATATCCGCCAGAACCCGTTTGACCCAGGCGGTGTAGGGATTTTTGACCCGCGTCGTCAGTTTGCCGTCGGAAAAGGTCCCCGCGCCGCCCTCCCCGAAATGGACGTGGCTCTCCGGGTTCAGAACGCCCCTCTCCCAGAAGGCGCGGACGTCGGAGAGACGCTCCGGAACCGCCTTCCCCCGTTCGAGCAGAAGAACGGGCATCCCCTTCGCGGCGAGCGCCAGGGCGGCGAAAAGCCCCGCCGGTCCGCAGCCGGCAACAACCGTTCTTCTCCCCGGATTGAAGCTTCCCGCCCGCAGGGCGGGGCTTCCCGGCAAGGAAGCCGCCTGCTTTTTATTGCGCCCCTGATCCCCGCCTGCCAGGCGGGGCTTGCAGGGTGCGCTCCCGCTCGGAACGCCCCCCGATGGTCCCTGCGGTTCTTCCGGGATGTCCGGCGCCTCCGCCACACTCACCCCCGACGCATCCTGTCCCGGACCCGGGCTCCAGCCGACGCCATCCGCCAGCCGGACGGCCAGCAGAAAGACAAAGCGGGGCGGACGGGAACGCCGCGCATCGATTGACCGCCGGATCACCCGGAGTTCGGCGATCGCGCCCTCGGAAAGGCCGAGGAGGGAGGCGGCCCGGGCGGGGAGAAGGTCCTCCCGCTCCCCGAGGGAAAGAGTCAAACCGTTGATATTCAATACCATTGTTTATTAACCATTGAAAAATGCCAACCGTTGTTATAGACCACGCTCGAACACGCGGAAAAGGCTGTTGGACAGCCTGTTGAAAAAGTCGCTGCCCCAGGCTGTTCAAAAACGTCCGGATGCAAGGCCCCCGAAATCCTTAAGCCGTGAGGCGTACTTTACGGTACGTTGAACGGCGAAGGACGAGGGAAACGCAGCAGACGGGCGTTTTTCAACAGCCTGGGGAGTCTATCTGCCCCCGCCTGAAGGGAAGTCCATGCCCTGGTACGCCGTCCACACGCGAAGCCGTCATGAAGACCGGGCCTGTCTCGGTCTCCTGCAGAAATCCTTTCACGCCTTTCTACCGAAGTTGGAGGTCTGGAGCAAGCGGAAAGACCGGCGGAAGAAAATCATGATCCCTATGTTTCCGGGGTATCTCTTCGTCGAGCTCGCCGCGCTGGACAATGAGATCAAGGTCGCTGTTCTCAAAACCTTCGGCGTCGTCCGCATCCTCGGGAAATCCATGGGTTCGGAACCCATTCCGGTCCCCGACGACAAGATCGACGCCATCCGGCGGATCGTCGATTCGAAGGTGGAGGTGCAGCAGTTCCAGTATCCGAAGGTCGGAGAACCGGCCCGGATCATCGACGGCCCCTTCAAGGGGGTGGAGGGCCAGGTCCTTCGAACGGATTATGAAAAGGAGCTCTTCGTGATCGAAATCGAACTCCTCCAGCGTTCCGTCGCGATCAAACTGGAAGGGTTTCAGATCACCCGGCTTTGACCTTCCGTAAGTTTCGCTTCTTAAAGTGCAACACCGTAATGATTTTGGAGAAAATCGATGTTTTTCCGGGCGTTGTCATACTTCACTTTCCCGTAGTGGTAATAGTCGAATTCGATGGAGGAGATGTTCAGCTGAATCAGACTCCAGAGAAACCAGTAGATATCCGGGTAGGGTTTGAAGAGATCGGTCATGTATTGATGATGGTCTGTATCGTTCCCTTCCCAATAGACGCTGAGAAGCCTCCTTTCCACCTGCCTGGGGAGCAGGATTTCCTGGAACATGTCGGCCAGATCATAATAGACGGGAGCCATACCGCCGTACTCCCAGTCGATCAGGCACATGGGAGATCGATCCCCGTCTTTAGTCAGCACAAAGTTATCCGCGAGAAGGTCGTTGTGGCAGGGTACGTACTGGGAAGGGAAGACACCGGCCACCTCGCTGATCTTTTCAAGGATCCCGATCGTTCCGGGGATATCGAACTCCGGGTAGCGGGGATTGATTTCCTCCAGGATCTTGTATAAACGCCTCACCTCGATGAGGGGATTGAAGAGGGAGGGCAGCCTGATCCCGCTTTGGTGAACCGTTCGGATGGGAGAGATAATTCGTTCCCAGAGGTCCTCCTTCAGGAAATCCTGGTTTTTCAGCACGTATCCCGGGATGAACTCGACCACGGTGACGCACTGCTCGGGAAGGTACCTGATCAACCTGGGGGTGATTCCCAATGCGCCAAGCCGCCGAAGATTCTCCATTTCCGCGTCTCGGTCGATGAAGAGCTCGGTCTTCTTGCCGTAAAACCTGAATACGCAGTCCATTCCATTGCCGGACGTGACCCGGTAGAGTTGATTCGTGATCCCACCTTTCAGTTCCCGGATGTCCAGCGCCAGACCGTTCCATTCAGGC
>JAPLJY010000005.1 GCA_026388345.1 Deltaproteobacteria bacterium
CCTGACCGGATCTTTGCGGCCGACGACGGCGACCCGGGAGAGTTCGCGGACGGGGAACGCCTCTTCCATTCGCTTGAGCGTGGCCTCGGAGATGATGGTGTAGGTTCCGAACTGCTTGTTGATCCCCTCGAGGCGCGCGGCCAGATTCACGGCGTCGCCCAGCATCGAATAGTCGAAACGGGTGTGGGAACCCAGATTTCCAACCACCGCCGGCCCGCTGTTGATCCCGATCCGCATGCGGAGGTCCCTGCCGATCCGCTCCCGGATGGACGGTCTCATCTCCGTTAGTTTCGCCTGGCAGCGCATGGCCGCGCGCACGCTGTGCCCGGCATGATCGGCCTGCTGCAGAGGCGCATTCCAGAAGGCGATAATGGCATCGCCCTCATACTTATCCACGGTTCCGCCCTCCTCCTGGATGATATCCGTCATGGCCGTGAGATATTCATTGAGGAGGGCCGTCAGCGCTTCCGGCTCCAGCCCCTCCGAGATGCCGGTGAAGCCTTCCAGGTCCGAGAAGAAGATGGACAGCTCCCGCCTCTCCCCGCCCAGCTTCAGGCGCTCCGGATGCTGGATGAGTTCTTCGATGACCGCGGGGCTCAAATACTGTTTGAAGGCGTTCTTGATGAAGAGCTTCTGCCTCCCCTCCGTGGAATAGTAGATCAGCCCGGCGCTGAACAGCGTGATGGTTACGCCCACCTCCTGAACGATCAGGGGAAGCCAGAAACCCCGGGTATAGGTGATCAGGCAGACCGCAACCGGCAGGATCATGGAAGCCGCATATACCGTGACGCTCTTGAATATGCCGGAAACATAGGACGTGCCTACCCCGGCCATCAGCGCCATCAGGAGCGTAAGGACCGCCAAAATGGAAACCGGCACCGCCCGGATGAAGTCGTTGGAAAGCAGGTTGTCCAGGATGGTGGCATGAATTTCAACGCCCGGGTAGACGCCGGACACGGGAGAGGGACGCAGATCGAACAGGCCGGGTGCGGACATGCCGAAAAAGACATAACTGTCCCGGAAGGCCTCCGTGTCCTTGATCGTCGGCGGCTCGCCGTTGCGGATGCGCAGTTCGCTCTGGATGATGGAAGCGGCGCTGTATGCCCTGTGCGTTCCGGAAGGTCCCCGGAAATTCAGGATCGAGCTGCCTTCGCCATCGATGGATACCTTCCGGCCGCCTATCGAAAAAGCGCCGGGAACGATGTTCAGGGCGGCATCCGGACTGGCCGCCAGATAAGCGCCGAAGCCGAGCGAGGGCAGGATTTTCCCATCGAAGACGCTGAAGATCTTGACCCGGCGATAGACGCTGTCCGGATCGGGATCGAGATGCACATTCGCCAGCACGGAGGCGCCTGCGGCGATCTCGGGGACGGGAAAGGCCGCGCGGGGAAAGGCGATGCCCCCGGCCCCGGTCCCGGCCAGCCATTTTTCCAGGCCGCCGATGCGGAATTTCGGCTCCGGAACGGCGCCGGGCCACTTCCGTTCGCTGCCCGTGGTCTGGCTCACGAATACGGCGCCGACAAAACCGCCGAAATCGGCGACGGCCGCCCCGAAG
>JAPLJY010000013.1 GCA_026388345.1 Deltaproteobacteria bacterium
GAGCAGAGAGTCCAGTATTTCAAGCTGAAGAAAAAAATCGCCGCCGGCGCGCGGTTTGTGGTGACGCAACTCGGCTATGATGCCAGGAAATTCCATGAACTGATTCTCTTTATGGACCAGAACGGTCTGCACGTGCCGGTGGTGGGAAATATCTTCATCCTGCCATACGGTGCGGGAAAACTCATGAACCAAAACAAGATTCCCGGGTGCGTCGTCACGGACAAGCTTCTAACCGACCTGGATCGGGAGCGACAGGCCCCGGACAAGGGCGTGGAAGCCGGGCTGCTGCGGGCGGCCAAGATGTACGCCTTCATGAAGGGGATGGGCTTCAGCGGGGTTCATATCGGCGGACATGGCGTGAAATACGATCAAGTCCTTTTCATCATCGAGAAGGGTGAAGAACTGAGCGTGAACTGGCAGGATCTGGTGCGTGAGTTTGATTATCCGCAATCCGGAGGATTCTACCTCTATGAGCAGGACAGCACAACCGGGCTGAACCGGGAAACGCCGGTCCGCCTGGAGCACAGGCCGCTGGATGTTCCGGTCGGCCTTGTCTACCGTCTGTCCCGAATTTTCCATCAACTGATGTTCGAACCGGGCCGGAATCTTTTCGGCTTCATGCGTTCGTTTTCCCGGGCCGTGGACGGAACCGCCGCGGAAAAAATTCTTCATAAACTGGAGCATTGGGCCAAGGTTCTCCTGTATGACTGCCGGGATTGCGGCGATTGCGCGCTGACCGATGTGGCGTACAGTTGCCCCATGTCCCAGTGCCCGAAAAACCAGCGCAACGGGGCCTGCGGCGGCAGCTATGAGGGCTGGTGCGAGGTTTATCCCGGGGAAAAGCGCTGCGTGTATGTGAAGGCCTATGCCCGTCTGAAGCATTACCGGGAGGAGGAAAATCTCGACGCCCAAATGGTTGCGCCCTGCAACTGGGACTTCTATCAGACCTCTTCCTGGATCAATTTCTATCTGGGGCGGGACCACTCGGCCGGAAGGTTCGGCATTCAGAAGCCTTAAAGAACGATAGGGATCTATTACGGGTCGGTCTTACATGGAATCTGCAACACATCCGCAGCCGCCGGAACGACCGGTTGTGATTGCCTGTCGGGTCATGGAACCTGAACTCGAGGCCGTGCGCGCCGGCGCTCCGGCGGTTGAGATCATCTATCTTGAGCAGGGGCTGCATCGGACGCCGAAAAAGCTTCCCGGGATGATCCAGGAGCGAATCGATCAGGCGGCATCCTATGCGACCGTCATTGTTTTGGGTTACGGTCTCTGTTCAAACGGCCTGGTCGGGGTCACGGCGCGTCGCCAGAAACTGATTGTTCCCCGCTGTCATGACTGCATTGCCCTGTTTTTGGGTTCGCCGGCACGGTATGATGCGGCCTTCCGCTATCATCCGGGGACCTATTATCTCACGCCGGGGTGGGTGAAGCAGAACCATGACCCCCTGGGTACCTACCAGGTGGAGTATCTGCCCAAGTATGGGAGTGAAGTGGCCCTCTGGGCGATCAGGGAGAGCTTAAAAAACTATACGCATATCGCGCTGATCAACTCGGGAATGGCCGAAAGCGGGGAGCTGCGTCGCCGGGCGCTTGAAAATGCGGAGTTTCTCAATATG
>JAPLJY010000297.1 GCA_026388345.1 Deltaproteobacteria bacterium
ACTCCTGTACAAGAAACACTGACGAGGAAAGCGAACATCCGCCGCTCACCTCCTGCTCTCAAATGGCCCTCCATTCAAGAACAGTAAAAGCGGACAACTCATTTGCTACAAAACCGGACAAGTCTATTTACTCTTGACAGATTTTTTTACACTTTATGGCCACCTTTGAACTTGATCATAGGGCGCTCCTTAGGGTATAGCCAATCGCAAGACCAGTTCATTAAGCGCAACAAATCACTCAAAAAGGAGACTCGGCATGAAGGAGAAGACGATTCTGGTCATCGAAGACAACGCCATGAACATGAAGCTCATGAGGGCCGTTCTCAAGCTGGGCCATTATCGGGTGATCGAAGCGCCGGATGCGGAAACCGGGATTCGCCTGGCGGGTGAAAACCGGCCGGATCTCGTTCTGATGGACATTCAACTGCCGGGCATGGATGGGTTGAGTGCAACCCGGATCATCAAGGCGGATCCGGATTTGAAGGATATTCCTATCTTTGCCATGACCGGCTTTGCCATGGAGGATGATAAAAAGAAGGCGCTGGATATCGGATTTGCCGGTTATATCGTCAAACCGTTCCATGTCAACGAATTGTTGGAGACGATCGCCCATGTATTCAACGATCGTCAAACCGCGCCTTGACCGGGCGGTCGGCGTCCGGACGATTTCAATCCCTGGGGCTCATGGACTGGATGGTCCGGTTACCGGGCAATCCGAATTTGATCAAGCAAGCCCCGAAGTACAACAGGTTTCTCAAGACCAACGGGGATGTCTATGATGATTTCACGAGCCGCCGGCGGACGGAATTTCCATGTCCGCCGAGCCCTTCCATCTCGGCGAAATGGATGGTTTCCGTCCCGTACCGCCGGAGCGCCTCCCTCGAAAAAGAGAGAAGGCTGGTCCGCTTGACGAAATCGTAAACGCCCAGCGGGGAGGAAAAGCGGGCCGTTCCCCCGGTCGGCAGGACATGGTTGGGTCCCGCCATGTAGTCGCCCAGCGCCTCCGGCGTGTGCATCCCCAGAAAGATCGCCCCGGCATTCCGGATCCCCGCGAGGAGCTCCCGGGGGTTTTGCACCAGCAGTTCGAGATGCTCCGGTGCGAAACGGTTCGCCAGGGCGACCGCCTCGGCGAGATTGCGGGTGACGACCGCCGCTCCGAAGGCGTCGAGTGAGCGGGAGGCGATGGCCCTGCGCGGGAGCTCCGCGAGCTGGCGGTCGACCTCCCCGGCCACGGCCCTCGCATGGTCCTCATTCGGCGTCATCAGAACGGCGCTTGCCATTTCATCATGCTCGGCCTGGGCCAGCAGATCCGCCGCCGCAAAGGCCGCCTCCCCCGTCCCGTCCGCGATGATCAGGACCTCACTGGGACCGGCAATCATGTCGATCGCGACCCGGCCGAAGACCATCTTCTTGGCGGCCGCCACATAGGCGTTCCCCGGACCGACGATCTTGTCCACAGCGGGAATCGATTCCGTCCCGAAGGCGAGGGCCGCGATCGCCTGGGCGCCGCCGATCTTGAAGATCCGCTTCACGCCGCCGAGCTCCGCAGCAGCGGCAATCAGGGGATGGAGCCGCCCGTTGCGGGAAGGCGTCACGAGGATGATCTCGCCGACGCCGGCGATTCGGGCGGGGATCGCAGTCATGAGGACGGTAGAGGGATAACAGGCCAGCCCTCCCGGGGCGTAGATGCCGACACGCTCCAGCGGAAGGATGCGCTGGCCGAGTTCCACACCCTCCTCGTCCGCAACGGACCACCCCTCGCGGCGCTGGTGTTCATGAAACCGCTCGATTCTCCCGGCGGCCAGGCGGAGGACCTCCAGATCCTCCGGAAGGACCTGCGCAACCGCGGCCGTCCGCTCATCCGCAGAGGCCTCGACCGTCGCGGCCGTCACGGCGTGTCCGTCCCATCGGGCGGTATATTCAAAGAGGGCCTCATCCCCCCTCCGGCCGACCTCTTCGACGATCCGCCCGACAACCTCCCAGAGTTCGGGATCGAAGACCCGGCCCCGTTCCCGGATCCTCCGGAAATGCCCTTCAAATTCCGCGCTGTCCGTCCTGATGATCTTCATGCTTTCCCCTCAACCCAATCCCTGAATAGGCTGTTCAAAAATGCTTGAGATGCAAGGCCCCCGATATCCTGAGCCGTGAGGCGTACTTTGAAGTACGTTGAACGGCGAAGGATGAGGGAAACGCAGCAGATGGGCGTTTTTTAACAGTCCTATCCGGCGACCCTGCGGATATCGGCCCCTAAAGCCGACAATTTCTTCTCGATCTGCTGATAGCCCCGGTCGATGTGATATACTCGGGAAAGGGTCGTCGTCCCCTCCGCCGCGAGACCGGCCAGGATCAGGGAGGCCGACGCCCGGAGATCCGTCGCCATCACCGGCGCCCCGCGGAGTTTCGCGAC
>JAPLJY010000180.1 GCA_026388345.1 Deltaproteobacteria bacterium
CAACGTCTATCCGCGGGACATCGATGAGGTCTTCTACCTCCATCCGAAGGTCCAGGAGGCCTGTTCCATCGGCGTCCCGCATCCGGTCAGGGGCGAGAGCGTGAAGGTCTTCGTCGTTCTCAAGGAGGGCGAGACGGCCACACAGGAGGAACTGATCGAATACTGCAAGACGCGGCTTGCCACCTACAAGCTTCCGACGGAGATCGAATTCCGCAAAGAGCTCCCCAAGACGAACGTAGGCAAGATCCTCCGGAAACAGCTCCGTGCGGATGAGTTGGAGAAGCGGAAGAAGAAGTAACGAGAATTATGAAACAGGGGAAATAAGGGAGGATCTATTTCCCTTAAGAGAAAGTATCAAAAAAGAAGCCCCCCGGTCCTCATGGTCCGGGGGGCTTTCTGGTTTGTATCATCGTTCCCACGCTCGAGCATGGGAACGATAACGACCGGCTTCCTGCTTCCGCGGGAAAGTCAAAGTGAGTAATAGGGCAGCTGTCCCCCTGTTTCTACCTCAGGCCGATCAGCTTGCGGGCCACGACCACCCGCTGGATCTCGTTCGTCCCCTCGTAAATCTGGCAGATCTTTGCGTCGCGCATGTGGCGCTCCGCCGGGTAATCCTTCATGTAGCCGTTGCCGCCGAAGATCTGGACGCCCTCGATCGCCGCCCTCATCGCCGCATCGGAGGCGTAGTATTTGGCCATCGCCGCCTCTTTTTCGAAATCGAGGCCGTTGTCCTCGAGCCACGCGGCCCGCAGCAGCATCAGCTCCGCTGCGTCGAGCTCGGTGGCCATGTCGGCAAGTTTGAACTGGATCGCCTGAAAGGTGGCGATCGGCTTGCCGAACTGGACCCGTTCCCGGGCGTATTCGACGGCGTCCTCGAGGGCCGCCCGGCCGATCCCGCAGGCCTGGGCGCCGATGCCGATCCTCCCCGCGTCCAGGCCGGAGAGCATCTGCTTGAATCCCTGTCCGGGTTTCCCGAGGAGGTTTTCCGCCGGCACCTCGGCCTCTTCGAAAACCAACTCCGCCGTCCCGGAAGCGAGGATCCCCATCTTCTCCTCCACCTTTCCGACACGGAACCCCGGGGTGTTCTTCAAATCGACGATCAGGTTGATGATCGCCCTGTATCCGCGGGCCGGGTCGGTCGTGGCCGCCAGTACGCAGTAACGGGCGATGTTGCCGCTGGTGATGAAGGTCTTCACGCCGCTTACGATGTACCGGTCGCCCTTCAGTTCCGCCCGGCACTTGAGCGCCGCGGCATCGGAGCCGGCGGAGGATTCCGTCAGCGCGTAACAGCCTTCCACCTTGCCGCCCGCTACGGGGGCGAGGAACTTCCTTTTCTGCTCCTCCGTGCCGAAGGCCTTCACCGGGTAGCCGTAGAGGCTGTTGTTCACCGAGGCGATGACGCCGCAGCTCGCGCAGGCCTTGGAGATCTCGATCAGGGCCATGACGTAGGTCACGTTGTCCATCCCGGCGCCGTCGTATTCCGTCGGCACGGCGACCCCCATGAGCCCCATCTCGCCCAACTGCCGGCAGATCTC
>JAPLJY010000305.1 GCA_026388345.1 Deltaproteobacteria bacterium
GTATTTATTATCAGTAAAGTTTGTTTTGACGATATATTAATAATGACGAGATGTTGTACACCTACATAGTTTCAATACTGGATATCTGTAAGATGTCACGATTACGGATGGAAAGTCAGTGATGTAGAGATCAGCCGCCGAGTTTACGACGTAAGCTGGATCGATTGGTTAAAGATGTAAAGGTTCTATGCCTCCCTTTTTTATTTTATTTTTGCTATTAGTGCGTCAGTCATAGCGGTAATATATTGGCGGCCGAAAATGTTGGTGCAAACCATGTTTATTAAAACTTCACCGGTTTCAATATCTATAAATTTTACAGTCGCCGTTTGATATAATGTATTAAAGGTATTCTTATCTAAATTACCCATCACAAGAATATCAACATCCATTAATTTACCGATCTTATTTATGTCTGATTTGCTTAATAAACCTGATGCGGATAATTCTTGTTCACTTAATATTCTCTGCAATTGCGTTCGCTCTACGATGGAAAAACCAACACCCATTAATCTCATGGCAAACATATCGCTGATTTGTTCCTCTACAATAAAATAAGGGGCTTGGACGGTATCATAAGCCTTACCTTTAAAGGGCATTACTGCCAGTTTCTTATGTTTATTGAAATTAAAGTTTGGGCTGACAATTACAGATAATTCTTTTGAATTAAATTCTGAATTTTTTTTATAGATGGTGTAACAACCCGTTAATAGAAAAACCATAGTAAATAGGGCTATTATTTTTTTCATTTAGTCCACCTTATTCATTAATTAAATTTGGAGCTTGTTAAGTTTTGATAAGACGGTGCTTCTTCGATTTTGAATAATAATGTTATCGGTTTCGTATGTCAATTAAATATTGACCATAAAATTTATCCTTGGAAACATCGATTCCGACAAAACCATCAAAGCTGCCTTTTAATCCTGACATCGCATCACCTCCAATCAGAAGAGGAGAAAAGCAGATGCCGTAGCCTCCAGGCCAATCCTCCAGCGTGACAAGGATTCAATGATCCAACCAACCGATTATGGCTCACCGAGGCTTGGAATATACTGAAGTGAGGGCTCTAACGCCCGGGAAGCACTGAGTCCTCACGCCTTCCCATGAACAATACCTAAATCCGCACAAACCGATTATACATCATTCTATACGTATTCATGGTAGGAGGAAGAACTGGTGTTTTGTACTCGAACAGAAAATAGGCTGTCAAAGCTATGCGGCTTTCAAATCGCATTCAAGGCTCTGGCCTGATCAACCGCTCTGAACATTTGCATATCTGGATTATCCTGTCCTTGATGCTCTGTATCTATAACATGAGGCAGTATGCTTTAATCGAACGAACCTAATATTTTTTACGAGAGAGATATTTTGCGGGATTTCTTTTGTGGGTACAGGCCTGAAGAAGAAAAGGGCCGTGCGTGTGACGGGAGAGCGTGCAAGGGTGAGGGACTCTATAGAACCGAGAGGCCAGGGGGGCATTCGGTATCGGCTTCTCCTCACCAGCATATTGACAGAGGAAAGGGCGGATCTCCCCTTGCCTTAACCATATAATCTATGAATCCGGGTAGATGATAGCAGGATGTTGGCAGTTTTCAAGAAGGAAAAGGCGTCTCGGAAGTACCCGAAACGCCTTGTATTATTTGGTGATCGTTGTCTTGAAAAAGCCTTAAATCTGATTATCCTTGATCAGCATGGTCGACGGATCGAGAAGCAGCGGGGAACCGGCGGGGGTCGCCTTGCCCCGGAGCAGTTTGATATGGATGTCCGCGTGTTCCGGCCGCAACTCCAGGACAAGATCGAACAGGTCGGCCACCGCTGAAAAGGATACCGGGAGACCATCCGCACCGGGCGACTCGTGCCGGTGGGTATGGACGGTAAACCAGACATGGATCCCCTTCCTGGCGGCCAGCGCCTTCAGGTCATTCAAATCCGCCCGCAGCGATTCGTCAAAATGGAGACCGTCGATGATCATCATGGCCGGCGCGAAGATCCCCTGTTCGGAAAGATCGTTCAGCCGTTCTTCGAGCTTCGGAACAGTGAAGCTTTCGACGCGGAAGGTCATGATGAATCGGTGCGGCAGGACCGATTCCCACAGGCGGGTGATCTGCTTCCCTTCATCATTTCCGGCAAGATGATGAAAAAGCTCGCTGTACCAGAGGTTCACCTTGTTGACGGGATCGTTCAGGCTGACGTGGAGGACATTCCGGTTTCGGAGCATGCCGTTCATGGCAAGCTGGACCAGCAGTGCGGTCTTCCCGACGCCGGCATGGGCGAGCACGGCGCCGAACCCCCCGGCGGGCAGGATGTCCTCTGTCTCGAAACCAAGCTGTCGCAAGGGGTTGCGAAGGATCAGTTCTTGTTTCAACATATTATGATTCCTATGTTATTCGTTCAATCATCCGGCTGATGGATCGGGAAGACGCCTTCTCCGAACTCCCGTCATGCCGCGCTCTTTTTCCGGAGGGCAACCTCTTCCGCAATCTTCTCCGCGATGGATTGGGGAATCTGTCGATAGAGGGCGAATTCCATCGTAAACTGTGCCTTTCCCTGGGTAGCGGACCTCAGAACCGTCGAGAAACCGAACATTTCGCCCAGCGGGACCTGTGCCTCGACCACGGTCATCGGCCCCTCGTCCTGCGCCCCGACGATCATCCCCCGTCTCTGATTAAGGAGACCCATCACCCCGCCCTGGAACTCTGTCGGCGTCTCCACGACCACCTTCATGATCGGTTCGTGAATCACTGGCTTGGCCTTGGCATACGCTTCGCGGAAAGCACCGCGGGCCGCCGCCTGAAAGGCCATATCGGAGGAATCGACCGCATGCGAAGCCCCGTCGTTGATGACGATCTTCACGCCCGTGACGGGAAATTCCATTTTCGGACCCTTGGCCAGGCACTGCTGAAAACCTTTTTCACAAGCAGCGATGTACTGAGTGGGAATCGATCCGCCCCTGACCTGGTTGTCGAAAATGAAGTCCTCATCACCTTCCGTGATCGGCTCCATGTAACCCGCCACGCGGCCGTACTGGCCGGAGCCGCCGGTCTGCTTCTTGTGGGTGTAATTGAATTCCGCCCGCTGGGTGATCGTCTCACGATATGCCACGCGTGGTTTTCCCGTTTCAACATCGGTTCCGTATTCCCTCTTCATCCGTTCCACATAGATTTCCAGATGCAGTTCGCCCATCCCTTCGATGATCGTCTCGTTTGTTTCATCATCCACATGGGTACGGAAGGTAGGATCCTCCTTCGTAAAACGGTTGAGGGCCTTGGACATGTTGATCTGGGACTTGTTGTCCTTCGGGAATATTGCAAGCGAGATCACAGGTTTCGGAACATACATGGAGGTCATGGTCAGGTTGAGACCCGGGGAAACAAAGGTATCACCGGAGGCGCACTCAATTCCGAAAAGCGCCCCGATATAACCGGCGGTTGCGGCCTCGATGTCTTCCATCTGATCGGCATGCATGCGGACGACTCGTCCCACCTTCGTTTTTTTGCCGGTCCGTGTGTTTATGATCACCGCACCCTTGGCCAGCGTCCCCTGGTAAACACGGACGTAGGTCAGTTGTCCGTAAGTGCCGTCCTCAAGCTTGAACGCCAATGCCACAATCGGCAGGGAGGAATCGGGCAAGAGTTCCACCAAGGCCTCTGCATGATCAAGATCCAGCGCGGTGTTCTCGACATCCGCCGGACAGGGAAGATACTGGTTCACCGCGTCCAGGAGCGGCTGAACACCTTTGTTCTTGTACGCCGATCCCAGGAAAACGGGGGTCAGTTTCCTCGCCAGGGTTCCCTTGCGGACCGCATCAATGATCAACGCGTCGGGAATCGGGCTCTCTTCGAGGATAGCCTCGGTCAGTTCATCGGAGAAGAGTGATGCGGCGTCGATCAACTCTTCCCTCTTTGCGCGCGCCACAGCCGTCAACTCCCCGGGAATCTCGTCGATCCGGACCTGCTCGCCGTTCTCACCCTCGAAATAGACCGCCTTCATGGACAAGAGATCAATGACGCCCCGGAAATTCGTTTCCAGGCCGATCGGCATCTGCATGGCCACGGCGTTGTGACCTAATTTTGAATGAAGCTGGGCGATCACGCGGGAAGGATCGGCGCCGCTTCGGTCGCATTTGTTGATGAAGGCGATGCAGGGGACCTTGTAGCGCTTCATCTGCATATCGACGGTGATGGACTGCGACTGGACGCCGCCCACGGAGCAGAGCACCAGCACGGCGCCGTCAAGCACCCGGAGGGAGCGTTCCACTTCGATCGTAAAATCCACATGCCCGGGGGTATCGATGATGTTGATCTCATGGCCCTGCCATTCGCAGAACGTCGCCGCCGAAGTGATGGTAATGCCGCGCTCCTTCTCCAATTCCATGGAGTCCATGGTGGCGCCGACGCCGTCTTTACCCTTCACGTCGTGAATGGCATGGATCCGCTTTGTGTAAAACAGGATCCTCTCAGTCAGGGTGGTCTTCCCCGAGTCAATATGGGCGCTGATTCCGATATTCCGGACTTTTTCTACTGTGCTGCTCATGCCTCTTCCTTCTGCTGCGAACGACCTGAAGGTCATTCAACGAAATAAAAAACCCCCATGGGCAGATGTCACACCAGATGGGGGATCCACTGTGGATGACGATGTCGAGTAAGGGGCGCGAAGATATTCGATTCCGCTCCGATTGTCAAGAAATATTTCGGTAAAATCTTTTTTCTGTGTAGACCATTCATCCTCCAGTGATGCCGTCCTTACAGAAAAATCACTTCCAGCCGGATTTTTTATCAGATCTTTGCGTGGAGAATCTCCCGTAGGGCCTCGGCGAGGAGGGTCACGTTTTCCCTTCGGCTGGAAAAGCCCATCAGCCCGACACGCCAGATCTTTCCTTTCAGGGGTCCGAATCCGCCGGCGATGTCGATGTTATAGGTCTCGCGCAGGCGCGTCCGGACGGTTGCGTCATCGACACCGTCGGGAATGCAGACCGTGCTCAGGGATGGCAGGCGGTGTTCGCGGGGGACAAACATTTTCAATCCGTGGGTCTCCATCTTGTCCCAGAGATACTCGGCGATGGCCTGGTGGCGGAACCAGCGATCCTCAAGGCCTTCCTCAAGGACAAGCCGCAACCCTTCGCGAAAACCGTAATGGAGGGTCGTCGAGGGCGTATGGTGATAAACCCGCTCTTTGCTCCAGTATTTTTCGATCATCGTCAGGTCGAGGTACCAGTTCGGTACAGGGCTTTTCCGCCGGTAGAGGGCCTCCCGCGCCTGATCGCTGACGGTGAAGGGTGAAAGACCCGGCGGGCAGCCGAGGCATTTCTGCGAGGCGCTATAGGCAACGTCGATCCCCCAGCCGTCGATGTTCAGCGGCACACCGCCCAGCGAGGTTACGCAATCGATCAGAAATAGGGCGCCGTTCCGATGAACGACCTCGGCCATTCCGTCCAGAGGCTGCACTGCACCGGTGGAGGTCTCTGCATGGACCAGGGCCAAGATCTTGACCGGTTTGTTTTCGGTGAGGGCGGTTTCGATCTCGGCCAGGGTGAACACGCCGCCCCAGGGTTTTTCAATCCGCTTCACATTGGCGCCGTATATTTTCGCCATATCGCACATTCGCTCGCTGAAATAGCCGTTGCAGCCGATCACAACCGTATCGCCGGGTTCAACAAAATTGCAGAAGGAGGCTTCCATTCCGGCGCTGCCCGTTCCCGACATCGGGAAGGTCATGGTGTTTTTGGTCTGAAAGACGGCCCGGAGGAGGGCCTGCTCTTCGTCCATCAGGGAGAGCCACTCCGGATCGAGGTACCCGATCAGTGCCGTACTCATCGTGCGCAGCACACGGGGGTGAACGGCGCTGGGGCCGGGGCCGAGAAGCAGACGTTGCGGTACATTCAGATCGTTAATTGCAAGTGCCATGATGACCCTCATTCATATAAAAAATCGCGGAAAGATCCTGTCAGAGGTTTTGACGCAGCGAACGGCTGGACTTGCGTCTATACCCTCCCCATTCAAGCGGGCATGGCGTACAAAAGAATCGTGCAAATGTCAAGGTAAAATGACATGACGAATTCATGACATTCTTAAATTGCGGTTTTTGACCGGGCGGGCAATGGATGTAAACATGCGCCACGAAACACGCGTCTTCTCGGGTCAACTCTTCATGGCCCTCAAGATCTCCGGTGCACGTCCGGCGCTCCCCAGCACCTCCCGATTCTTGCGGGCATACATCTCCCGGAGGGCCTCCCTGGCCGGACCCAGATACTTCCGCGGATCGAACTCCTCCGGTTTACGGGAAAAGATCTCGCGGATCTTCGCCGTCATGACGAGCCTCCCGTCGGAATCGATATTGATCTTGCAGACGGCCGAACGGGCGGCCTCCCGGAGCTGTTCCTCGGGAATACCCACAGAATCTTTAAGTCTTCCTCCATAACGGTTGATCGTTTCCACGGCATCCTGAGGAATGGAGGAGGATCCATGCAGCACAATCGGGAAACCCGGGATTCGCCGTTCGATTTCATGAAGTATGTCGAGGCGGATGCGCGGGGATTGGCCCACCTTGAATTTGTAAGCCCCGTGGGATGTTCCGATGGAAATGGCGAGGGAATCCACCCCCGTCCGGGAGAGGAAATCCTCCACCTCTTCAGGACGCGTGTAGGTATGTTTTTCGGCGGCGACCTCATCCTCTACTCCGGCCAGGACGCCTAACTCCCCTTCAACCATAACCTCGTGAAGATGGGCATAATCGACGACTTTGCGCGTCAAGGCAGTATTTTCTTCATAGGAGAGATGAGAACCGTCGATCATGACGGAGGAAAAGCCCGATTCAATGCAGGAGACGCAGAGGTCATAAGAGTCACCGTGATCCAGATGGAGGACGATGGGGATCTCGCCCGATCCCTTCTCCCCGGCCTCCCGCTTCATCATCTCCACCGCCCCGTGCGCCATATGGCTCAACAGCGTCCGGTCCGCATAATCCCGGGCCCCTTTCGAAACCTGGATGATGACGGGCGACTGGGTTTCCAGGCAAGCCATAACAATCGCCTGAAGTTGTTCCATATTGTTGAAATTGTAGGCCGGTACGGCAAATTCCCCTTGTACGGCGGCGGCAAACATCACCTGCGTGTTGACCAACTCCAGCGATTTGAAATGGACGCTCATACCTCCCTCCTTTCCATGACATACACGACCTGTACGGCAACCTGTCCGATTCTGTTTCGGTCCCTCCCTTTTCCTGATCATTTCCTTCGTCTTTTCGTACCATATGCAACTTCACACGGCAACACATTTCCGGTAGATCTTTTCCATTACGGTCGATGATATCTTTCTTGACAAAAAATTCTTTTCCTCATAGTGAACAGGGTGCGATGCTCCGACAGAGAACCCCATTGCGGGATAACGGTCGAATCGCCCTCCCGAGATGATCAAACTGGCGATTCTTGATCACCGGAGCGGATGGGCGGAACGTAAGGCACACATCTTGATGATTGAACATTCGGAACATACAGGAGGACGACCATGACCGTGAAGATGTATACATTGAGCACATGCGGCCACTGCAAGGCGGCAAAACAATTCTTGGGAAACCATGGGATTGCCCATGAATTCACCGATGTGGACCTTCTGGCCGGTGAAGAGAGGAAATCCACCCTGGATGAGGTCCGGAAATACAATCCGGGTTGCAGCTTCCCGACCATTCTGATCGGCGACAGGGTGATCATCGGGTTCAATGAAACGGAGATCCGGGAGGCCCTCGGTCTATGACAGCCGGACAGCTTTATGAAACGCTTCGGAAGATTCAGGAGCCGAAGGGTTATTTCTTCAACCGGGAACGGGAAAAGGTCTTCGATCTTCTAACCGCCCTCCTTTTCAACCGGGAACGTTACGGCTACATGTGCTGTCCTTGCCGCTTGGCATCCGGAGATCGCGAATGGGACAGGGACATCGTTTGCCCTTGCGCCTATCGAGAGGATGACATCCGGGAATACGGGCAATGCTACTGAAGTCTATATGTGCAGTCCTCGTGGAACGAGGGCGGGACGGAAAGCGTCTGCGTACCGGAGCGAAGACCAGCGGAGAAGATCCGCTTTTAAAGGATATTCAAAATGACGCTGAACTGGGATTTTCCTTACCCCTCTCAGAGGATGCCGGTTTTCGCCCGGAATGTGGTGGCAACCTCGCAGCCGCTCGCGGCCCAGGCGGGTCTTCGAATGCTCCTTCGCGGCGGGAATGCTGTGGATGCGGCCCTGGCCGCCGCGATCACCTTGACCGTCGTCGAACCAACGAGCAACGGGATCGGCAGCGATGCCTTCGCCATGGTCTGGGACGGAAAAGAACTTTTCGGACTGAACGGATCAGGCCGTTCGCCGCAGGCCTGGTCTGCAAACCGCTTCGCCGGACGATCAAGGATGCCTCAGCTTGGCTGGGATGCGGTGACCGTCCCCGGCGCTGTGGATCTGTGGTCCACACTCTCCCGGAGGTTCGGCAGGCTGCCCTTCCCCGACCTTTTTGAACCCGCCATTGGTTACGCGCAGCACGGTTTCGTCGTTGCACCCGTCACCGCAGAAAAATGGTCGCATACCCCGGAGTTGTATCGCGATTTTCCCCATTTCGCTGCTACCTTCCTCCCCGGCGGCCGCGCACCGCGCCCGGGAGAGTTGTTTCAGCCACCGGGATTTGCGAAAACCCTGAAATTGTTGGCAGAGACCCATGGCGAATCTCTCTACCGCGGAGAACTGGCGAAGAGAATCGTCTCCTTTTCACGAGAAACCGGCGGTTGTTTCTCCGAGAAAGATCTTGCGGAACACCTTACGGAATGGGTGACACCGTTGTCTCAGACTTGGAACGGCATGACGCTGCATGAACTGCCGCCGAACGGCCAGGGACTGACCGTTCTTATCGCCTTGGGAATCCTGAAACGCCTTGCCATCGAACAATATCCGGTCGATTCACCGGACAGCCTCCATCTCCAGATAGAGGCGATGAAAAAGGCTTTTGACGCGGCGCAATACCATATCGCCGACCCCGCCTGGATGACGGTTGAACCTTCCTCGCTTCTGGATGAAACTTTTCTGAAAGGGATCGCCGACGCCATCCGGATGGACCGTGCCTCGTTCCCCTCGGCAACGATTCCGCAGGATGGCGGAACGGTCTATCTGACGACCGCTGATGAAGAGGGGATGATGGTCTCTTTCATCCAGTCCAATTACAAAGGTTTTGGTTCGGGAATCGTCATTCCGGACATCGGGATCAGTCTCCAGAACCGGGGCGAGGGTTTCACACTGGAAGAGGGTCACCCGAACTGTGCCAAGGGGGGAAAACGGCCCTACCACACCATCATTCCCGGGTTTGTCATGAAGGACGGGACACCCCTGATGAGCTTCGGGGTCATGGGCGCCCACATGCAGGCCCAGGGTCATATCCAGATGATGATCCGGGTTTTTGCCTGTCATCAGAATCCTCAGGCCGCGGCAGACGCTCCCCGCTGGTATGTCGCCGAAGATTCCCGCCTCTCACTGGAAGCGGGCTTCGGAGCCGAAATCCGGAATGAACTGAAAAAGCGGGGGCATATCCTGACGGGTGATGTGCCGGCCGCCGTCTTCGGGGGTGCCCAGATCATCTACCGCCTGTCCGACGGCTATTGTGCAGCGTCGGATCCGAGAAAAGACGGACAGGCAGTCGGGTACTGATCATCTCAGGTTGACTGTGCCGTGAACAGACCCGGGCCTTTCCCGGGGTTCATATCCGGATTATCGTATGTTGTTTGTGATTGACAAACATAAAGGGAATTCTTATCTTACCGAAGAACGAATTTTTAAGGAGACGGACGCCTTGAATAATCTTTATAAATGCAGGAAAAAGGGTTCTTCGATCACGGAAATCTGTTTTGATGCCACCTGCGAATGGCATCTGAAGAATGAAACCTTTTTTAACTGTACTTGGGTCGCATGCAATTTCGGACCCTTCACGCTGGAAGAGGTCGGCGAAATGATGGGTGTCACCCGTGAGCGGATCAGGCAGATCGAAGCAAAGGCTCTGAAAAAATTACAGCACAAGAAGAGAAGAGATCAACTCCGTGATTTTGCATCACCGAACAGTGAATGGGATATGATTTGAGGGGCATCCCGCGGATCGATCCGCAAGTGGAATGAAACAGAGGGTTCCGCTTATTGTTTTTTTCGATTCTTCAGGGCTTCCATAAATTCAGCCATGTGTTCCTTTCTTTCCTTTCTGGAAAAAAGGAGCGCCTCCACATCCATTTCAAAATCCAGAGCCGATCCCTTGTCCAGACGGGGGGCGATATCGGAGATCTTCTTGACGGCTTCGATTGCTTCGGGTGAGCGCTTGGCCAGTTCCCGCGCCATGGACTCTGCATCCGCCATCAGTTTCTCCGGCGGGGCCACTTTGTTCACAAGACCGATCCGCAAGGCCTCCCTGGCACCGATCGGCTCACCCAGCATGGTGATTTCCTTCGCTTTGGACATACCGATGATCTGCCGGAGCGGATTGAAAAGAGGATTTATTCCAAACCTCAGTTCGGGATGGCCGAAGATCGCGCTCTCCGAGGCAATGATCAGGTCGCAGACGGTCGCGAGATTGAAACCGCCGCCAAGCGCAATTCCGCCTACAACCGCAATGACAGGCTTTCTGCAGAAATAGATTTTCTTCAGAAAGCGGGTGATGGAAAGGAAGTAATCCCTGATTTCCACGTCGGGAATGCCGGTCATCTCCTTGAGATCCATCCCCGCCGAGAATACGTAATCGCCTCCAGTCAGAATGATGACGCGAACCTCATGATCCTCTTCCAGGCGGGTAAAGCAATCCTCCAATTCCATCCGCATTTCACAGGAAAGGGCGTTCATCTCACCGGGACGGTACAGAGTCACAATGGCATAGCCGGTTTTTTTTTCGACAAGAATCGTTCGAAACGTCATGACTGAACCTTGTAAACCTGACGGATAAGCTCCCTTTGGATCATGACTGTCGGATCGGGCCCATACTGCTATTGCAGTAGATACTGCGCACCTCTTGATTCTACCGCGTTTCTTCTGATTTCCTCCGATACGGCAGACGTCATATTTTCCATTATATACCTCCAGAAGGTCGTCTTTTTCTTCATTCCGTAGACGATTTCAGGTTTTTCCTTCATACCCGACAACCGGCCTGCCAGAAGAACGGCATCATTAAGGCCTCCGAGGTCATCGATCAAGGCCAACTCCTTCGCCTGTCTGCCGATGAAAACCCTTCCATCCGCCAGTCGGACGATTTTCGACAACGGAATTTTGCGGTTTTCGGAAACGGTTCTGACAAATTGATCGTAGATGTCATCCACGATCCCCTGGATCAGGGATCGCTCTTCCGCCGTCATTTCACGGACAGGAGAACCGATATCTTTGAACT